>JBMYYE010000026.1:0-23225 GCA_049609065.1 Halocynthiibacter sp.
ACGGAACCGTTTTGTGATGGCCAAGGCGGCAACGGCCCTACCCAAAGGCGTGTATGAAATCGCAAGCGGCCTAGAGGGTGTGGCGTTACAAGAGGCAGCAACGGGGTGGCTTCTCGCGGGGTATGTATTTGATCGGTACAAAGAAAAAAGCGCTCCGCAGGCGCAACTCGTTTGCCCGAAATCCCTAGACGCTCCGCGCATTGAAGCCATTGTCGCGGGCGAAATCTTAAGCCGTGATTTGATTAACACACCCGCCAACGATATGGGCCCAGATGAGCTTGAAGCAGCCGCGCGGGATCTTGCAGACTGCCACGGGGCGACGTTTCATGTGATACGTGAAAAAGACGGGCTCGCGGCGGATTTCCCGCTTATTCATGCCGTGGGGCGTGCATCCACGCGCCGTCCGCGGTTGCTTGATTTGAAATGGGGCGCGAAGGGGCCAAAAATCACCCTTGTTGGCAAAGGTGTGTGTTTTGATACGGGTGGCCTCAACCTCAAACCAGGGGCGTCAATGGGATTGATGAAAAAGGATATGGGCGGGTCAGCGGCCGTTTTGGGGCTTGCACATATGATCATGGCGACCAAAACGCCGGTGCAGTTGCGCGTGCTAATCCCAGCAGTTGAAAATGCGGTTGATGGCACTGCGATGCGGCCGGGTGATGTGCTTACGGGACGCAATGGAAAAACGGTTGAGATCAACAACACGGATGCCGAAGGGCGCTTGGTGCTGGCGGATGCCTTGGCTTATGCGAGCGAAGATCATCCAGACCGGATCATTTCCATGGCGACCCTAACGGGGGCTGCGCGTGTGGCGGTGGGGCCTGATCTCGCGCCGTATTATTCAGGCGAAGACACGTTTGTTGCGGCCCTTGAAACGGCCGCAAAGGATGTCTTTGATCCTGTGTGGCGCATGCCGTTTTGGGATCCTTATGAGGCGATGATTGCCCCTGCAATTGCGGATCTGGATAATGCGCCTGCGGGTGGATTTGCAGGATCAATCACAGCGGCGCTTTTCTTGCGGAATTTTGTGGAGAAGCCAGATATATACAGCCATTTTGACATTTATGGCTGGCAACCTGTTGCGGCGCCCGCCCGTCCGAAAGGCGGCGTTGGACAAGCCACGCGCGCCATTTTTGAAGCCCTATCTGCAGAGGTGAAATAATGGATCGGCGCCTTCTTCCTGCAACCCGTACCCATGTAGATGTGCGGTTTAAGGATGCGGCGCCGAACCTCACCCCTGTGACAGCGTATGAGATGCGTGTCGCGCGTCCCGTTACGGATATTTTGCGCAGGCCCGATGGGCCAAGAGATCGGCAAATTCTATGGGGGGATGCGTTTCATGTTATTGAAAATACGGGGCTCTATGCATTTGGGCGCTCTGAAAAGGATGGCTATGTTGGCTATGTTTTAGCCGCTGATCTAAAGGTGTCTGGCAGTATTACCCACAAAGTGGCCAGCCTTGCGACCCATGTGTATGAGGCCGCAGATTTCAAAACCCCCGACCTTATGACGTTGTCGCATGGGGCGTTGGTTGATGTGGTATCTGATGATGGGGTCTATGCCGAATTGGCAACGGGGGGCTTTGTTCCGCTGTCACATCTTGCGCTTGTTTCAACGCGCGTTTCTGATCCTGTAAAAGTTGCCGAAACCTATTTGGGGACCCCATATCTTTGGGGTGGGAATTCGCGGTTGGGGCTTGATTGTTCAGGGCTGGTACAAGCGGCGCTTTTGGCGGCTGGGATTTCATGTGCTGGGGATAGTGATCTGCAAGAACAGGCATTTGCAGGGTTCAAAACGGACGATACCCCGACGCGCGGCGATCTCTTCTATTGGAAAGGCCATGTGGCGATGGCGGTGTCAGACACCATGCTTATCCATGCCAATGCCCATCACATGCAGGTGCAATTTGAGGGGATCAAAGACGCCATAACGCGTATAAAAGCCAGTGGCGGTGGTGATGTCACCGCACATATTTGCCTGTCAGGTGACTGCTTTAATGAGCTTACGTTCTAAAACGCGTAGCACTGTTTTTAACTCATCCCCGCGTTTTAAGATCTGACCTTCCATGCTGATGATGGAATATTGACCTTGGCGCAGGCGCAGTTTGGGGCGTTTTTCTATGCGGTAAATAGGGTAGTCGGCCGCGCGTTTGAAAATGGAAAACACGGCGACATCTTTGAGATGAGAAATCCCATAGTCACGCCATTCCCCGGCGGCCACCATACGTCCGTAAAGCCCCAAAATCTGGTTCAGCTCCGTTCGGTGGAACGCGATTTGATCTTGAGTAAAAGGTGTTTTGATAGGGCTGTTGATGGACATAAAATCAGTGTGACAGAAATCAAAATATAATCAAGGGTAGCGCTAACCCTTTGTTAACCTTGTCGCAATCGGGACATGATATGATCATGATATTTCCTTCCTGCAATCCTATAAGTGCCGTAGTTCTTTGGCAAATAGGGCGGGCGTAACGATATGCGCTTGCCCTCAGTGCCGCTGTTTTGGCCCCCACCTGTGCTGCACTGAGGGCCGTTTTTCAAAAATCGATGGCAATGCCTTTCTTTTCCCAATCGCCATACCGTGTGGCCTCTGGCCCGTCACGCCCGCCAAGTTCAGTCGGGAGGTTGGCGTTCTCTTTGGCCTCACGGCGGGCCTTGGCCTCTGCGAGCGCGCGTTTTGCGGCATCGGGGATATCGGTGCGTTCTTTGGGGCTCTTTGGGGGATTGGCTGTCATATTCCATCTCGCTTTCTATGCGTTCATGTTATAGGCCCATGCATCAAAGGGGCAAGCCGAATTGGCCCAGATGAAGGAAGACGCATGTCAAAGCAAGGTTTGGAAACACGCAAAGCCGCATTGAGGGTGATGAATGCCATCATGGATGAAGGCCGTTTGATGTCGGACCTGATGACGGATCCACGTATTGTTGGCAAATTGGCCGATGATGAACGCGCGCGGCTTCAACGTCAGGTGACACTCACATTGCGGTATCTGGATCGTGCGGATCGGTTCCTTGGGCCGCATTTGAAAAAACGTCCGTCACAGGTTGTGCATAATGTGCTGCGTCTCGGTGTGGTGGAAATCTTGGAAATGAACGCCGCTGCCCATGGGGTGGTGGACGGATTTGTGACCGTTGTGCGCAGCCTCAAAGATGACAATCGTGCCAGCGGCTTTGTGAATGCGGTTTTACGCAAGGCAGATGGGGCGGATGACATTTGGGCCGCGCTCCCTGTGCCGCGCTTGCCAAAATGGTTGCGAAAGCCAATGCAAGACGCCTACGGGAAAGCGGTTCTTGAGGACATTGAACGCGCGCATATGAAAGGCGCGCCTTTGGATATTAGCGTGAAATCGGACGCTGCAAAGCTAGCTGAGGCTATCGGTGGTGACGTTTTGCCAACGGGAACGGTCCGGTTTTCAGGACAGGCCCAAGTGTCGAAAATGCCGGGATTTGCCACGGGCGACTGGTGGGTCCAAGACGTGGCCGCGGCCTTACCTGCCAAGCTTGCGGGCGATGTGTCAGGCCTAAAGGTTCTCGATCTTTGCGCAGCCCCAGGTGGGAAAACCATGCAATTGGCCGCACGTGGTGCTGATGTCACCGCCTTGGATGTGAGCGCGCGGCGTTTGAAACGCCTTGAGGAAAATCTCACCCGGACCAAGCTAAAGGCGAAAACCATTGCGATGGATGCATTGGAATTTGAAGGCGGGCCATTTGACGTGATCTTGCTCGACGCGCCCTGTTCGGCAACAGGGACCATTCGGCGTCATCCAGATTTGCCATATGCCAAAGATGGCAGCGAATTCATGGGCCTCTTTGAGCTGCAAGAATATCTCATCGATCGCGCGCTTGGGCTGTTGAAGCCCAACGGGCGGTTGATTTATTGCACCTGTAGCCTGTTCCCTGATGAAGGCGAAGTCCAAATCGAAGAGGCACTAGCACGTCATGAGACCTATGAGGTCGCGCCTTTAGCCTTTGAAGAATTGGGTCTCGATCCTGCGTGGCAAACCGAAGAAGGCGGCTTGCGCCTTCGGCCTGATTATTGGGCGGACAAAGGTGGTATGGACGGGTTTTATATCGCGATTTTGCAACAGAAATCTTAAAGGCGATTTTCAAAGGTGACAGCCGTCAGAAGGCTGTTATGATCGCGCAATAAGGACTTCGCAGAAACGAGGCCAATTGAGGTGCTATTAAAAGCAGACATCGCAGAAAAATGGATCCGGTATGGCAATCGGCGGCAGGCACGCAAGTCGGCCTTGGCACCCGCCGCACTTGGATTTGTGACACAGCCTGAGCCACGCTCCATCGGGTCCTTTGCCCGTGGGCGACAAATTATTGCGGGTAATTTTCTATTTGCAGGCCATCTTGTTGAGGCGAAAGATGCTGCGATTTGGGATTTGCCGATTCCAGATACCTCCTATGAGGAAGCCCTCCATGGCTTTTCTTGGTTAAGCGATCTGGCAGCGGTTGGGGATCCAGATGCTCGCCTGCGCGCTCAAGCTTGGGTGCAGTTGTGGATTGCGCGTTTTGGCAAAGGGCGCGGCGCCGGTTGGACGCCAGATTTAACAGGGCGGCGGCTGATTGCGTGGGTGAACCATGCGGTTTTCCTTCTGAATGGCGTGCCCAAAGAGGCATCCGTTGCCTATTTCAAATCCTTGGCGCATCAGGTGGATTATTTGTCAAAGCGAGCCTCCTATGCAAGCGTTGGCCTCCCGCGGTTTGAGGCGCTTTCAGGGTTGATTTATGGGGGCTTGTCGCTTTCGGGGCTTGAGGCGCAAGTTGCGCCTGCGATTGCGCAATTGGCCGAAGATTGTGAACGTGAAATTGATGCCTCTGGTGGAATAAAAACCCGAAACCCAGAAGAATTATTAGAAGTTCTGACCCTTCTCCTTTGGGCGGAGCGCGCGATCTTTAGCGCGGGGATTGCCATGCCTGTTGCGATTAAGCAGGCCATCGAACGCATCGTTCCAACCTTGCGCGCGTTGCGCCATAGTGATGGGTCCTTGGCGCGGTTTCATGGGGGTGGCCGTGGGCTTGAGGGACGTTTGGATGGGGCGCTTGCCTCAGTTCGGGTGGCGCTGGCAGATGTCAAAAGCCCTATGGGGTTCACCCGCCTACAAGGGGGGCGCACCAGTGTAATTATGGATACGGCCTGCCCGCCAAGTGGCGAAACCATGGGCAACGGGCATGCATCCAGTTTGGCGTTTGAGCTCACATCAGGGCGCAGGCCGCTCGTGGTGAATGCGGGGTCTGGGGCAAATTTTGGCATGGATTGGCATAAGGCAGGACGTGCGAGCGCCTCTCATTCGACTGTGGTCGTTGATGGGATGTCGTCATCGCGCCTGGGCCGCACAAAGAGCACCTATGGCGGCAAAAAAATTCTCGCGCTGGAGGTCACGCCGAAATTTGTGGATGTAACGGTTGAGGATCGAATTGATCGGCAAATTTTACAAGCAGGTCACAATGGCTATCAGGACACGCATGGATTGGTGCATGCCCGCGATGTGACACTATATAAAAATGGGCGCGGGATTGAAGGCGCGGATATATTGGCCACGGTTTCGGATGAAGATCGGTTGCTTTTTGACCAAGCCGTCGACCGTGCGGGTTTTGAAGGCGTGCCGTTTGCGCTTCATTTTCATCTGCATCCTGATGTGAGTGCCGAACTTGATATGAACGGCAAAGCGGTGTCCTTGGCTCTCAAATCTGGTGAGGTTTGGGTGTTTCGCCATGATGGGCAAGCAAAATTGTCCATAGAACAGGGGGCTTACCTTGAAAAAGACCGATTAAAGCCCCGTGTGACAAAACAGGTTGTTCTCAAATCAGTCGCAGTAGAGTATGCGAGCCGTATCAAATGGTCGTTCGCTAAGGCGCAAGACACCCCGACACATCTTCGGGATACTGCGTGAGGTAGCGGCCAGACACCTTGATCAAAACTGGAATTAACATGACTGACCTTGTCCCTCTCCGCCGCGCCCTTCTTTCTGTTTCTGATAAAACAGGTCTTATTGACCTCGCCAAAGCGTTGTCCGCGCGCGGTGTAGAGTTGCTTTCAACAGGTGGGAGCGCCAAAGCCATGCGTGAGGCCGGCCTCACCGTGATTGATGTGGCGGATGTGACGGAATTCCCTGAGATGATGGATGGTCGTGTGAAAACGTTGCACCCGCGTGTGCATGGCGGCCTTTTGGCGCTTCGCGATAATGACGATCATGTGGCCGCGATGAAAGACCATGGCATTGGCAATATCGATTTGTTGGTTGTGAATCTTTACCCGTTTGAAGAAACCGTCGCCAAAGGCGCGGATTATGACACATGCATCGAAAATATTGACATTGGCGGTCCTGCGATGATCCGCGCTGCGGCGAAAAACCATGGGTTTGTAAACACCGTTGTTGATGTCGAAGACTACGATGCGCTCTTGGCTGAACTCGATACAAATGATGGGCAGACCACATATGCGTTCCGTCAGCAATTGGCGCTGACCGCGTATTCACGGACTGCGGCCTATGATGCGGCGGTGTCTGGCTGGATGGCAAATGCGTTGGACAACAATGCCCCGCGTCGCCGCGCCGTGGCAGGCACGTTGGCCCAGACATTGCGCTATGGCGAAAACCCGCATCAAACTGCGTCCTTCTACGTGGATGGATCGAACCGGGCCGGTGTTGCAACAGCCAAACAATGGCAAGGCAAAGAGCTTTCTTATAACAACATTAACGATACGGATGCGGCCTTTGAATTGGTGTCAGAATTTGATCCTGCAAATGGTCCAGCATGCGCCATTATCAAACACGCCAACCCATGTGGCGTGTCCCAAGCAGCAACGCTAAAAGAGGCGTATGTCAACGCGTATCATTGCGATATGACATCTGCCTTTGGTGGAATCGTGGCCTTGAATATGCCGCTTGATAAAGAGACTGCAGAAGAAATCACCAAGATTTTCACCGAAGTCGTGATCGCACCTGGTGCATCCGATGACGCGCGCGCCGTGTTTGCCGCGAAGAAAAACCTTCGTCTTCTTACAACCGATGGCTTGGCCAACCCAGATGATACAGGCATGACCGTACGTCCGGTGTCAGGCGGGCTTTTGGTGCAAGACAAAGACAATGGCCGCATTGACATGGACGACCTCAAAGTGGTTACAAAACGTCAGCCAAGCGAAGACGAGATGAAAGATCTCCTCTTTGCGTGGAAAGTCGCAAAGCACGTGAAATCCAACGCGATTGTATACATCAAAGATGGTGCAACCGTGGGTGTCGGTGCCGGCCAGATGAGCCGCGTTGACAGCACACGCATCGCCGCGCGCAAAGCCGAAGACATGGCCGAAGCCTTGGGCTTAGACGCGCCATTGACCAAAGGGTCCGTTGTGGCGTCTGATGCGTTCTTCCCGTTCTCTGATGGGTTGATGACGGCGGCAGAAGCGGGCGCAACCGCAATCATTCAACCGGGTGGATCCATGCGTGATGACGAAGTGATCAAGGCCGCAGATGATGCGGGCCTTGCCATGGTCTTCACTGGCATGCGCCATTTCCGCCACTAAGCTTAGGAGGCCCAAAATGCGACATATGTTTTGGTCAGGGTTTTGGGCCTTTATTATCGATCAAGCGTCTAAATACCTTGTGATGTACCCGCTTGATTTGATCCATAAACAGGCTGTCGATGTGTTTCCGCCATTTTTGGTGTTTCGCATGGGTCTAAATGATGGGATCAACTTTGGCCTCTTCTCTGGAGGGAGCCTCATGCGGTGGGTCTGGATCTTGGTTGGGCTTGGTTTGTCATTTCTGGTGTATCGTTGGGTGAAATCCGACGGCGCGCCGACCTTTGCACAAATCTTCGGTGGGATGCTCATTGGGGGGGCGCTTGCAAATGTTAGCGACCGCATTGTTCATGGGGCTGTTGTCGATTTTCTCAACATGTCTTGCTGTGGGATTAATAATCCATATATTTTCAATTTAGCGGACGTCTTTATCTTCATTGGCGCATTTGGGCTTATTCTTTGGCCTATGTGGCAGAAAGAAACGTGACGCCGTGAATTTTATCGGTTAAAGGTAACCTGACTTTGAGGGAGCGCTTCGATGCATTCATATGTGAAAATTGGTGTTTTAGGGATTGTTGCTGCTTTGGCGGCTGGATGTTCCTCTGATAAGGCCCCAAAGCTTATGTATCTTAAATCTGCGTCCTCATCACCTGATGAGTTTGCAATTCTACCTTCCAAACCTCTTGAAGAACCAGAAGATTACGCCGCATTGCCTACGCCAACTCCAGGCGGCAGCAACGTAACCGACCCCACTCCAAAAGAAGACGCTGTTGCTGCTTTGGGTGGCAAAACACGCAAAGGTAAAGGCGTGCCGCGTTCTGATGGGGCCTTGGTGAACCATGCGCGCAGCAAAGCGGGCGCATCCGGTGATATTCGGACTGTTCTTGCGGATGAGGACCTTGAATATCGTAAGAAAAACAACGGCCGCTTCTTTGAACGTTTGTTTAAAGTGAATGCCTATTATAACGCCTATGATAAGCAATCTCTTGATAAATATCAGGAATTGGACCGCATGCGTAATGCTGGGGCAAAAACAGTGGCCGCACCAGAACCCGCAGTTGAATAACTTGAAAACTGCGGCGGGGCGTCCCATCTTTGTTGAAATAGGGGCGAGGTTTCCATGCGGGCATTATTATTTTTAGCAGCGTTTAGCTTATTTCCAGTTTTGAGCATGGCGGCGACCAAAGAGGGTCTGACGCAGTATCAGCTCAAAAACGGCTTGGACATTTTGGTGATCGAAGACCACCGCGCGCCCGTTGTGGTGCATATGCTGTGGTATAAAGCAGGTGCTGCGGATGAACCCGCCGGCCATTCAGGCATCGCTCATTTTTTAGAACATCTTTTGTTTAAAGCCACCGACAGTTTGGAACGTGGTGAATTTTCGAAAACCGTTGCGGCGCTTGGCGGGCGCGATAATGCGTTCACGGCTTGGGACTACACAGGCTATTATCAGCGCGTCGCGGCTAAGCATCTCGAACGGATGATGCAAATGGAAGCAAGCCGCGTGCGTGGGCTGCGCCTCACCGAAGGGGACATTGCCACGGAACGCGACGTGATTTTGGAAGAGCGCGCACAGCGTACGGAAACCAATCCAGCGGCTTTGATGCGCGAACAAATGATGGCGGCCCAATATAGCAATCACCGCTACGGCGTGCCGATTTCAGGTTGGCGCCACGAAGCAGAAACGCTCAGCCTTGAGGATGCGCTCGCCTTTTATAAACGCAACTACGCGCCCAATAACGCCATTTTGGTTGTGGCGGGGGATGTTGAACCTGAGGCGGTTAAAACCCTAGCTGAAACCTATTACGGCCCGCTGGCCCCGACCGTGGACCTCCCAAAACGGGTCCGGCCCAAAGAACCGCCACAACGCGCCGAGCGCCGCTTGGTGTACAAAGACGAACGGGTCGCGCAACCCTATGTCATGCGCAGCTACCTTGCCCCTGAACGCAACGCAGGTGATCAAAAAGGGGCGGCCGCACTCACGCTTTTTGCAGCGCTTTTAGGAGGGGATGGCATCAATTCTTATTTGGGTGAAAAACTCCAACTCAAAGACGACAAAGCCGTCTATGTTGCGTCCTATTATAGCGGTCTTTCCCTCGATGAAACGACATTTGGCCTCATCATAGCACCGCGTCCCGAAGTGTCTTTGGCCGAAGCCGAAGAGGCGCTCGATGCGGCGGTTGACGCCTTTTTTGTCGAGGGTGTAGATCTTGAAAAATTGGCACGTTTGAAAAGACAGATCAAAGCCTCCGATATTTACGCGCTTGATAATATCGAAGCGCGGGCGAACCACTTTGGCCGGGCTTTGGTCCATGGCCTGACGCTTGATGATGCCCTCAATTGGAATGATATTTTGCAAACGGTCACTGCGGATGACATTTTGGCGGCGGGCAAACGTGTGCTGAACCGAGACCGCGCAGTGACAGGGTGGCTCATGAAAGATGGCACAGATGCGGAGCGCAGCGAATGAAACAGGTTTTTCTATGCATTTTGATGCTGTGTGGTTTGGCGCAGTCTGCGTTTGCAGCCGTCGAGATTCAAGAAGTTGAAAGCAAATCAGGCATCAAAGCGTGGCTGGTCGAAGAACATCAAATTCCTTTCGTGGCGCTTGAAATTGCCTTCAAAGGGGGCACATCGCTTGATCTTGCGGGTAAACGCGGGGCAACAGGCTTCATGATGGCGCTCCTAGAAGAAGGGGCGGGTGATCTCGACGCGCAAGGCTTTGCCAATGCGCGTGATGATGTGTCGGCGCAGTTTGTTTTTGATGCGGGTGCTGATTTTGCGACGATCTCGGTGCAAATGCTAACGGATGAGCGCGCGAAATCCGTGGCGCTTTTGAAAACGGCGCTTATGTCGCCGCGCTTTGATGAGGCCGCGATTGATCGTGTGCGTGGGCAAATTCAGTCCATTATCGTGTCAAATGCCAAAGATCCAAGCACCATCGCACGCCATAAATTTGCCAAAGCGGCCTTTGGGGATCACCCTTATGGCAGCTCTGATATGGGCACAGCCGCCAGTATCGACGCCATCACGCATGCGGATCTACACGCCGCACATCTGGCAACCCTCACGCGGGATCGGATGTTTGTATCAGCCGTCGGCGACATTACAAAAGAAGAACTATCTATCCTCCTAGATAATCTCTTGGGGGATCTCCCCGCCAAAGGTGCGCCATTGCCGCATCGTGCGGATTATGGGCTGATGGCGGGCACGGATGTGACAGCGTTTCCGACCCCGCAATCGGTGGTGCAATTCGGGCATCTTGGGTTGAAACGCGACGATCCCGATTTCTTTGCGGCCTATTTGGTTAATGAGGTGTTCGGCGGCGGTGGTTTCGACAGCCGCTTGATGAATGAAGTGCGCGAAAAACGCGGGCTCACCTATGGGATTAGCAGCTACCTGATCCCAAGAACGCATTCAGAAATGATCGTCGGATCGTTTTCGTCTTCAAATGATCGTGTCAAAGAGGCCATTGAAGTTGTGAAAGGCGAATGGGCGAAGATCGCCGAAAATGGCATCACAGCAGAAGAGCTTAGCACAACCAAAACCTACCTTACGGGGGCCTATCCGCTCCGATTTGATGGGAACGCGCGGATCGCCGATATCCTCGTTGGCATGCAGGCCCAAGGCCTAAGTCCCAATTATGTGCGCACACGAAACGCAAAAATTGAGGCGATCACCCTTGAGGATGCAAACCGTGTAGCCCGCCGAATTTACGATTCAAAGGCGCTTCATTTCACCGTGGTTGGTATGCCAGATGGCTTAACCAAACCAGAGAGTTGACCATTTCCGAATCGCGCAGCGACATGCTACTTATTGTGGTATGACTTCTGATACCCACAATATTCAGCATGATGATCCCATGCCACGCCCAGCCATTCGTCAGCTTGACGATGCTGCAATTAACCGTATTGCGGCGGGCGAAGTCGTGGAACGTCCTGCGTCGGCAGTCAAAGAACTCATCGAAAATGCACTTGATGCGGGGGCCTTGCGTATTGATATCGCCTACGCAGATGGGGGCAAGACGCGGATCACTGTGACGGATGATGGCTGCGGGATTTCGCCTGAGGAATTGCCATTGGCATTGTCGCGCCACGCCACGAGCAAAATCGATGGCTCTGATCTTTTGAATATTTCGACATTTGGATTTCGCGGCGAAGCGCTCCCGTCTTTGGGGGCGGTTGGACGGCTGACCATTACATCGCGCGCCAAAGGCCATGACGCAGCCGAACTCACCGTTGCAGGCGGGGACATGTCCCCCGTCAAACCCGCAGCCCTCGGGCAAGGCACGATCGTTGATTTACGTGATCTCTTTTACGCCACGCCCGCACGATTGAAATTCATGCGCACAGACCGTGTCGAAGCCCAAGCCATTGGTGATGTGGTCAAACGGCTCGCCATGGCGGAACCTTATGTGGGCTTCACGCTTCGCGATGTGTCGAGCAACCAAAAAGGCCGCGTGATTTTTCGTGCGGACCCCGAAACGGGGGATCTCTTTGATGCGCTGCACCATCGTTTGCGCCATGTCATTGGCAAAGACTTTGCAGAAAACGCCATTAAGATTGAGGCCGAACGGGAAGGTATTTTCCTCACAGGCTACGCTGCACTCCCGACCTATTCACGGGGTTCTGCCGTGCAGCAGTTTTTATTTGTGAACGGCCGTCCGGTGCGTGATAAATTGCTCATTGGTGCGTTGCGCGCGGCCTATTTTGATTTTCTATCGCGCGATCGCCACCCTGCGGCGGTTTTGTTTTTGGAATGCGATCCGATGCGGGTTGATGTGAACGTGCATCCCGCAAAATCAGAGGTGCGATTTAGAGAACCAGGTGTGGCGCGCGGGTTGATTGTGTCGGGGCTCAAGCATGCATTGTTGGAGGCAGGCCACCGCGCATCTTCCACCGTTGCAGATGCCACATTGGGCGCGTTTCGCCCCGAACACATGTCAAATGATGTTGTGGAAAATCCGCGCATTTACCAAATGGATCGCCCGTCTCTCGGCACGAGTAATTTTAGCTACCAAATGCAATCACCGCCCCCATCAACCTTGGGCTTTGCGGAGGCATCTGTGCCGTCTGCACGTGTGGAAACTGTTGAAATTATCCCAGAATTGACGCAGCTCCCGCTTGGGGCGGCGCGCGCGCAGTTGCATGAAAACTATATCGTTGCCCAGACTGAAACGGGCATGGTGATCGTGGATCAACACGCGGCCCATGAACGGTTGGTTTATGAAAAACTCAAATACCAAATGGCGGAAAATGGGGTGGCGTCCCAAGTGCTGTTGATCCCAGAAGTGGTTGAGCTATCCGCAGGCGATGCACAGATTATTTTGGGCATGGCGGAGGAGTTTGCGCGCTTTGGCCTTGCTGTGGAACCGTTCGGTGGGGCTGCGGTGGCAGTACGCGAAACCCCTGCGATTTTAGGGCAGGTGGACGCGCAAAAGCTCATCGAAGATATTTTAGATGAGATTGCTGATCTTGGTGAAAGCCAAACGCTTCAAGCGCAGATCGAAGCGATTTTAAGCCGCGTGGCGTGCCATGGCTCGATACGCTCTGGCCGCCGCATGCAAGCCGATGAAATGAATGCGCTTTTGCGCGAAATGGAAGCCACCCCCCATTCGGGGCAATGCAACCATGGTCGCCCGACTTATGTCGAATTGAAACTCACGGATATTGAACGATTGTTTGGACGCTCATGATTGATTTGGCAAAACAGCTTGGTATTGATGTGATGGTTTTGTGGGGCGCGCTGGCGATTGTTGGCTTGCTTGCTTTGGTGTTTTTTATGTTGCTTTTGTCGGTGATGAAATCGGCGAAAAAATCGGCGGACCTGAGTGAGCCGATGATTTACCAATTGGATCAGATGACCAAACAGGTCGTGACATTGTCTGAGGGGCAGCATCAGCTCACAGGTGGGTTGCAGGCCGTGACCCAGACGCAAAACGCGGCGCAAACGCAGATTTTGAACCTGATGGAACGGCGGCTAAGTGACGTGCAAAAAGGCATGGTTGAGAGCCTGCATGGCTCATCGGTTAAGACGACGCGCTCCCTGACAGAATTGCAAGAACGGCTTGCGACCATCGATAAAGCACAGGCCAATATTGAAAAGCTATCCGGCGATGTGTTGAGCTTGCAAGACATCCTATCCAACAAACAAACCCGCGGGGCATTTGGGGAAATTCAGCTCAACGATATCGTGTCAAAGGCGCTCCCGGCGGACAGTTATAAGTTCCAAGTCACGCTTTCAAATGGCAAGCGCGCGGATTGCTTGATTGACCTTCCGAACCCGCCAGGTCCGATCGTGATCGATAGCAAATTTCCGTTGGAAGCCTATGAGGCTATTCGCAATGCCACCACGCAAGGCGAACTCAATGAGGCCGCGCGTTTTATGCGTCAAAGCTTGAAGGCTCACATCAAAGCGATCTCTGAGAAATACATTATCGAAGGTGAAACAGCGGATGGGGCGCTTTTGTTTTTACCATCTGAGGCGGTCTATGCGGAGCTTCATGCGAATTTCCCCGAACTTGTCCGCGAAGGCTTTGCCGCACGCGTTTGGATCGTGTCACCGACCACATGCATGGCGACGTTAAATACCATGCGCGCCGTTTTGAAAGACGCGCGAATGAAAGAACAAGCGGGCGCCATTCGCCGTGAACTTGGGCTTTTGTTTCAAGATGTTGATCGGTTGGGCGCGCGGGTTGAGAACCTCGATCGGCACTTTAGCCAAGCGCAAAAAGATATTTCTGAGATCAAAATTTCATCCGAAAAAGCAGGCCGCCGTGCCAAGCGGTTGGATAATTTTGATTTTGAGGAACTGGCACCAGATGAGCCAGAAAACGTTGTGCCGATCACCAACAAGTAACGCTTCAACCATCTAAATGATGGGTTTGGCGCGATTTGTCTTTGCGAGAGATCAAAGACATGAATGCGGTTTCCTTGCACCTTAGACGTGAAAGGAAGCGATTATGATTGATGTTTCAAATTATATTGTTGCCCAAGTTGTGCTGATGTCGCGTGAACTGGACCGCGCTGAAGGTGAATTGCGTGGATTGCTAGAACGCCTGAGCGAAGATGAGCTTGTGTCGCTGACGGCGGTGATGTGGGTCGGACGTGAGAGTTTCGCGCCAGAAGAATTGGCCGAAGCCTTGGCCACGGCCCGTCGTGAGGCGACGACCCCTACAGCGGATTACCTGATTGGGACACCGCATTTGTCGGATCACCTCGAAAACGGGATGGAGGCCTTGGGCCTCTCTATTTCCGAAATCGAAGATGATCTTTTGCGCGGCGGTTAAGTGGCCCAACATGTGGGCCACCTAAGATTTAAGCGCTGTGATCAACCACGGCCACGTGTTGGGCCAATGTGCCCACCGTATCCATCCAGCGTTTGACCAAATTTGGCTTTGAGGGTGCTGCGCAAACACCCGCCTCAATTTCACCGGCGAGCACCGCTTCGATGGCCAGCGACACAGGCACAGAAACGAGGCGTGCCATGGCGGTGCCACGTTCATCGCCCCACGCGTCCATGACATATGTTTTGTGGTAAACGGATTTCCCGCCATGATCTGCCTTCAGTGCAACACACATGATGACGCGGTCTGGTTCGCCTTCGTCATAGGCATTTTCGGCCCAAAACTGATCGGACATTTCTTTGAGCCGCGCATCGCCTGCGTCCCCTTCAAGGGTTTCGATTTCCTTAAACACATCCGCCCATGCATCGGTCCAACCGTTGAGGCGGAGCGTTCCACGCACGAAGGTTTTGACCTTCCAATCGGTATCAAATTGGTAATCTTCCATAAACGGAATGGAATCGCGGTTTGGATACACTTCGAAGCTTTCGGTCGCCTGAAGTGGCGCATCATAGCTGGTGATGGCGTCCCATGGGCGATCCACGTTGAATTCTGCAAAATCTTTGATGGATTTTGAAGGGGAACGTAGGGCCGTTAAAACGCCCAAAGGCGACCAGCTAAATTTATAACGAAACGGGTTTGGTGTTTTGGGCACGCCACCGCAATAGGAAATGAATGTGAGCTCATTTTCAGGGGAATAGGCATCAGATGCACGGTAATCCGCCACAAGCCAATGGGCCATGGAATGGTCGATCCCTGGATCAAGCCCGACCTCATTGATGAGCGTCACGCCACCAGCTTTGGCCTTGGCGTCTAACGCTTTCATTTCAGGCGCAATATAGGAGGATGAGGCGAAATGTGCGCCAGCCTCAATACACGCCTCAGCAATGGCAACATGCCAGCTCGCCGGGAGCATAGAGACCGCGATATCGTTTGGTTTGAGCGCGGCTTTGAGCGCGTCAAAATCGAAGGCTTGAATGCGATCTGTGAGATCACCAACTGCGTCCTTTGCTTTTTCAATAGAACGGTTCCACACTACGACGTCGTGACCGTTTTCGATCAAACGTCGCAGGCCAGGAACGGCGGAAAGGCCTGTGCCACACCAGTGAATAGTCATGGGAATTATCCTTATAGTTTTGCGGAATGTGTTTTGAAGTCAGCTTCGGCGCGGGCCCAAACCCCGCTTGTGAGATCGGTGAGTGTCATCAGCGTTGGCAAAAGCTGCTCTGCATAATCTTCGGAGCTTTCAAGCGGCAACATAGACGGTAGATTGTCGATGGCCATGATGTCCAAAATAGGGGCATTTGATGCGCGAAACGCTGGCGCATCCCATGTGGTTGCTTTTTCATAGAGCGGCACCGGGTTGTAGTCGCTGTCTGGATCACAGGCGATGTCGCCAATAGCAGAGAGTTTACGCTTTTGCGTTAGGGCCGATTTGGGTACGAAAATCGGTGTGCCTGGACGCGCAAAGATACAGTTGAAGAACAAATCATGGTTCAAAATTTCAGGGAAAGGTCCACCTGATGCGGTTTCCTCTTTGTCCCATTTGGTGGTGGCAACATCCATCGCCTTACAAAGCGCGAAGGCACCCGATCCGACGCGGCCTTTGGCCCCAACCACGGAGGCCGTGGGGCGCGGACAATTGAGCGCGTCTAGCTCTGCGCTAAGCTCAGCCAAAAGCGCGTCTTTGTTCTTATAAACACCAACAGGGCCGCAAATTTCGCCACGCTGCTGCGCGGCCCAACATTTTAATGTGACCGCAGCCCCTGCATATCCCGCCCAATAGCCAAAGGCCGCCACACGGCGCCCAGTTTCATCCACGAGATATTCAAGATCATAGAGCGTCCCGCCGCCTGCCTTGAACCGTTCCAGAAGCTGCACACCCGTGAACTGCCCCTTATAGGCATGGCCAAACATAATGTGTTTATGGTGCAAAGGCTTGCCATCTTCTGGGAGTTCCTTGAGGCCAAAAATGATCGCATCATCTGGGGCCGTGCGCCATGAATTTTCAGGCGCGATTTCACAACCTGCGGCTTTATACCCATCGATAGGAATGGCCCGAACGGAGCTGTCTTCGACCGTAACACGCAGGCCTGCGGCCAAGAGTTTTCGTGCCCCTTCAGGCGTCAATCCCACGCGGTCTTCGTTTGGCCGTTCCTCGGCGCGCACCCATAGATGTGTCATGTATTTCCTCATTCATAAACGACGCTTTTCAACATGGTTAGGGGGTCTTGTGTGAAATGCCAATGGGGGATGGCGCTTTTTAACGGTCTCATGTCGTGTTGGATGCTATGCAGTTGGGCAATTTGCGGGTAAAAAAGAGGTAAGATAAAGGGATTACCTCATGAGCGATATCAAATTTACCTTGGACGGGCGCACCGTCACGGCCCAATCTGGCGATACGATTTGGGATGTGGCCAAGCGCGAAGGCAACACAATTCCGCACCTGTGTCATAAGGACCAGAAAGGCTATCGTTCGGACGGAAACTGCCGCGCCTGTATGGTTGAGGTTGAAGGCGAACGCACGCTGACGGCGTCTTGTGTGCGTGAAGTGTCTGACGGCATGACTGTTGTTACCGAATCTGCGCGCGCCAAAACGGCCCGTAAAATGGTTGTTGAAATGCTCGCAACGGATCAACCCGTACGCGAAGAGGCCCATGATGCCAGTAGCCATTTTTGGGCTATGGCCGATGCGCAAGGTGTCGAAGAAAGCCGGTTCCCAAAACTCGAAGAGGCCCGTGTGCCGCTTTTGGATAACTCCCATGTCGCAATGCAAGTGAACCTTGATGCCTGTATTCAATGCGGGCTTTGTGTGCGCGCCTGCCGTGAGGTCCAAGTCAATGATGTGATTGGCATGGCGGGACGTGGCCATGACGCGTTCCCGACATTTGATATTCGCGACCCTATGGGGGCATCAACCTGTGTGGCGTGCGGTGAATGTGTGCAGGCCTGCCCGACAGGGGCGCTTTTGCCTGCAGCGGTTGAGGATGGCGATAAGGCAGATTTTGATAGCGAAACCAAAACGATTTGTCCGTTTTGTGGCGTTGGCTGTCAATTGTCTCTCAAGGTCAAAGACGGCAAAATCAAATATGTCGAAGGCGTTGATGGTCCGGCAAATGAAAGCCGTCTTTGCGTCAAAGGCCGTTTTGGGTTCGACTATGTTCACCACGATCACCGCCTGACAAAGCCGCTCATCCGCCGCGAAGATGCGCCCGAAAAGGGGCTTAATGTGGATCCGGGCAATCCCTTTACACATTTTAGAGAAGCAACATGGGAAGAGGCGCTCGATGTGGCCGCGAACGGGTTTGTGAACCTGCGCGACACCCATGGCGGCAAATCCGTGGCGGGCTTTGGCTCCGCCAAATGCACCAACGAAGAGGCGTATCTCTTCCAAAAATTCATCCGCGAAGGCTTTAAGCACAACAATGTGGACCACTGCACGCGGCTTTGTCACGCATCTTCGGTTGCCGCATTATTGGAAAATGTGGGCTCTGGTGCGGTATCGGCCACCTTTAATGAAATCGAAAACGCGGATGCGGCGATTGTGATTGGCTGCAACCCGATCGAAAATCACCCCGTTGCAGCAACGTATTTCAAACAATTCGCCAAACGCGGCGGCAAACTCATCGTGATGGATCCACGCGGCGTTGGCATGCGTAAATTCGCGGATGAAATGCTACAATTTCGCCCCGGTGCTGATGTATCTTTGCTCAATGCAATGATGCATGTGATCGTTGAGGAAAACCTCTTTGATCCAGACTATATCGAAAGCTACACCGAAAATTGGGAGGCGGAAAAAGCGCATCTCAAGGATTTCTCACCAGAAGCCATGACAGGAATTTGTGGCATTGAGCCCGATCAAATCCGCCGTGCCGCCCGCATTTTTGCGAATGCCGAGGCAGGTATGATTTTCTGGGGCATGGGCGTGAGCCAACACATCCACGGCACGGATAATTCCCGTTGTTTGATCTCGCTTGCGCTGATGTGCGGGCATGTGGGGCGACCGGGTGCGGGGCTTCATCCGCTTCGGGGACAAAACAATGTGCAAGGCGCCTCTGATGCGGGGCTGATCCCGATGTTTTTGCCGGACTACCAATCGGTGACGGATGATGGTGTGCGTTCTGCGTTTACGGATGTTTGGAAATCTGGTGATTTCAGCGCTGAAAAAGGCCTCACCGTGACGGAAATCGTCGATGATATCCACGCGGGCAATACGCGCGGCATGTATATTTTGGGTGAAAACCCCGCGATGTCCGATCCCGATGTCGATCACGCTCGCGAAGGGTTTGCCAAGCTCGAACATCTTGTTGTGCAAGATATCTTTCTCACGGAAACTGCGAACTTTGCGGATGTGATTTTGCCTGCGGGCGCATTTTACGAAAAATCGGGCACGGTGACGAATACCAATCGCCAAGTGCAAATGGGCCGCCCAGCCGTGTCACCACCAGGGGAGGCGCGCGAAGATTGGGCCATCACCGTGGACCTTGCAAAACGCATTGGCCTCAACTGGTCTTACACACACCCATCTGAGGTGTTTGCAGAGATGAAGCTCAACATGAAGAGCCTCGATAATATCACATGGGATCGCTTGGAAACGGAAGGCGCGGTGACCTATCCGTCGCTGAGCCCAACAGATCCGGGTCAGGCAATCGTCTTTGGTGATGGTTTCCCGCGCGATGGCGGGCGTGCACGGTTTGCACCCGCAAATGTGATTGCGCCAGATGAAAGCCCTGACGCGGAGTATCCGATGATCCTAACCACGGGGCGCCAGCTAGAGCATTGGCACACGGGCTCCATGACGCGCCGGTCCAAAGTGTTGGATGCGGTTGAGCCTGAGGCAAACTGTTCCCTACACCCCAAAACGCTCCGAAAGCTTGGGGTTGAACCAGGTGGCATGGTGCGTCTGACAACGCGGCGCGGCACGATTAATGTGATGGCCCGTGCGGACCGTGCGGTGGCCGAAGATATGGTATTTTTACCCTTCGCCTATGTGGAAGCAGCGGCGAATATCCTCACCAACTCTGCGATCGATCCGTATGGAAAAATTCCGGAGTTTAAGTTCTCAGCCGTGCGTGTCGAAAAAGGCGAAGAGCCAATGGCGGCAGAATAAAGCCAGGTCGATAAAATAAAAGGCCCGTTCTTATGTTCTAAGAGCGGGCCTTTTTGTATCTAAAACTTGACTTATGTTTTATCCGATGGGGCGTCATCCGCCAATTCCGCGTCAACAACCTTGGCCTTGTCGACCGTCATGGGCGCAAGATGCTCATCCCCATCTCCCGGCGTTTTTTCAACAGCGCCGACAATAAGCGGGAGCATCTCGGTTGAGGCAGGCATGGAAATTTCACCCTTTGGCGCATCTTTCCACGTCAACGTATCAAAGCTTGCGCATTTGCCACAGGTCGGTGCCCATTCCATGTGGATATGGCCACAGCTGTCGCAAATCCATTGGGGGCCACGCGGCGCGGTGAGCGCTTTGGTCAACCACCCGCGCACAGCCACATCATCGGATCCTTCGCCCCGTTCAATTGCCGCCATGAGGGTCAAAGCACGCGCGCTTGGATGCAAGACAGGCAACTCGCCTAAGGCGCGGCGGGCGTCTGCAAAATCACCGTTGGCGATAAATAATTCCGCCATGAGCATTTTGCTCTCGGCATGGTTTGGCGTGGATTTGACGAGGGCTTTGAACCGCTTAATCCGGGCTTCGGGTGTTTCATCAGGTACAATTTTGGCGAAGGCCGCAGCCAAGTCTGGATGGGGCTGCACGTCCCACGCTTTTTTCAAAATGCGCGTGGCAAAACGCGTGTTGTTTTCCGCGGTGTAGCCTTCTGAGACCATGACAGCAGCTGGGATGAGGTCTGGCGAGAGACGATTTGCTTCAATTGCGGCTTCGCGGGCTTTGATGTCGTTGCCGTCATCAAGGATTGCTTTGGCCTCCGAGAGCGCCAAAACCGCGTCGCGCCGTTTGTGCACATCACGAGGTAGGGCACCATGTTTAAGCTTCGCGTCTAACGTGCCGCGCGCCCCTGACCAATCTTCTTTCTCAGCTTGAAGCTGCAAAAGCGTATCTTGCACTTCGCGGTGCGCGGGCTTGAGAGAAAAAGCTTTCTCCGCCAGCTTAAGCGCCGTTTCCGTATCCCCTGAAAGGAGCTTTTGTTTCATCAGCCCACGCACCCCAACAAAGCGCGTTTTTTCATTTTCAACAAGGCGTTTATAAACGGCTTCTGCCTTGCGTTTATCACCACTTGCCTCAGCGGCTTGCGCCGCCAGAAGGTTGGTCAATTCTGGCCGATTGAGGAGCTTTTCAGCCTTATTTGCTTTGCTCATGGCTGTGCGGGCATCGCCTGTTGCAATGGCGAGCATCCCGTCAGAAAGGGCCTCAAAACCGCGTTTTTCGCGGTTGCGGTTAAAATACCGCGTCATGGCGGTTTCATCCCCATTCATAAATCGAAGCCACGCCATGAATAGACCGACGAGTTTCAAAACAACCCAAAGAAGGATCACACTTAAAATGACCGCGACGAGCATTTGAAGCGGGCCAAGGGTGTATTCTTTGTCCGCAACAATGACCCGAAATGCTTCGTTAACATCGAGTAGCATATTCGCGCCAAAAGCCACCGCAACCACGGCGACAAGAAAGAGAGAAAGTTTTGTTAAAGACCAGAGCATAATGTCCTCAATTCAATTCGAGTTGGCCGCGAAGGGCATCAAATTCAGCGGTAACATCAAGGCGGTCCTGCGCGGCGCGGACCCAATCAGACATTTGCGATTTCGGGGCCTCTTTGAGCGCGGAAACCTCAGAAAGCGCCAGTTTGATATCACCGGATTTCAAGGCGGCATCCGCACGAGATAAAATAGCGTCGGTGCTGTCGCCTTCTTGTGGAGACAAGGACCGTGCATTCGTTTGCGCCTTCAAAAACGATGTGAACTTGGTCAATGTGCTTGCGCCTTCGGGGGCCTTGGCATCGATTTGAAGAGCCGCGCGTGCGGCCGTTGCAAAATCCTTTTGGATATGAGCAAGCGGCGTGACCCCTGTCTGTGCCGCTTTCGCCAAGGCGTCGCCAATAGGGGCCGTGCCCCCAAGGGTGGTGAGCGCAGTTTCATAAGGCGCACCTGACAGAAGGGCCGCAGAAATTTCCGTGACCGCAGCGCGCATTTCAGAGGTGGTCGCGATTTTTGTTGCCGTGTCGATTTGCGCACGGAGGGCTTCGATCTCTGCGAACTGGGCTTGGCTTGGCTTGGCGGAGCCTGCACCTGTTTCGACCTTGGAAAGTCGCGCTTTCATATCTGAGAGCGATGTTTCCATGGATGTCAGCTTATCAAGGACGGGGCTAAAATCGGTTGTCGGTGCTGGCGCTGGTGTGCTTGTTGCTGTGAGTGCATCTATTTTTGCGTTGAGGGCGGCGATTTCGCCTGAAAGGGCCTCAGTTTGGGCGGCATTGTCTGGGGCTGCGGTTCGCGGCCCAAAGAAAGGTCCAAAATATTCGGACACGCCAAGTCCAATGGCCACAGCGACCGCGCCTCCTAATAGGGCAGGAAAAACACCTGATTTTTTGCGGTCGTCTTTCGGGGGTGTTTCCACGGCAGGCGTGGGTTTTTCGGGTGGGGTCTTGGATGCTGTTTGTGGTTTTTTGATCTCAGCGCTTGTGCGATCAGCCGCCGCAGTTTTTGCCATTTTTGGTGCAGAAGCGGATTTGGGCTTTGGCTTGGCGGCACTTGTTTTTGCGGGGGCCGTCGCGGGTTTTGCTGCTGGCTTTGTCGCTTTGGACGTTGCGGGTGTTTTTCGCACAGCAGCGGCCTTAGCCGGTGGTGCAGTATTTGGTTTTTTGTTGTCGGCGTCCGTCGTTTTGGATTGTGGTTTTTTCGGTTGTGCCACCAGTATCCCCTTTAATAAATGCGGGTCTTATTGATCGATATCAGGTTATTATTCTCCACCATAACCTGCAAGAGGCAGTTTCCCCATGAGCAAAGCTCCGATCATATCGAGCACCGCATCTGCGGTTGGATCAGGGCATGTGAAAATCGGGTCAGTTTGCGGTCCAAGTTCCTTTGCTGTGGCGTCGGATATCGCTATAAATAAGGCATTTTTAGTGACATCCGACAGTTCCTTTTTTAATAGCGCAGCCGTCTGCGGTGAAAAAAGGGGAAGAAAGCAGCTTTGGTCACCTGAGACGATACGCCTCGCTTCGTTTGACAAAGAAAGCGGCGTTTGCCGATAGGCCACATGATTTTTAACATCATAGCCCAATGGGGCCAAAGCACGCGCGATATCAACGCGCCGCGTGGTGCCTTGGATATAGTGTAAACCGCAAGGCGTGGCGTGGTTTTTTATGTGCTGGATGAGCGCCTGCCCCGTGCCACC
>JBMYYE010000027.1:0-23193 GCA_049609065.1 Halocynthiibacter sp.
GCACAAACCGGACTTCAAGCCTTTTTCTAAGACTCCCTAGACATGTCAGGGCAACCTGATATGTCAACAACTGGAAAGCCATGGCAGTGTGGCTTTCCACCTTTCTTTCCCATTTTCTGAAGTGAGAGTAAAAGATGAAAAAGAATCTCATTGCTGGCCAATGGCTCGATGGTGTTGATGCTGTTGAAAACCGCAACCCATCCGATGTGTCCGAAATTATCGGCCTTTATGCCCGTGCCTCGGCGGCGCAAGTGGATCAAGCCGCACAAGCCGCCCGCGCAGCCCTACCCGCATGGGCCAATGCGTCCCCGCAAATGCGATCTGATCTTCTTGAATCTGTTGCCGCGCAACTTTTGGCGCGCAAAGAGGAAATCGGCACCATTTTGGCTCGCGAAGAAGGCAAAACGCTGGTGGAAGCCATCGGTGAAACCGCCCGCGCGGCACAGATTTTTCGCTTCTTTGCAGGCGAAGCTATCCGTGTTGCAGGCGATGCGATTGCCTCCGTGCGCCCAGATGTCGATGTGGATGTTGTCCGAGAACCCGTTGGGGTTGTGGGATTGATCACACCATGGAATTTCCCCATCGCCATCCCCGCATGGAAAATTGCCCCTGCTCTTGCTTATGGCAATACGGTTTTGTTTAAGCCTGCGGATCTCACACCAGCAAGTGCCCATATCCTATCGGAAATCATACAGAGTGCAGGATGCCCTGCAGGGGTCTTCAACTTGGTCATGGGGCAAGGCTCCGTGGTTGGGAACGCAATGACAACCCATCCCGAGGTCGATGCGATTTCCTTCACGGGCTCCGTTCCCGTTGGACGCGCCATGGCCGTCACTGCCGCACAAGGCATGAAGAAAGTGCAGCTCGAAATGGGGGGCAAAAACCCCATGGTTGTTATGAATGACGCCGATCTCGATATTGCGGTACCAACCGCTCTCAATGCTGCTTTCTTTTCCACCGGCCAACGCTGTACTGCGTCGAGCCGGATCATTGTTGATGCCGGCATTCACGATGAATTTGTCGCACGCCTCAGCGCAAAAATGCAAGGCTTAAACATTGGCAACCCATTGGATGCAAGCGTGGACATTGGCCCTGTCGTGTCAGAAAAGCAGCTCTTAGGAAATCTCGACTATGTGCGTCTTGCTGCTGAAGAAGGGGCCGAAGTGATCGGGGGGAAACGCCTCACCCGTGAGACCGAAGGCTATTTCCAAATGCCTGCGATGTTTGTGAATGCAACCAATCAAATGCGCTCAAGCCGTGAAGAAATCTTTGGTCCTTGCGCCTCCATCATCAAAGTGGATGGCTTTGACGAAGCCCTGGCCACGGCCAATGATACGGAATTTGGATTGTCCTCTGGCATTTGCACGTCGAACCTAAAATACGCCCGTGAATTCAAACGCCAAAGCCAAGCTGGCATGGTCATGATCAACCTGCCAACCGCAGGCGTTGATTACCACGTGCCCTTTGGCGGCCGCAAAGGATCCTCCTATGGATCACGCGAACAGGGGCGCTACGCCGCAGAGTTTTATACAGCCGTTAAAACCGCTTATAGCTTTGCTGGTTAAAATCGATCACCCGCAACGGATTTAGCGATCTTGTTGCGGGGCACGGCACCTTGGACTTATTCCCTCAGAGATCACAAAGTGAACGCGCCGTTACTCAGGATAAGATCGCTTGGCTTTGGCTTTGGCGATGGTCTTTGATTTACTTTTCTTTGGATGCGCGGTTGCCGTCCATTCATAGACATGCACCCCATTGGGTGGACATGGGCTTTTGTATTTGAATGCATTTTTCGCCACGGTCCCATCTTTTGACATCTTCACCCATCCGCCACCATGGTTGTAAGATCGCACGTTCAGGTCTTTTAACTTAAAATATACATATTGCGTTCCTGCGGGAACGTTTTTGAGCTTAAAAGACGGGTTCCCCACGCGGTTTGGCTGACCTGAGGTGCATTTATTTAGCCCTGACCAATCAAAGGAAAACGAAAAATCGGCAGCTCCCGCTGATGTGCAAAAAAGTGCCGTGAAAAGAATGATGATGTACTTCATATGATCCCCCAACAAAGAAACCTATTCATAGCACAGGTTTCGATTTCCTCCAAATTTGCGCCAGGCCGCCATATAAAATTACGCCCGTTGCGTTTTCCCATTGCGCGTGCGCGTCCCTGGCCGTCCGGCGGTCGAACGGCTTTTAGTGGTCTCCACTGCGGCGTTCACCGCTTGCTGACGGGCAAGTGGATCACTTGCAATCGTGAGCTCAACCGCTTCCAAACGTTTGACTTCATCGCGCAGACGGGCCGCTTCTTCGAATTCGAGGTTTTCAGCGGCTTTACGCATATCATCACGTAAGCCATCAAGATGCGCTTGCAAGTTGCCGCCGCGCTTTGGATCCTCAAGCGTTGCAGTCACGCGCGATTGGTCGGTGTCGCCATCATAGAGGCCAGAAAGTACATCTTCGACGTTCTTCTTAACCGTTTCAGGCGTGATGCCGTGTTCTTCATTATAAGCAATCTGGCGGGCGCGCCGTCGATCCGTTTCCGCCATCGCGCGTTCCATCGACCCCGTGATTTTATCGGCATACATAATAACGCGGCCATCTGCATTGCGGGCGGCACGGCCAATTGTTTGCACAAGGGAGGTTTCAGAGCGCAAGAAACCCTCTTTATCCGCATCCAAAATCGCAACCAGACCACATTCAGGAATGTCCAAGCCTTCGCGCAGCAAGTTGATCCCAATCAGCACATCAAATGCGCCCAAACGCAGGTCGCGTAAAATTTCGATCCGTTCAATCGTATCGATATCAGAATGCATATAGCGCACACGGATGCCCTGCTCATGCAAATATTCTGTGAGGTCTTCTGACATACGTTTGGTCAAGGTTGTGACCAAAGTTCGGTAGCCCCGCTCCGCCATCAGGCGCACTTCGTCCAAGAGGTCATCCACCTGCGTTTCCACAGGGCGAATTTCGATCACAGGATCTAATAACCCCGTTGGGCGAATGACTTGTTCAACAAAAACTCCGCTCGTTTGCTCAAGCTCCCACGCTTGGGGAGTGGCCGACACAAAGACGGATTGAGGCCGCATCGCATCCCATTCTTCAAACTTCATCGGACGGTTATCCGTACATGATGGGAGGCGGAAACCGTGATCTGACAAAACCGATTTACGGCGATAGTCCCCTCGGTACATACCGCGAATTTGCGGCACGCTCACATGGCTTTCATCCGCGAAAACAAGCGCATTATCAGGGATGTATTCAAATAGCGTGGGCGGCGGTTCACCTGGCCCACGGCCCGTGAGGTAGCGCGAATAGTTTTCAATACCAGAGCAAAATCCAGAAGCTTCCAACATTTCAAGATCAAAGCGCGTGCGCTGTTCAAGACGCTGGAGTTCAAGGAGCTTTCCTTCGTCTTCAAATTGCTTGAGGCGAAGTGTTAATTCTTGTCGGATCCCTTTGATCGCCTGCAACAAGGTCGGGCGCGGCGTAACATAGTGGGAGTTCGCATAGATACGCACCTCTTCAAGCCCGCCCGTTTTGCTACCCGTAAGCGTGTCAAATTCTGTGATTGCTTCAAGCTCATCCCCAAAGAACGAAAACCGCCACCCCCGATCCTCAAGGTGGCTTGGCCAAACTTCAAGGCTATCACCGCGCACCCGAAATGTGCCACGCCCAAAGGCATTGTCATTGCGGGCATATTGTTGGGCAATCAGGGCCCCCATGATGTCGCGTTGATTATAGGTTTCACCAGCCTTCAAATCTTGGGTCATCGCGGTATAGGTTTCAGGGCTCCCAATGCCATAAATGCACGACACCGAGGCCACGATGATCACATCATCACGTTCCAACAAGGCCCGCGTTGCAGAATGGCGCATCCGGTCAATTTGTTCATTGATCTGGCTTTCTTTTTCAATGAACGTATCAGAGCGCGCGACGTAAGCTTCGGGCTGATAATAATCATAATAGCTTACAAAATACTCAACCGCATTGTCCGGAAAGAAGCCTTTAAATTCCCCATAAAGCTGTGCCGCGAGCGTCTTATTTGGCGCTAAGATCAAAGCAGGCCGCTGCGTTTTTTCGATCACTTTGGCCATGGTGAATGTTTTACCGGTGCCGGTAGCGCCCAAAAGCACCTGATTTTGCTCACCAGAATCGATGCCTGACACCAATTCTGTGATCGCAGTTGGCTGATCCCCTGATGGCGTGAAATCCGTATGCATTACAAATGGACGACCGCCTTCAAGCTTTTTCAGCTTTGGCGCAGCAACATCACTTGGCATCATATCTTGTGTCATACAGTCGGCCTTAAAGTTTCCTTTCCCCTATATTGGTCCCTATTTGTTCTCATTCAAGCGATTCTTTTTACATGCAAATAGAATCGATGCCGAAAACAGTTAACAAAATCCTTATAAAATAAGTCGCATTTTACTGTAAATTTTCAATTTGCAGGCCATATTACTGTTGCATGATGCTTTTCAATGGTTATGGTTAATGTGCAAGCAGCAGAAAAGGTTACCGATCAGGCGCACCACCCACCCCACCCCTCACTCCCTCGCTCCTGATCGGTAATCACTTTCCCTCAAAATACGAAAAACCCACAACTACCTCTTGCTTTTAAGGGGTGTTTTTCCGATAAAACACCCGTGAATATTGGAGGCTTTTATGCAAGCACGCATCTATCAACCTGCCCGCAATGCAATGCAATCGGGCGTTGGCAAAACAAAAACTTGGATTTTGGAGTTTGGGCAAGCCTCCTCACGCGCGGTCGATCCTTTGATGGGGTGGACGGGGTCTTCTGATATGCAGTCACAAGTTAAGCTTACTTTTGATAGCAAAGACGCCGCCATTCAGTACGCAAAAGAAAATGGTATTGTCGTTCAAATTCACGAACCGCAAAAGCGTAAAGCCAATATTCGTTCTGGTGGATATGGTGAAAATTTTGCCACCAACCGCCGTGGAGCATGGACGCATTAAGCGCCAGCCACCACGCCACTATAATTTTTGTACAACATCACCGTCCTAGGCTTGTCTCTTCGCGATTGTTGAGGCAAAAGCCACATACGGCCCCTTAGCTCAACTGGATAGAGCACGGTCCTTCTAAGTCCGGGGTTGCAGGTTCGAGTCCTGCAGGGGTCGCCATTCTATCTACGATCCTTGGAGAAGACAGCCACACAGTTAAAGTGTGTACAACGTTCTCTAACGACATCATTTTGCGCCTTGAAAACCACGAAGATTGCACTGGCGGTGCCGCAGCTCTTCAAGGTTTCAATATCTACCGTAATTCACATGATTTAGGATGTGCTGAACGCCAAAAGGGTGGTCGGCCGCCTGGCCTTCCATGCGGCGGCCACGAAACATCAGTCCCCACCGATTTTATCATAGCGGGCCCTTTTGGGGCGAATATACTGTGATATCTCGAGCAAATCATAAATGCTCCCCCCGAGCGCCATTGGGGAATTATGGGAAAATGACGCAAGGGGGAAGCTGGTTCCGAATTTGGGTTCAAATTGCAGTGAAAAATAACACGCTCAAAGACCCCAAGGGAATAGAACCTCCAGCAGTCCATTCGGAACCAATTCGAAACTTGGGATCCCACAGGCAGAGTCCATAAACCCTTTATGTGGGATTAAGCATGTACCTCTTAGAGGCTAATGCTTGCCTCAACGCCTTTGACTTGAATGCGCGCCATACCAAGGTTGGCCCCCTTCTTATCCAATGCGGCATAGATGAAAATGCTCGGGTTCTTTTCAAGAGGCCGGATGAGGTGAAACTGCTTCCCAAGTGTAATCAAAATATCCTCGATTTTATCGTTAAGCCCCAATGCATCCATCGCCGCGAGCTTCGCGCGTACAACTTCCATATTGGCGGCTGCAGCTGCCTCAAGATCAAGCTTTCCGCCGCCTTCGGACGCGAGCATAAGGCCCGTTTCACTATCGACAAGGCATGCTCCAATGAAGCCCTTAATTTCGTTTACTTTTGATATATCCATAGACATATTATTCTCCTTTATTACGTCATCTGACGTGTTGGTTGTCTCGGTGACATCGCCCAAAGCCATCGTATTTTCGTCAATGGCCAAGCCTTCGCTGTCATAGTGAGTCTTTAGTTTTGAACGCACTTGTGAGAAGATCCTCTTCAAGTGACTTTCACTGTTGGAGGTCGAATGTGCTGTCATTCAGCCCCCTCTTTCCTGCTAATTTTTGCCTGAAGATCCTCATCAAAACGCGGGCCGATTACGGCGCTGAGTTCGCTTAAAAAGTGATCGATTGCGTCCACAAGTTTCTGTGGCATTTCTGGATGCTCCGCCTCGGCAACAGCTTTGCGCCAGACCAATTGAAGAGCCGTCACATCCCGCTCCAAATCCACTGTCTCCGGAGGCGCCATCACGGGCCGAAACTCAAGTGGCAAAACCGACGCGTGCCCCTTGCCCTGATCTACATCGCCTCGTCCCCCTAAGGCGGGGTCGAGATCCGAAAAGCACACGACCGATGGGTCCGGCACGGGTGCAACATCCTCATCATAGAGCTGTATATCCGCATTGGTTGTGAGGGTTTCTTCAGATGCCTGAAGCAATGCCTCCCTGACTTTCGAAATCGCATCATCGTCAGGCGTTGCATCAATGGCTTTCGTAAGCACCAACCGCGACTGTTCCTTACGGCGTATATCCGCCGCGTCTGATACAGGTTCTGGCAAGACAAGCACAGGCGCGGGCGTTAGACCCGTTTTTGCCAAGACATCTTGTGCCTCTTGTTGCGAAAGGCGTGGTGAGGAACACTCCCCCCCTCTTACGACGCGCCGTGGGCGCACGCGATTTGGGTGAGGCACTGTGGTTTCTGGTTCTGAAACGGGTGCAGGTGTCGCGGCATCATCCGTGCCCATAACATGTGGCTGATTATAGCGCGCAAGCAGGCCCTCGCGCGCCTCCAAGATGCTGGAAAATCCTACATCAAGCGCTTCATAGAACTCAGTTGCACCACTGTCATGCCACGCTTTTGAATCGACCCCAAACTCGTGTTTCGCTTGTTTTGCAGCAAAGGACGAAAGCATCACCGTATCGTTAAAAAGAGTAAGGGTTTCGCGCTGAATGCGGCGCATGACCTTGCCGCGGTCTTCTGGTGACACCAACTTATCAGCCCGCGTTACAGCCAAAATACTATTGCGCCGCAAACGTTTTGGGAGGGAGGTCCAAACACTTTTTTCAGACTGACGCCACGCTTGCGTCGCATGCGTGCACCACACCACAAAATCGGCATAGCCCGTTGTTTTGATCCAGTGCTTTCGATCCAAATTGGGATCAGAAATCCCGGGCATATCAATGAGGTCACATTTCTTCAAAATTTCAGACTCACAAAAAATGCGAATGAAACGAGTATCATCAATTGGGCAGCAGGTTAAATCGCCGTTCACCACCTGACGCCGCCGCCCCCCTGCATCAATGCGATATGGGGCCTCCTGCCCATAAGACAGCCAGATTGGCGGCAATTCTGTCGCGGTGACCTTCATTGGCAATGCATCGCGGTCCAGCAAAAAATTCAACAATGTCGACTTTCCTGCGCTAAATTCCCCCATCAAAGCAACCACAGGACGTTTTGTTGTTTTGCGCACCAGCCGTGCGAATTGCACCGGGGTTACCGAGCGCGTGTTGGTCGTGGAGTCTTTTCCAGATATGTCCGTCATGCTATCCTCCTGCGTCACGTTATGCGGCAAGCTGCTCAAGCGTTTTGACGACGCCGCCGAGCTGAGCTTGGGTTTCGATTTCATCTTCATCAGAAAGCAACGCCGAAAGGTTTTCCGCTGTGATATCTTGGAGCGCGCCAATGCGCTCTAGCGTGTGGCGCTGTTCTTCAAGAAAATCCACGAGGCTTTGCTTTGTGTCTTGCAGAAGCTCTTGCGCCTGCTCTTCGTAAAGGCACGCCGTGATCGTTTGGACTTCGCTCAAGATCAGTTTTCGGTATTCACCTGCATAAGCGTCATACCCTCGCCGTGACGCCCACCACCTTTTCCACCAGCTGTTTTGCATATCAAGAGCAATTGTACGCGCCAAAACCACGGGAGGTGACAGCGTCACAAGAGCAGGAGGCTCAACCTTAAACCCTTCCACTGCATCTTGAAGCACCGTGTGATAGAGCGCCTCAACCGCAGCTGCCGCACGCGTAAACTGTGCGCCCATCTCTTTCTTATAGCACTGGCCAAAACTCGCATAGGCCGCGCGCGCCATAATGCGAAGACTGCCTGGTTCACAGGTCCAATCCCCAATTTCATGATCCCCATTCAAATGCTTGATCAAAGATTGCGTTGAACGCTCAACAAACCCGTCTTCGATCTTATGCATGCGCTTTTGGAAATCTTGCAGGAGCACTGCGCCGATCTCTTCGAGCTGGGTCATCTGTTCCCGTGCATTCCGAAGCACGGCTTGTTGCAGCTCTTTGGCATTGATGGTGAACGCGGTGTTTCCTTTGGAGCGCGCAAAACCAATTGACTTGGTTGCGCGGCATTGGTTCGTGACGTTCAGCGCCCGTTTGCGAACTTTTTCTAAATGCTTAACTCCGCTGCCTTCTGCGGCGCGCTCTGCGATGGCTTCAAGAAGGCCAGGCACTCCAGAAAGATGCCATGCATGCATATCGGAATTATCAAAATCGCGCCGTTCTTCATGATGTGCCCAATTTAAAAGCGCCGCTTTACTGTCATCTGGCAGCGCATCAAGCTGCCCATCAAGAACGGCTTCGGCCCATTTCGCACAGCCAAATACTACTTTGGTGTTGGCCTCAACACCGTTGCTTTTCAACGTACACGCAATGCTTGTTCGAATTTCATCGACCTGCTTTGACGGATCTGACAATTCATCGATACGGTTCACAAAAAGGATAAGCTGGCGGCCGCTCAAAGAGGCAATTATCCGCACCAAAGCCATGTCCATTGTTGTGAACGCCTGATGCGCCGAGAGCACCACCACACAAATTTCAGACCCTCGAATATTTTGGATGGTAATTTGCTCACGCACCAAGAAAGGATCATTCACACCCGGCGTATCCCGAAGCGACATAGGCATCGGATAATGCGGAAGGTCCACGAAAATTTCCGCGGACTTTGTCAAATCGGCAAATCGCCCTTGCTTTTGCGCATCAGGAACCGTGCCTCCTTCTTCCCCGAGGCACACATACCGTTCTAACAAGGCCGTATCATAATGATCGTAGCGGTGCTCTTGCCCAAGCAGAAGTTCAAAATTACGCCCCAAACGTTCTTTGGCTTTGCTCTGCATGACGCTGATCTGGCTGCGGATTTCTTCAAGCTCCTCATCAGAGCCTGCACGGTTGGCCAATTCACCAAGCCGCCCGCCACCCGAAACAAGCGCATCCCATTCTTCTTGGCTAAAGAAATTAAAACACGCACGGGTCTTGCCTTGTACCACGTTATTCACATGCAACGTAGTAACCACAGATGTCCAAGGGTTCACATCAGATGGCAGCAAACCTGGACGCCCAGCCAGAACATTTGCCAATGTTGTTTTTCCAGCTTTCACCTGCCCCACAACCGAAATGGATACCGAAAATGATTTGAGCTGCCGCTTGAGGTTGTCGACTTTCTTAGACAAGCCATCCTCTCCAACACCTTGCAGTTGGCTTAGAACATCGTTCATTTGATCAAAATCTGAACGCAGCTCTATCAGCTTGTCCATCCCGCCCGAAAGAAGAGCGCTTTTGTCTGGCACGACCCCATGGTCGGCCTTTGTTATGTGTTGATTGTCCATATTCAGTCCCCACTGAAATTGAACCACACCGTCAATAACTTGACGATATGGATACCTATTTTTGCCGTTTAGGCAGCGCACAATCTTCGTGCATTGACCTCTTCAATCAGGCTCAAAGATGCTAAAACCAGCTCCGATAAAATGCCCGGTGATGCCTTTTTCTTCGCTGACGGATCCATGAGGACCTCAACGCTCCGCGCATGCCCTTGAGCATTTCTATCTTCAAAGCACGCCAAGCGGGCAGGCTTTGAACTGCGCGCGTCCAAAGCGGACCACGTGCCCCAAAACTGGTTCACAAAAATGGCTTCTCCGTGCACTTCGTCGTGAACCACCACGCAAAAACCGGTGTCTGGAAGAATGCCCAAAAACTGGTCCAGCGCAGGCAATGGCAAAGCAGCCGGCAGATTTTGGCGTGCCTCACCAAATTTATAAATCGTGTTACGTCCCATGTTATTCCCTAACAGCAACTGCGCCACCAAGAGATCGCAACAGGATGCGGCACCTTCGTGACATTAATACTGCAAGGCATATAGGGTGCGGTTCTGTCCGGATCTTTTCACGATCTTTACAAATAAGACAAATACGGCCTTTAGTGTTCCTATACATCCAGCGGCCTGATAGCTTTGTCTGCATCACCATGGATGGGGATAGGGAAATGAAGATACTTTTGGCAGAGGACGACCCGAAGGTCACATCATATGTCACACGGGGCTTCACGGAATGTGGATGGAGCGTCGATGCCGTGTCAGATGGGCGCGATGCCTTGCACTATATGCTCGACAACAAATGTGATGTTGCGATCCTTGATCGAATGATGCCCGGCATGGATGGGCTGAGTGTTCTCAAGGCGCTGCGTGCTGCAGGTAAAGACACACCTGTGATTTTCCTCACCGCTTTGGGGGATGTGAAAGAACGAGTAGAAGGTCTCACACATGGGGCGGATGACTACCTGACCAAACCGTTTCACTTTACTGAATTGCATGCGCGCGTCGAAGCGCTCTCTCGGCGTGGGAGTAGCACCGAAACCAAGAGTTTTCGTCAGGTGCACGACCTCACATTGGATTTAATGTCACGCACAGCAAACCGTGGTGGCGTTGCCATCCCTCTCAAAACAAAGGAGTTCGCACTCTTAGATGTTTTGATGCGAAATGAAGGACGTGTAGTGACCAAAACGATGCTGCTTGAGATGGTCTGGGATTTCACTTTTGATCCTAATTCCACGGTCGTCGAAACCCATATCAGCCGCCTGCGCGCCAAGATTGACAAACCCTTTGCGCATCCCTTGCTGCACACAGTGCGAAATTCAGGATATACGCTTCATGGACCGCGCTAATATTGTCTCTGGGGCCGCGTTTCGAACGGCCATCTACGCCGCCAGCGTCATTTTACTTGTTGTCGCTGTTTTGGCGATCATGACATTTGCGCGGGTGCGCGGAACGCTTCAACAAGAAATGGATGCCCTTCTCTTGGATGAAATTCGCTTTATTCATGAGATGCTCGATGACAATGACAACGATGTTGATGATGTTGATCCCGTTCAGGCCATCGGTGATGCAACGCTTTGGATCCCCTCTGACACGAGCTTAATCGGCCTATTCGACGCCGAAGGCACCCGCCTTGCCGGCAATATTGACGAACGCCCGTCCTTTTTGGGATGGGGCGAAATCCAAGATGATGGCATCAACCAAGGCGGCACGAAACGCACCCACCGCGTCAATGTTCAAAGCTACCGCGGGTTTGTAACGGTTGTTGGCCGCGACCTTGCATTGGTGCAGGCGACACTTCGATCCTTGGCGCGGTCTTTGATTCTTGTGGGCCTTGCGGCCGTTTTATCCACGCTCTTAGTGGGCTATCTCATCAGTCGAAAAACCTACAAAAAACTTGATCGGATTTCTCAGACCTTAAATAAAGTTTCAAAGGGGGATGTCCGTGCGCGGCTTTCCATCAGCAAAAGCAACGATCAAATTGATCGCGTTGCGCGTTTGATGAACCAGCATCTAGAAAAGCTCGCAGCACTGATGACCACAACCCGATCAACCGCCGCCGCCATTGCTCATGATCTCAAAACGCCTCTGTCGCATGCCTTTGTTGCGCTTGATGACGCCAAAAACGAACAGCAGCTCGGCAATGACCCCCAAGAGGCCCTTGACGATGTGCAACGTGAACTAGACCGCCTAAAATGGATTTTTGATACAATCTTGCGGATCAGCCGCATTGAAGCCCCAGATGGCCCCGATGATTTTAAGCCCGTGGATCTTGGCGATCTGTCACACGAGCTCCTCGAAACATTCATTCCCATTGCAGAAGAAAAACATCAGATCCTCAGATATAAAAACTTTGGAACTGGCGCGCCTCTTATTAATGGGGACAAAGCCATGCTCAAGCAGCTCCTTGTGAATTTATTGCAAAACGCGATCCATCATTGCCCGCAGCGGTCCCAAATTCAGCTGTCCGTGAATATAACAGAAAAAGGCGTCATCCTTTCGGTCAAGGACAACGGAACAGGCGTACCTGAGGCCGCGCTCAACGACATTTTCTCACCCTTCTTTCAAATCAATGAGGAACGCTCTGAGACCGGGAATGGTTTGGGCTTAGCGCTCGTGAAGGCAGTCGCGGATCGCCACCACGCAGATATCAGTGCCAGCAATAACCTGCCCGGCTTGTCCATATCCGTCTGCTTTCCACACCCATAAGCCGCGCAAAGCCCAAGGCGTCGATGGCCTCTCAATGGCAAAATCTTGCGCCCCTGAATCTTAACTTCTTTACAAAATTGTAAGCTTCAGGAAAAGGCCGCGCAAATCCGCCCCACTACCCCTGCCTGCAGGCAGGGGGATCATGCATTGGCTTTTTTATCATTTATCGGAACACGTGTTGGGGCTTCAAACAGCTTCAATGACGATGGCGGCGGCACACATATCGAGCTGGATCAATCCCGTGACCTCGATGGAAATGGAAACCCCTATTATATGGCAACCGATATCATCCTCATAGAGATTGATGATGCGGATATTGGGCCCAATGGCGAACTCCTTGAAGGGGGCGCCGACGGCAAGGCCACGATCTTATCTTTTAAAATTAATGGCGTGGAGCAACTTTCCACTCCAGACAGCATCAAGATGGGTGGCGGTTCTATATCTGAAATGGGGGATGGTTATTTCTTCATAGAAGGTCTCAAATTGGCGATTTTGGCGCCAAAGCTCGATACAACATTTGAAGATGCGGATCTCGACAGTGGGAAACTCATTCTTGATATTGAGGACCGCGTCGACGATTTCGATTTAAACGACAATGGCGACATTGATGTAGGGACCGCCGAAGAAGGCGACGGGATATTTAACATCCATACGGCCACCATCGTGTGTTTTGCAAAAGGCACACTCATACACACCCCCCAAGGCGGCATCCCTGTCGAAGACTTGGAGGCACAAGACCTCGTCGAAACGCTCGACAATGGCCCGCAACCCATTTTAGCCATCGCCACGCGCAAGCTTGATTTTAGGGTGGATGATCCACGCCATCAGCCCATTGAGATTAAAAAAGACTGTTTTGGTGCAGGTTTGCCGCGGCGTGCTTTATGCGTTTCACCACAGCATCGTATTCTTATTGCGTCGACAAAAAACAACACCGGCGGGACATTGGTTGCGGCCAAAGGCTTACTGCATATTCCAGGCATCCGGCAAAAAGCAGGCTGTCGTAATGTGGAGTATTTTCACATCATCTTTGCCCATCATGAGATCATTTTTTCAGAAGGGTTACCAACAGAATCCCTCTACGCAGGTCCCTTGGCATTGGAGGCGCTTGATCACATAACCAAAGAAAAAATGCGCCCCCACCTAGAGGCTCAAAATTCCAAAACACGCGTGCACATGGCCCCCGCCAGACCCTTTATTCGACCCAAAAAAGCGGCGGAGGTTTTCCGCAACCTTAATGATATTACTGCGCCTTAGGGCGCGCGCCGATGATTTTCGATCTCAAAATAAAACTGATGGCAGCCATGTCGCCAGCGTAGGAAGCATCCAAATCAAGAAAACGCCAAACGCTTGTATGCCGATGAACGGCACGACACCTGCATAGATGTGACCTGTTGTTACCTCTTTGGGTGCCGCGCCACGCAGATAGAAAAGCGAAAAGCCAAATGGCGGCGTCAGGAAACTTGCTTGTAAATTGATCGCAATCAAAACACCCAACCAAATTGGATCATGCCCCAATAAAATGAGCGTCGGCGTGACCAATGGCAAGACAATGACTGAGATTTCCACGAAATCCAGAAAGAACCCCAAAATGAAGATGAATATCATGCAAAAAATAAGCGCCCCCGTGGCCCCGCCCGGCATGGCGCTTAGGATGCCTGCGACACGCTCTTCCCCACCCAAACCGATGAAGACAAGGCTAAAGATACCCGCAGACAAGATTGTTGCAAAAATCATCGAAGTCATCGTCAGGGTCGAGCTGATGGCCTCATGCACAACTTTTTCGTTCATCGCAGCCCGAAGCGCAAGCATGACCGCAACAGCCCCGATCGCTGCGAGCCCCGCGTAAACCACGCCCAGTGCAAAGGCCCCATGGCTCAGATCATCACGTTGAAAACGCACAGGCACAGCGCCCGCAAGCACGCCCAATACAATGAAAGCACCCGCACCAAGGAGGATCAATTTAGGCCTGATCCCCAATTTATATCCCGTCATCAAAAGCGCCCCAACAGCCCCAACAGAAGCCGCTTCAGTTGGGGTAGCAACGCCGCCTAAAATGGCGCCTAGAACGGCAAAGATCAGCATAATCGGTGGCACGACTGCGCGAATGACTTCGCCGCGATTGGGTTTGGCCAAATCCGCTGCCGCAGGTGGCATATCCTGTGGACGCATCCAGCCCCGTAAAAGAATATAGATCAGATAGAGGCTCACCAGCAGCAGGCCTGGAAAAACGGCTGCGGCAAAGAACTGACCAACAGACAGAGCTTCCACCGAAAATTTTCCTTGCTCATACTGGGCCTGTTGGAACGCATTTGACATGACATCCGCCAAAATAATCAGCAAAGTTGACGGCGGAATAATTTGCCCCAAAGTGCCTGCGGTGCAAACAATCCCCGATGCCACGCGCGGATCATAACCAGAGCGTAACATAGTCGGCAATGCAATCATCCCCATCGCCACAACGGTCGCCCCGACAATGCCGGTAGAGGCCGCTAAAAGCGCGCCTACCAACACCACTGAAATGCCCAAACCGCCTCGGAGTTGACCAAAAAGGCGCCCCATCGTATCAAGAAGATCTTCCGCAATGCGGCTCTTCTCCAAAATGGCCCCCATGAGGATAAAAAGCGGAATCGCAATCAGCACATTGTTTGACAAAAGGCCAAAAACACGCTGTCCCATGGCCCCAAGCAAGCTGATATCCATATGGCCTGTATACCAACCGACATAGGCAAAAATCACCGCAACACCAGCGATGGAAAAGGACACAGGGAACCCCAAAAGGATAGCCCCCATGAGAGCGGCAAACATCATAAGGTCAAGATATTCCATCATGATAGTGGCCTCTTAAGGGTGAGACGGATCAACGCTGATACGGATTGCAGCATAACGAGAATGCAAAACGCAGGGATCAAAGTTTTCATTAAAAACACGGCTTCGATCCCTCCAACAGAAAGCGCGCCTTCGAAAATTTTCCATGAATTTCGTACCGATGGCCAAGACCAATACAAAAGCGCGCTCATGGAGGGTAAAAGAAAAAAGAGATGGCCAAAGATATCAATCTGTCTTTGGCGGTCTGGGCTTACTTTGGCGTAGAACACATCAACGCGGACATGTTTGTCGACCAACAGTGTATATCCCGCCCCCAGCATGAAGAGAGTTGCATGCATGTATAGCACACTTTCTTGAGCCGCGATCGAATTCAACCCAAAGGCATAGCGCCCAACAACGATGGTAAATTGAACAATCACCATACACAAAGCGAGCCATCGGACGAACGTGGCCACGGCAGTGTTCAAGGCATCAATTGCCTGTGCCACTTTTTCCATTGGCCCCTCCCTCGTGCAATGGGATGCGCGCGGCGCTTTATCCGCGCGCATCATTTTAATAGCCCATCACCGCAGCCCGAGCATTCATCTGACCATTATCGGCGTAGACCATGTATCCGCCCACAGAATCGCGGTACGCAACGAAGCTTTCGGTGATCCGTTTGACAAGCTCATCATCGTCTTGGCGCAGCTCATCAATCACTTCAGCCGCAGCCTTGCCCATTGCAGTGATCACATCTTGAGGGAACATTTTTACCTGCACGCCTTCATCTGCGACCATTTTTTGCAATGCCACCGCATGTTTAGTGGTGTATTCGGTCCAAACGGGATTGTAGAGGCTTTCACAGGCAAGGCTAACCACCTGTTTTAGATCATCGGGCAACTCTGCATAAGCAGCAGCGTTGATACCGCATTCCTCAGCTGAGGACGGTTCCCCGACACCAGGCCAATAGTAGTTTTTTGCCACCTGATGATAGCCAAGCGCGCTATCGGTCCAAGGTCCGATAAACTCACCCGCATCTAAGGCCCCTGTTTGCAGCGCTTGGAACATCGCAGGTCCAGACATGGCCTCGGCCGCCATCCCCAGTTTTGCGGCCATCTCCGAGGCAAGCCCCGTGGTCCGGAATTTCAGCCCCTTAAGATCCTCTGCGGACTTGATTTCATTGCGAAACCACCCGCCCCATTGAGGGCCCGAGTTGCCACATAAAAATGGCTTAATGCCAAAACGCCCATACATTTCATCATAAAGCGCCTGTCCCCCGCCATGATAAAGCCAACCAAACTGTTCATCGGCACGTAAGCCAAAAGGTTGTGATCCAAACAACAAGATGCCTTTAGATTTAGATCCCCAATAGGCGGGCACCGCATGGTATAGTTCCGCTGTGCCTTCGCTGACGGCGTCAAACACACCACGCCCTGGAACCAATTCACCTGCTGAGAAAAGTTTTACCTCAATCCGCCCTCCCGACAACGTGGTGATCCGATCCGCCAAGGTTTGCGCGGCAACACCCGGCCCCGGTAGGTTTTTTGGCCACGCTGTGACCATTTTCCATTGGCGTTTGCCCTCTGCGAGGGCTGGGCTTGCGAGGGCTGCCGCCGCGGTCCCAACACCTGCTGCTGTCAAAAAATTGCGTCTATCCATGTTCATTCTCCCTTTGGTTGGTTTTAATCTTTAGGTCGTCTGTCTCCTAAAATGCGTGGTAGTCTCAGCCCATTTTCACGGGCACATTCCAATGCGTCTTCATATCCTGCATCCGCATGGCGCCAAACGCCTGATGCGGGATCATTCCAGAGCACGCGCTCAATTCGCTTGGCGGCTTCTGGCGTGCCATCGGCGCAAATCACCACCCCAGAATGCTGGGAAAAGCCCATGCCAACACCCCCACCGTGGTGCAAGCTAACCCATGTGGCGCCAGAGGCCGTGTTCACCAGCGCATTCAAAAGCGGCCAATCAGACACCGCATCAGAGCCGTCTTTCATGGCTTCTGTTTCACGGTTGGGCGACGCCACAGAGCCACTATCAAGGTGATCGCGACCGATCACGACAGGGGCTTTCAATTCGCCATTTGCAACCATTTCATTAAACGCAAGGCCCGCACGGTGGCGATCCCCAAGGCCAATCCAACAAATGCGCGCTGGCAGCCCCTGAAACGCGATGCGGTCGCGCGCCATATCAAGCCAGTTGTGCAAATGCGTATTCTCTGGGAACAGCTCTTTCATCTTCTGGTCGGTTTTATAGATATCCTCGGGATCCCCCGACAGCGCCGCCCACCGAAACGGGCCAACGCCCCGGCAAAATAGCGGACGAATATATGCCGGCACAAATCCAGGAAAGGCAAAAGCATTATCCAAGCCCTCTTCGAGCGCCATTTGACGGATATTGTTGCCATAATCCACCGTCGGCACCCCCGCCAAATGGAAATCCACCATGGCTGCGACTTGCACTTTCATACTGGCACGCGCGGCTTTTTCGACCTCTTTGGGGGCGCTTTCACGTTTCTCTTTCCATTGGGCCATGGTCCAGCCCTGTGGCAAATATCCATTTATGGGATCATGGGCCGATGTCTGATCGGTGACAATGTCGGGCCGTATGCCACGTTTATAAAGCGCGGGAAAAACATCCGCCGCATTGCCCAAAAGAGCCACGGATTTGGCTTCGCCTGCAGCAGTCCATTTCTCAATCAAAGCCAACGCTTCATCGAGGCTCTCGGTTTTTTCATCCACATAGCGCGTGCGCAAGCGAAAATCGATGCTATCGAGGTTACATTCAACGGCCAAACAACAGGCCCCAGCCATCACCGCTGCGAGAGGCTGCGCACCGCCCATGCCGCCCAATCCACCTGTCAGGACCCATTTTCCTGTCAGATCTCCATCGTAATGCTGCCGACCTGCTTCGGCAAATGTTTCATATGTGCCCTGCACGATGCCCTGAGACCCAATATAAATCCAAGATCCCGCTGTCATCTGGCCATACATCGCAAGCCCTTTTTTATCGAGCTCATTAAAATGATCCCACGTCGCCCAATGCGGCACGAGGTTTGAGTTGGCAATCAACACACGCGGCGCATCGCGGTGGGTGTTCACAATGGCAATGGGCTTGCCTGATTGCACAACCAGTGTCTCATCCTCTTCGAGGGTCTTAAGGCTTTCGACCAAACAGTCAAAATCTTGCCATGTGCGGGCCGCACGCCCAATGCCGCCATAGACAACCAATTCATGCGGGTTTTCAGCCACATCAGGGTGCAGATTGTTCATCAGCATCCGCAAGGGGGCCTCGGTCATCCAACTTTTTGCGGTGAGCTCGGGCCCTGTAGGGGGATAAATATCACGGGTGTTTTTGCGCGGGTCGCTCATTGTGGCCTCCATGCGGCAAGGGTGTCTAAGATAGATTTAAGATGGGAACGCAACAAATAGGCACGGTCATCCTCATAGGTCCAAGGGGCCTGTTCTTGCATGTAGGTGGATTGAGCCAACTCCATCTGGATGGCATGATACCCGTCCAAGGGGCGCCCATAATGCCGTGTGGTCCAGCCGCCTTTAAAGCGACCGTTTTGCACAGACGTATAGCCCTTGGCCTCCGCACAAATCGCAACAACAGACGCTTCGATATCTGTCGCACAGGTCGTTCCAAGATTGGTTCCAATATTAAAATCAGGCAGCACATCATCAAAGAGAAACGGGATTTTGGATCGAATAGAATGGCAATCGTAAAGAATGGCAAAGCCGTGAATGGCCTTCACACGTTCCAGTTCTGTATTTATGGCCTCATGATACGGCGCATGATACGCAAGACGGCGACGTTCGATTTCCACCGCATCTGGCGCATGTCCATCACGGTAAATGTCGTGTCCATCAAAATCCGTGAGCGGGCACAAACCCGTCGTATTTTGGCCTGGGTAGAGGCTCGCACCACTTGGATCACGGTTAACATCAATCACATAGCGATGAATGGGGGTTCGCACCGTTGTAACGCCATCCAGCAATCCCTCATAAAGGGTGTGAATGTGCCAATCCGTATCCGCCATGGCCCGCCCCACATCATTCAAGCGATCCAGACACTCATCAGGGATCTCAGTCCCCGTATGAGGCAGCCCCAACACAAGAGGGCTATGGCCTTGGCTGATTTCAGGCTTAATCATAGCAACAACATCACCCCACTCGCGGTGGCGAGCGCGCCAGACGCAATCAAGCGCGTCGCAGCATTGATGTCATCTGCCATATAGCGATCCTCCTCAAGTCGGTCGACCTCAGCACGAAAACACCCCGACGCCTTACGCAACGCATCCGACGTTAAAAGAGGTGCACGTTCCTCAACACCTTGAACAGCACACATGGCTTCAACGCCCAAAATTACAGCAAGGTTTTCATTCATCCGCTTCAACCGGCGGGCCCCATGCGCGGCCATGCTGACATGGTCCTCTTGATTGGCTGAGGTCGGCGTAGAATCAATGCTGCAAGGATGTGCCAAATGTTTATTCTCAGACATGAGCGCCGCCGTCGTGACCTCTGCAATCATAAGGCCAGAGTTAATCCCAGGCTTGGGCGACAGGAATGCGGGCAAATCACAAGACAAGGTTGGATCCACCAACAACGCGACCCGCCGCTGTGCGATCGCGCCAATTTCTGAAATGGCGATGGCAATCTGATCCGCGGCAAAGGCGACGGGCTCCGCGTGGAAATTTCCCCCAGATACGATATCCCCTGTCGCAGTTAAAACAAGCGGATTGTCCGTCACTGCGTTTGCCTCAATCTCCAATGTGCGGGCCGCAAAACGAATGAGATCCACGGCCGCGCCTGTCACTTGGGGCTGGCAGCGAATGCAATATGGGTCCTGAACGCGCGTGTCGCCTTCGCGGTGGCTTTCGCGAATGGCACTGCCATCCAAAAGCGTGGACATCGCCGCAGCGACATCGATTTGCCCTTGATGGCCGCGCAACGCATGGATTTCCTCACGCAACGGGGCCGTGGACCCCATAATGGCATCCGTCGACAAAGCCGCTGTCACGAGGCACGCCTCAGCCAGACGCCAGCTTTCAAACAGCCCCGCAAGCGCGCAAGCCGTCGAAAATTGGGTCCCATTCAAAAGCGCCAAACCTTCTTTGGCTTGAAGCTCAATCGGATGAAGTCCCGCTTTTGCAAGCGCATCCGCACTCGCCATGACTTCGCCGTCGAATTTTGCGGTGCCCGCACCCATCATAGTTGCCGCCATATGGGCCAATGGTGCCAAATCGCCTGAGGCCCCGACCGAGCCTTGAACAGGAATGGATGGCATCACATTTTTTGCAATCATCCCCTCAAGCAATGTACAGACCTCAAGCCGCACACCAGACGCCCCACGCCCAAGCGAGAGCAATTTCAACACCATCATCAGCCGTGTGGTGGCCGCGTCCAATGGGTCACCCACACCACAGCAATGGGACAACACCAAATTGCGCTGTAGCTGCGCCGTCTCGCTAGGTGGAATTTTCACCGAGGCGAGCTTTCCAAACCCCGTATTAATACCATAAACAGCAACATCACCTTGCGCGGCCTTCGTCACGGTTTTCGCTGAAGCTTCAATCCCAGAATGCGCTTTTAAGGTAAGAGCCACAGGCTCCACACCACGCCAGATACGTGCAAGCAAATTGATATCCGTTGATCCCGGACTAAGTGTGATGGTCATACGACCCCTCCAAATATACGTTTATTTAATGGGTTAACACCGATGCCATAAGACAGCTCAGCCGGGGTTTTCACATCCCAAATTGCCAAATCGGCTTTCTGCCCAGCCTCAAGCACACCCCGGTCCGAAAACCCAAGGGCCCGTGCTGCATGGCGGGTTGTGCCTGCCAAAGCTTCGGCAGGGGTCAGGCGAAATAAAGTGCATGCCATATTCATTGCCAATAAAATTGAACCAAGCGGCGATGAGCCTGGGTTCCAGTCCGTTGCAACCGCCATTGGAACACCACATTTTCGAAAGGCATCAATGGGCGGCGCGCGTTCTTCGCGAATGGCATAAAACGCGCCAGGAAGGATCACGGCAACACTGCCCGAGCGGGCCAAAGCCTGCGCGTCTTCTTTCGTGGCGTATTCCACGTGGTCCGCAGATAACGCCTCAAATTCCGCGGCTAACGCCGTGCCCCCAATATGGCTTAGCTGTTCGGCATGCAGCTTCACAGGCAGCTTAAGCGCCCGAGCCTCTTCAAACACACGGCGCATTTGAGCCGCATTAAATGCGATCCCTTCACAAAATCCATCAACCGCATCTACCAAGCCTTCCGCCTGCGCCGCGCGCAAAGCCGGAATACAAACCTCATCAATATATACATCCGCATCCGCGCCCTTTGGCACCGCATGAGCCCCTAGAAAACTGGTGGCCACATGAAGGGGGCGGGCCCGAGAAACCGCACGCGCCACGCGCAGCATTTTCAACTCTGTGTCGTGATCAAGCCCGTATCCAGACTTAATTTCAACCGTGGCAACACCTTCTGAAATTAGCGCATCTGCCCGCTGCAAAGCCGCCACCAGAAGCTCATCTTCGCTGGCATCGCGCGTAGCGGTTACAGTGGACACAATGCCACCCCCCGCCCGCGCGATCTCTTCATAACTTGCCCCTTCAAGGCGCATTTCAAATTCCGCGGCGCGGTTGCCCCCGTGCACAATATGGGTATGGCAATCAATCAAAGCCGGTGTCACCAACCGCCCGCCACAGTCATAGGTTGGCAATTCACGAAGATCAGCTGGGCAATCGCACAAACGTCCGACCCAAGAAATTTGACCATTGGCCATGGCAATGCCCGCATCTTCGATGATCCCATAGCCAGCCGCGTCACCCGCCATCGTCGCCGCCGTTAAATGTGTCAGTAGAATTGGATCGCCCATGAAGGAACCTTGATTAAGTGCACTCTTTATATTAATATGTAGCTACATAATTTAGTCAAGGAATTCTTCCCGTGCAAAAAATATTCGCCAAACAAGCACTTACGAAAAACGGATGGGAAGCAAATGTCGAAATTGGCATCAAGGACGGTCGAATCGCGCATATTCGTCCCGCACCCCACAATGTGGCCCCGTCTGTTGGGCTTGTGCTCCCTGCGCCTTTGAATGTGCACAGCCACGCATTTCAGCGTGCAATGTCGGGATTGACGGAAAGCCGTGGACCCAACGCCACGGACAGTTTTTGGACATGGCGGCGGCTCATGTACAAATTCCTAGACCAACTCACGCCAGAACACGTGCAGGCAATCGCCGCGCAAGTTTTCCTTGAGATGCTAGAAGCCGGCTATTCAAGCGCCGCTGAGTTTCATTACCTTCACCACGATGCAGGGGGTGTGCCCTACGCCAACTTAGGCGAGCTTTCAGAACGGATTGTGGCGGCGGCTAAAGAGGTTGGTATCGGCCTCACCTTGTTGCCTGTTCTTTATCAATTCGGCGGGTTGGATAAGCGCCCACTGGCGGGGGGGCAACGGCGCTTTGGCAATGACCTCGATCAGTTTCACCGCCTCCATGAACAATCCGCAAAAGCCACATTGTCAGGACATACAGATTGCACCATCGGCGTGGCGCCCCATTCCTTGCGTGCCGTTGATAAGGATGGATTAGACGTTGCCATTTCGCTGGCTGGCAAAGGCCCCATCCATATGCATTTGGCCGAACAAGTGGCAGAAGTGGACGAAGTGCAACAGGCGCTCAATGCGCGGCCAACCGAATGGCTCTTGGATCATTACGACGTTGACCCTCGCTGGTGTCTTATCCACTGCACGCAAATGACCGCGCAAGAAACACAGGCACTGGCAGCCTCTGGCGCCGTTGCGGGCCTATGTCCGATCACAGAATCAAACCTCGGTGATGGCATTTTTAATGGCACGCAGTATCTCGGGCATGGGGGAAAAATCGGCTTCGGTTCTGATTCAAATGTGCATATCTCACTTTTTGACGAGCTCAAAACACT
>JBMYYE010000028.1:0-22741 GCA_049609065.1 Halocynthiibacter sp.
AAAAACCCGAACCGTTTCCGCGCCACAATTGGCGGCTTGGCGGGCAATGCGGCGGGCTTTCACGACCCATCGGGGGCCTCATATGATTTAATCGCCGATTGGCTCATTAAATTGGATGCCATCAATCCGCAAACCACAGCGCGCATGACCAGCGTCTTTTCCACATGGAAACGCCACGATGAGGATCGCCAAGCCAAAATGCGCGCGGCCATGGAGCGGATACGGGCCCAAGACGGGCTTTCAGGTGACAGCGCAGAAATGCTTGATCGCTTGTTGAACGCATAAACAAACGCGAGGCGCAATCCCCCTTGCCCCTCGCGCGGACCTCGCCTAAAACGCGAGGGAGCTTTTTTGATAGGACGACCCATGCTTGATCTCACTTATGATGCACCAAAACCAAAAACCATCGCCGGCGCGACGGATGATTGGGAACTTGTTATTGGTCTAGAAGTGCACGCGCAGGTCTCTAGCAACGCGAAGCTTTTCTCAGGCGCCTCCACAAAATTTGGCGCAGAGCCAAATTCAAACGTGGCCTTTGTGGATGCGGGCATGCCAGGCATGTTGCCTGTGATCAACGAAGAATGTGTCGCACAAGCCGTGCGCACGGGCCTTGGCCTAAAGGCGGATATCAACCTTTATTCCGCGTTTGACCGTAAAAACTATTTTTACCCTGACCTTCCGCAAGGCTATCAGATTTCACAGCTTTACCACCCAATTGTTGGTGAAGGTGAAGTTTTGGTGGAAATGGGCGATGGCACCGCACGCGTTGTGCGCATCGAACGTATTCACCTTGAACAAGATGCTGGTAAATCCATTCATGACATGGATCCCAACATGTCCTTTGTCGATTTGAACCGCACGGGCGTGGCCCTGATGGAAATCGTATCGCGCCCTGATATCCGTGGCCCAGAAGAAGCCGCCGCCTATGTGGTGAAGCTCCGTCAGATCATGCGCTATCTTGGCACCTGTGATGGCAACATGCAAAACGGCAACCTGCGTGCAGATGTGAACGTTTCTGTATGCCGCAAAGGCCAGTATGAAAAATACATGGAAACCCAAGATTTTTCCCATCTTGGCACGCGGTGTGAAATCAAAAACATGAACTCCATGCGCTTTATCCAAGCTGCAATTGACGTCGAAGCCCGTCGTCAAATCGCCATTATCGAAGATGGCGGCGAAGTGGATCAAGAAACACGCCTTTACGATCCAGATAAAAACGAAACACGTACCATGCGCTCCAAAGAAGAAGCCCATGATTACCGCTATTTCCCTTGCCCCGATTTGCTTCCATTGGAAATCGAACAATCTTGGGTTGATGACATTGCCAGCCACATCCCCGAATTGCCTGATGCAAAGAAAACGCGGTTCATGGCCGATTTTGGGCTTTCTGATTATGATGCCTCAGTTTTGACGGCTGATGTTGAAAATGCTGCTTATTTTGAACAAGTGGCGGAAGGCCGCGATGGGAAAATGGCGGCGAACTGGGTGATCAATGAACTGTTCGGGCGCTTGAAAGTGGATGAAAAAGACATCACCGAAAGCCCCATTAATCCAGAGCAGTTGGGCAAAATCATTCAACTCATCAAAGCGGATACAATTTCTGGCAAGATCGCCAAGGATTTATTTGAAATCACCTATACCGAAGGTGGCGATCCTGAACAGATCGTCGAAGATCGTGGCATGAAACAGGTGACGGATACAGGCGCGATCGAAGCGGCCGTTGATGAAATCATGGCGGCAAACCCAGATCAAGTTGAGAAGGCAAAAGCCAATCCTAAGCTTGCGGGCTGGTTTGTCGGTCAGGTCATGAAAGCAACAGGCGGCAAGGCCAACCCCAAAGCCGTAAACCAAATTATTGCAAAGAAACTGGGCTAAGGCTGTAGCTACCCCACCGTCAATGGCACATCTGCAACAGGCCGCATGGAAATCATCGCGGCCTTGCATGAAAGCTAGACCTCACCGGGCTTTTCGCTAGAAGTCAGACAAGATTTTGGGACCCATGACATGACATATTTCGAATACAAAGCCGTCGCACAAGACGTAAAGCCCACCAAAGAAAAGGGTGTAAAATCCCTCGATGGGCGTATTGCGCTGACCGTGCAAAATCAAATCAATGAACTTGCGTTGGATGGTTGGGTATATCAAAGCATGGAAACCTTTGACGCAGAAGAACGTTCCACCTTTGGCAAACGCAGCACACAAACCGTGCGCCTTATGCTCTTTCGTCGTGAAATCATTGTTCAACCCCCAAATAATACCGATGAACCAACACTAGCGGCCCCGATCATGGCCCCTGAGACATTTGACGCTCCAAAACTTGGCACACCCCATATTCAAGACGAAGATGGCAGTGCCAAGCTTGAAAGAGATGACCGCGACGACGTCTAATCCTTTGGGCATCCCCCCATATTTCAGGCGACATCTAACCGGGTGTCGCCTTTTCATATGCGGCAAAGAATTGCGAAATATCGCGGCAACATTCATTCTTCACTTTCATCTGCTGCGAAATGATCTAGTATACCAAGCTCGAATCCACGCGGGACCAAAGTCCCGAGCGCATATGAGGCTAGCGTATGAACAAAGACGATCCATTTGGCTTTGATATTTCGGCCGCAAAGGACAAAAAAAAACGGTCCCGCGGGCGGCGTGGCATGTCAGGTGCCTCCGAAACCTCACAAAAGGTGTGTGATCACCCTGGATGCCATGATCCTGGCAAATACCGCGCGCCAAAATCCCCAGATGTGTTGGATGAATATTTTTGGTTTTGCCAAACCCACGTGCGCGAATACAACACCAAGTGGAATTTCTTTCACGGTGCCACGGAAGAAGAACTCGCCGAACAAGTGGGGCGTGACCGTGTTTGGGAACGCGAAACAAAACCCTTTAAAAAATCCGTTGAACAACGGGCATGGGAACGTTTGGGCGTTGAGGACCCGCATCAAGTGCTGGGCGAAAACGCGACGCAAAATCCAGGAAAATCCATCACTGGATCCACACGGCGCCTACCGGCAACAGAACGCCGCGCGCTTGAAATTTTGGAAGCCCGCGATCACTGGGCCAAAGCCGAAATCCGGAAAACCTATAAGAAACTTATCAAGATCTTGCATCCTGACATGAATGGTGGGGATCGCAGCCAAGAAGAACAGCTTCAAGAAGTTGTTTGGGCATGGGATCAAATCAAAGATAGCCGTAGTTTTAAGTAAAGCTTGACTATTTTCTCAGCGAGCGATCATCTGGGCGGGTTCAATAAAAGGTCCGCTTAGATGATCAAACATCACCCCTATTGGTGGGATGACGCCGGGATTGAAACGCCTCCGCCTGCATCCCCGTCAACAGACATTCCAGACCAAATTGAAACGCTCATCGTGGGCGCGGGCTATACGGGGCTTTCAGCGGCGCTCACTTTGGCGCGTGCGGGGCGGGCAGTAACCGTAATTGATGCCGAGCGAGCGGGCTTTGGCTGTTCCTCACGAAATGGCGGCTTGATCGGGCCAAGCTTTCATAAGCTAGGCCTCAAAGGGCTTTCTAAGGCCTATGGCGCTTCTGCCGCCAACGCAATTTTGCGTGAAAGCATGGATAGCCTGCACGCCTTAAAAACCTTCATCCAAGATGAAAACATAGAGTGTGGCCTCCATAAAACAGGGCGGTTTCGCGGGGTATTTGACCGCAAGGATTACGATCAAATTGCACGGCAATCAGAGGCGCTTCAAAAGGCTGTCGGGCTCGAATTTGAAATGGTATCCCCTCAGGATCAGCATGCGGAGATCGGATCAGACTATTATCAAGGCGGTGTCATATATCCCCAAGACGGGCACCTTCAACCTGCACGCTTAATGCTTGGACTGCGACGCCTCGCACTTGCGGCGGGTGCAAAAATTCATGCGCCCGCGCGCCTTACGGGTTATCAAAGGGATGGCGATCAATGGGCCGTCACGATCGAAAATGCGCCCCACCGCGCGCGGCAAATCCTAATCGCAACGAACGGGTACACCGGACCAGAGCTCCCGTTTTATCGACGCCGCGTTTTGCCCATTCGCTCGGCGATTTTGGCAACCGCCCCCATTTCTCCTTCGCTCATGCAAGAGATCAGCCCAAAGAACCGTGGCTTTGGCGACAGTTCACGGTTGATCCTTTACTATCGCCCCTCACCGGATGGGACGCGCCTGATCTTTGGCGGACGGGCCTTTAACATGACGGATCGCCCACAAAACTATATCCATGATTTGCGCAGGTCTATGCAGCACATTTTCCCACAACTCACCCACACACCGATTACTCATGCCTGGTCAGGGACGGTGGCCTATAGCTTTGATCACGCGCCGCATGTGGGCGATCATGAGGGCGTTTATTACGCCATGGGCTATTGCGGGTCTGGGGTTGGGCGGGCGCGCTATTTTGGTGAAAAGGTCGCTTATAAAATGCTTGGGGATGCCCGCGGAAAAACCGCGCTTGATGCGCTCGAATTCAAAAGCCGGCCTCTTTACACAGGCAACCCATGGTTCATGCCCGCAGTTTTGCGGTGGAACCAATTTGCCGATCGCTTTGGGTTCTAAGGGGATCTCACGACAAATTCGCAAAGCTGCGTTATTTGTCGTGTCTCTCCCCTTGCACGCCATCAAAAATTCAGGCACCAAGTTCACGCAAAAAAGATAAACATTCACGTTGGAGAACGCACATGGACGCACATGCAAAACCAACCGAAGACATTTCCGTAAGAGACGTTTTTGGCATCGATAGCGATATGAAAGTGCAAGGGTTTGCCGAAAAAACAGACCGCGTGCCTGAAATGGATCCAACGTACAAATTTGACCCAGATACCACATTGGCGATTTTGGCAGGCTTTGCCTATAACCGCCGTGTCATGGTGCAAGGTTATCACGGAACAGGCAAATCAACGCATATCGAACAAGTTGCGGCGCGCCTCAACTGGCCTTGTGTGCGTGTGAACCTCGATAGCCACATCTCACGGATCGATTTGATCGGCAAAGATGCGATTAAACTTGTGGATGGCAAGCAGGTCACACAGTTTCAAGAAGGTATCTTGCCTTGGGCGCTGCGCAACCCAACGGCGATTGTGTTTGACGAATATGATGCAGGGCGCGCCGATGTGATGTTTGTGATCCAGCGTGTGCTCGAACATGATTCCAAGCTCACTCTTTTGGATCAAAACGAAGTGATCACCGCCAACCCGTTCTTCCGCATGTTTGCGACGGCCAACACTGTAGGTCTTGGGGATACAACAGGGCTTTATCACGGCACACAACAGATCAACCAAGCACAAATGGACCGCTGGTCTCTCGTTGCGACGTTGAACTACCTGAGCCACGATGCCGAAACAAACATCGTGTTGTCAAAGAACCCTGTTTTCAATTCTGAAAGCGGCCGTAAAACCATTGCACAAATGGTTACGGTTGCGGATCTCACACGCACGGCCTTCATGAATGGGGAAATCTCCACCGTGATGAGCCCACGCACCGTGATCAACTGGGCTGAAAACACCCGAATTTTCAACAATGTAGGCTATGCGTTCCGCCTTAGTTTCCTCAATAAATGTGATGAACTTGAACGCCAAACTGTGGCAGAATTCTATCAACGTTGCTTTGATGATGAACTTCCTGAAAGCGCAGCAAGCATGAGCTTGGGGTGACCTACAGACCGCGCATATCCACGAAATCCATCCTTTCAATAGCGATTATATTGGGATTGGGCACGGCTTTGGCTGGCTGTCGGGGGACAAACATCCCACCGCTCACGACCTCCAAACCGGCCAATCCCAAACATGTCGTGGTCTTTGGGATGGGGGATGAGCGCTGCGTGGTCACGCGGGTTGTCGATGGGGATACGGTACGTCTTCGCTGTGGTCACGTGGATCGCTCCATTCGCCTTACAGGATTTGACACGCCAGAAACCTACCGCTCCAAGTGTTTGGTGGAAAAGCGGCGTGGTCAGAAAGCCACCCGTTTCCTTGAGGCCCAACTCAAAGACGCCCAAACCATAACGCCGCGTTTTTTGGGCACCGATAAATACAACAGAGGATTGGTCGATCTCAAACTTGATGGTCGCCCCCTCAAACACATCATGGTCGATGCTGGCCTCGCCGTATATTATGAGGGCGGAAAACGCATCAATTGGTGCAAACAATTAGGACTAGCGGAATGAAGAAACCAAGCGACAACCCCGCCGATCCTTTTAAAAAAGCGCTCGCCAATGCGACCAAGGTCCTTGCCGATGACGCGGAGCTTTCCGTCACTTATTCCGTGGATCCCTCTGGGCAAACCGACGACAGCATCCGCCTGCCGCAAGTGACCCGCAAAATGACCCGCGAAGAGGTCCTCTTGGCACGCGGTCACGCGGATGCCATGGCAATGTATCATCGCCATCACGATGCAACGACCCACGCCAAATACGCCCCACCGGGCAATATGGCCGCCGAAATATATGAGGCCATGGAAACCGCCCGCTGCGAAGCCATGGGCGCACGCGAAATGCCAGGGACAGCATCAAATATCGACGCAAAAATAACAGAGGAATTCACGCGCACCGGGCTCGCACGGATCGAAAACCGCACCGAAGCCCCCCTTTCGACGGCGGCCGCGCTTTTGGTGCGAAAGCTTGCCTCTGGGCGTGATTTACCTGAGGCGGCACAGCCCGTTTTGGACGTCTGGTCCGATTTTTTTGACGATAAGCTTGGCAACCGCGAAGAGCGGCTCAACGATGTGTTGGCCGATCAATCCGCCTTTGCCCATTTCGCCCGCCAAGTCATCGAAGATTTGGGCTTTGGCGATCAGTTGGGCGATGATCCAACCGAAGATGACGACGCCCAAGACGACGCTGAAAATGACGACGACGCAGAGGATCAACCAGACAGCGAAGGCGAAGACGACAGCGAGGACGATCAGGCCGAGGCCAGCCCCGAGCAAAGCCAAGAACAGCAGCAAGATCAGGCGCAAGCCAGCTTATCGACCGAGGACCTCAATGAGGACGACATGGGCGAAGAAGTCGAAATGCCCGAAGGCGATATGCCCGATCTGCCGCCGCCCCCTGTGTCTGATGCAGACCCAAATTACACGGTCTACAACAATGAAAATGATGAAATCATCATGGCCGAAGAGCTGGCTGAACCCCAAGAATTGGAGCGCTTGCGCAATTACTTAGATCAACAGCTTGAACCTCTCAAAGGGGCGGTATCGCGGCTTGCCAATAAATTGCAACGGCGCCTACAGGCCCAGCAGAACCGGTCATGGGAATTCGACCTCGAAGAGGGCACGCTCGATGCGGGTCGTTTGGCACGCGTGGTTGCCAACCCGACAACGCCCCTTAGCTTCAAACGTGAAAACGATACGGAGTTTCGCGACACTGTTGTGACCCTCTTGATCGACAATTCAGGCTCCATGCGCGGACGTCCGATTTCCATCGCCGCGATTTGTGCGGATGTGCTTGCACGTACCCTTGAGCGGTGCCAAGTCAAAGTGGAAATCTTAGGCTTTACCACACGGGCGTGGAAAGGCGGGCTTGCGCGAGAAAAATGGCTCGCGGATGGGCGCGCGGATATGCCGGGGCGTCTCAATGATTTGCGACACATCATTTACAAATCGGCCGACGCCCCAATGCGGCGCACCCGTGATAACCTTGGCCTCATGATGAAAGAGGGCCTGTTGAAGGAAAATATCGATGGTGAGGCGCTCGAATGGGCACATCGTCGAATTACGTCTCGCAATGAGGCGCGCAAAATTTTGATGGTGATCTCAGATGGGGCACCTGTTGATGACAGCACGCTTTCTGTGAATCCTGCGAATTTCCTGGAAAAACATCTGCGCGATGTGATTGCTATGGTTGAAAAACGCAAAGCCGTGGAACTTCTGGCGATTGGGATCGGCCATGATGTGACCCGCTATTATGACCGTGCGGTGACCATCACCGATGTTGAACAACTCGCAGGCGCCATGACCGAACAGCTTGCTGCGCTATTTGACAATGACCCACGTGCGCGCGCCCGCGTCATGGGGATCAAAAACGCCATCTAAAATGGCAAATGAGAGGCCCCATGTTTCAAACCTTCGTTTCGCAAACATCCCCTGAAAATGTCGCCCCACGTTTGGCCGCACTTCGCGATACACTGCACACACAAAAAGTAGATGGGTTTATTATTCCACGCACCGACGCCCACCAAGGCGAATATTGCGCCCCTTGTGATGAACGCCTTGCATGGCTCACAGGGTTTACAGGATCTGCGGGTTTCGCGGTTGCGCTCCGTGAAAACGCCGCCATTTTCGTGGATGGCCGCTACACCATTCAGGTACAAAACCAAACGGATGTTACGGCATTCCCCCCCCAAAACTGGCCTGCAACGGGGCTTGTGGATTGGCTTTTGGAACATGCGCCAGAGGGGGCAAAAATCGCCTATGATCCATGGTTGCATAGCGCAGGTGAAATTAACGCGGCCACTAAAAATTTGGCGGCCTCTGGGATTTCTTTGGTGCCATCTCGTAACCTTGTGGATCAAATATGGCAGGACCGCCCCACCCCACCCCAAGAGAAAGCGTTCATCCAGCCCATTGAACTCACAGGTAAAAATCATGATGATAAGCGTCGCGACATCGCAGGAACTCTTGCCGAAGATGCGCTCGTTTTAACACTACCTGATAGCATAAATTGGCTTTTAAACATCCGCGGCCGCGACATCGCGCATAACCCTGTCTGTCAGTGCTTTGCGATTTTGCACAAAGATGCCCGCATCGATCTTTTTGTTGATCCTGCGAAACTTGATGACGCCCTTCACACACATTTAGGCGCTGCAGTGACCTGCCATCCTGTAGATGCATTCGTGCCACAGCTGACGACACTTTCAGGGCAAGTACTACTTGATCAGCGCAGCGTTCCCATGGCCGTTTACGCGGCTCTTTTAGGCGGGGATGCAACCCCTGTTTTATCCACCGACCCGTGCATTCTTTCGAAGGCCTGTAAAACGCCGCAAGAACTCCAAGGGGCGCGCGACGCCCACCTCGTGGATGCGGGGGCCATGGTTGAGTTTTTGGCATGGCTGGATCAAGAGGCCCCCAAAGGGGATCTCACTGAAATTGACATCGTGACTGCACTCGAAGGATTTCGCACCAAAACGGGGCTGCTCCAAGAGATCAGTTTTGACACCATTTCAGGGGCTGGGCCAAATGGCGCGATCGTGCATTACCGCGTAACAGAAGACAGCAACCGCGACATCGATCAAGATACCTTTTTGCTTGTGGACAGTGGTGGACAATACACGTCAGGGACAACCGATATTACGCGCACCATCGCCATTGGCACAGTGAGCGACACCCAAAAACGCCATTTCACGCGGGTTTTGCAAGGCATGATCGCGATTTCGCGGGTCGCCTTTCCGCGCGGTCTATCGGGGCGTGATTTAGACGCGTTGGCACGCTATCCTCTTTGGCTTGAGGGCTGCGATTACGATCACGGCACGGGCCATGGGGTTGGGGCCTATTTATCCGTGCATGAGGGCCCACAAGGCATCGCGCGTAAATATGAAGTTCCGTTTCAAGAGGGCATGATCCTTTCCAATGAGCCCGGGTATTACGTGGCTGATGGCTATGGCATTCGCCTCGAAAACCTTATTTCTGTGACGTCAGCGCCCGAACGCGGGGATGGGCGTGATATGCTGTCATTTGAAACGCTCACCTATGTGCCGATTGATAAACGTGCGATTGATATGTCCTTGCTGAGCGCAGATGAAATCGCTTGGCTGAATGCCTATCACGCGGCCTGTTGGGATCAACAAGAGGCCCGTGTTTCTGGCCCGGCGCGCCTTTGGCTCAAAAACGCAACGGCCACGATCTAAGATTAGGAATGCTCTTCGGCCGCCGTGTCGGAGAGTGCTTTGTTCATCGCCTTAAGCGCGTCCACATGGAAAAGTGCGCCCCATAATTCAGGAGGTTGATCCTCCCCTGCCAAGGTCACTACAGGGATATAATCCGCACGTGAGCGATCAAAAACGGGCATGGCGGTTTCCAAAGTGGCATTGCCATCGATGTAAAATCCTTGCTCCACCAAAGCCCAAAGGGCCTCTTCTCTCACCGATTTATCATCATCAAGCGGCCGCATAATCTGTGCCACACGGTGCACCGATAACAAATACGCCTGCGGCCCCGCCGCAAGGTGAATATTGCGGCGCTCCAAAAGCGTCAGAAAAAATGAATGATCAATAAGGCGGCTTGAAATCGCAGTGGAAATCGATACGGCCACCATAACCGCCAATCCCGTTTGCCAATCACCCGTCATTTCAAAGACAATCAATGTGGTGGAGATCGGCGCACCAAGCACGGCCGCGGCAACCGCCCCCATTCCCGCCAAGGCATAGAGAGTTTCAGAGCCCGAGTTATCAGGGAAAATCGCCGTCGCAATGATGCCAAAAGACAGGCCCGTCAAGGCGCCAATCATCATCGAAGGGGAAAAAATCCCGCCCCCCATTCTACCCCCCATGGTGATCGACACAGCCGCGATTTTAAGCACGGTGAAAATCACCGCTTCATGCCACAGTAAATGCCCGCTAAGCGCCGCCGATGTTGTGCCATACCCCACGCCGATAATATGCGGAAACGCAAGCGCAATCACGCCCAAAAGTGCCCCCGCAATCATCGGGCGCGCCCATGTGGGGATTTTGAAAACCCGTTCAATCAGGTTTCCAAAATCATCACTCCAAAACACAGCTTTCATGAAGGCAACAGCGACCCCGCCGCATAACGCACCAAGCAACAAAAACGCAGGGAGCTCTTGGTAAAAGCTGAAATAATTATCCGTCGGCAAAATAAACTCTGTCACATTGCCAAAAGCCAAACGGTTTACAACCGTTCCCGCCACCGAGGCCACCACAATCGGGGCGAAGGCATGCAAAGCAAAATGGCGCAAAATGACTTCCATCGCGAAAAGCGCGCCTGCAATGGGGGCATTGAAGCTCGCAGACACCGCACCTGCCACCGCGCAGCCCAAAAGGTCACGCCCAGTGATCCCGCTTGCATCAATACGCGTTGACACCCAGCTTGAAATCACCGCAGCCAAGTGCACAACAGGCCCTTCGCGCCCCGCAGAGCCGCCTGTCGATAAGGTGATCAAGGACGCAAGACCCGACGCCAGCCCCGCTCGTTTTTCGACGCGCCCCTCATGAAGCGCCGCGCCTTCGATCACATCCGCAACCGAGCGCACACGGCCATCTGGGGTCATCAATTTGAAAATCCACCCAACCACAAAACCGCCAAAAACGGGCAAGAGGCAAATCCAATACCATGGTAATTCCGCGGTTATACTATGGAGGATACTGGCATCATCTGTGCCATAAAATAGGGTTTGAAGCGCCGAGATTGCCCACCGAAAACAAAGCGCGGTGAGCCCCGCCCCAATGCCGACAAGCAAGGCCAAGAACCAAAATTGGATTTCCGATGGCCCCTTTTCACGCACAGCATCATACACGGACCGCAGGTCACGCTTTGCCGATGCAAATCGACGCTGCATAAATTTGGAAATTTCAAAGAAGGGATGGGTCTCTCGCATCAGCCCTCACGCATAAATTTGCTTTTCTGCATATTAGGTGTTTTGGCCAAAAGCGCAACGAAAAGCCCCAAAGGATTTGATTTAAAACGCCAAAAGCGATTTTGCGGCGGCGCGGGCTTCTTCGGTGATGCTATCGCCTGCAAGCATCCGTGCGATTTCATCAATGCGCGCCGCCTCATCCAGCGGGACCACACGTGAAAACGTCATCCCTTCAACCACTTCTTTTTGCACACGCCAATGATGCGCCCCACGCGCGGCCACTTGTGGGGAATGGGTCACAACAAGGGTCTGCCCCCCGATTGACAGCGCCTCAAGCCGCCGCCCGACGGCATCTGCGGTTGCACCACCAACACCACGATCAATTTCATCAAAAATCATCGTGACCCCTGCATCATCAGACCGAAGCGCCACTTTCAGTGCGAGCAAAAATCGCGACAATTCCCCGCCTGAGGCGATTTTATTGAGCGGCCCAGATGGTGCGCCCGGATTGGTGGCCACCTTAAATTGCACATGGTCTTTGCCGTGCTTTGCGGGGTCTGCGGCGGTCACTTCGGTCTGAAAAACCGCGCGCTCCATCTTGAGGCCTGCCAATTCGCTTTGAATGGCGGCGTCTAGGGTTTTGGCTTCGGTAACGCGCGCGGCGCTTAACGCGTCGGCCGCGGCGTCATAGGCTGTTTGCGCCTTTGTTAGCTCTGCTTTCAGGCGGTCAATCTGTGCGTCCCCACCATCGATATTTTCGAGCTTAGACCGCAGATCATCTGCCAAGCCAGACAGGTCATTTGCCTGCACATTATATTTTCGCGCAAGGCCGCGAATGGCAAAGAGGCGCTCTTCGATATCTTCAAGTTCATGCGGGTTGAAATCCAACGAAGACGCCACCGTGTCCACGTCGTTTTGCGCCTCTGTGAGGGCTTCCATGGCGCGCGAAACGGCATCAATTGCGCTGATTAATTCACCTTCGAGCTTATCTGACACACCCTCAAGCCAGCGCATGCCATCCGACAAAAGCCCCTCTGCCCCCTCAATCGATAGGGTTTGAGCCGCGCGAAGGACATCACCACGGACCTTTTCGGCGTTTTGCATCCGTCTGCGTGCCGCATCAAGGGTGATATCTTCGTCCTCTTCTGGATTGAGCGCGTCCAACTCCCCAACCGCGTGACGTAGATACTCTTCTTCTTCCTTCAAAGCAGCAATATCGGCTTCTGCCTTGGACAGGCTTTTTTGCGCATGTCGCAGCTGCATCCAACGCTGGCCAACCTCGTCAAGCATGCTGTCATGTCCCGCGAACCGGTCGAGCATCGCGCGGTGCCCTTTGGGATCCAAAAGTCCGCGGTCATCGTGTTGGCCATGCAATTCGAGCAATGTTTCTGACAATTGCCGAAGCACCTCACCTGATACCCGTCGATCATTGATCCATGCCGTTTTGCGCCCGTCTTGGGCATTCACACGGCGCAAGATGATATCATCTTCGATCTCGATCCCTGCCTCGGCTAAGACCGCATATGCGGGGTGGCTGTTCGGCACCGTGAAAACGGCGCTGACTTCGCCTTGCTTGGCCCCGTCTCGCACCATATCCGCACGCCCGCGCCAACCCAGAACAAAACCAAGACTGTCCAGCAAAATGGATTTCCCCGCGCCAGTTTCCCCAGTCAAAACATTAAGGCCCGGCTGAAAGGCAAGCTCCAGCCGGTCAATAATCAACATGTCCCGAATATCAAGATGGGTGAGCATTTTGAAACGCCCCTAGAGCCATTCGCCCTTAATCGTCTGACGATAAATCGCGCCAAGCCAATCCGTAGAAAGCCCTTTTGGTTCAAGCCCGCGTTCCGTCAAGAGTTTAAAGCTGTCTTCATAGAACCCAGTTGAGCGGAAATTATGTCCCAAAATTGCCGCCGCGGTTTGTGCTTCGCTTGCGATCCCAAGGGACAGATAGCTTTCCACCAAACGATGAAGTGCCTCCGCGGTGTGAGAGGTTGTTTGAAAATCTTCAACCACCACGCGGAACCGATTAATCGCCGCGGTGAAATTGCCACGTTTCAAATAATAGCGCCCGATTTCCATTTCTTTGGCGGCCAAATGGTCAAAGGCCAAATCAAATTTCAAAATCGCAGAGCGTGCATATTCGCTATCTGGATACCGCTCGATCACCGTGCGCAAGGCTTGCAAGGCTTGGAAGGTGAGGCCTTGATCACGGCCCACTTCATCGATTTGATCATAATAGGAAATCGCAAGCAAATATTGCGCATATGCTGCATCTTCATCCGCTGGATAAAGATCTAAGAAGCGCTGTGCAGACCCACGGCTATTTTCATAGTCTTTGGCTTTATGATAGGCGAAGGCCTGCATGATGAGAGCCCGCTTGGCCCAGACAGAATATGGGTAAAGGCGTTCGACCTCGCCAAAGATGCGCGCAGCTTCTTCTTTGCGGCGTTTGGTGTCGAGATCGTATTCAGCCTTTTTATAAAGCTCTTCAGCGGTGAAGCTTTCGAGCGGTTTTTCCGCTTCCACGTCCCCTTTTGAGCCACGCAATATGCCACAGCTCGACACCAGCATCGTGCTACATAGCAACGCCACAACCACTTTGCGTCCGTGTCCGATCATGAAGGCCCCCTACTCTTTCACCTTGCAGGTATTTCCACATTATCTATCACGTCCGCGCATAGAAAAAACCCCTCATTTCTATGAAATGGGGGGTTTTTGTAACTTAGTCAAAAGAAAGCTTAAGCAAAGGCCGCAATATCTTCGCGTTTGATGTGAGCCCCTGGAAGGCGATCTGCCTTTTGATCATCACATTCGACAAACCGAAAATTGCTTGGGTCGGCGAAAACAAGGCGCAAAAGCTGGTTCGTCATCGCGTGCCCCGCCTTAAAGCCAGTGTAGCGCCCCATCAATGGGCCACCCGCAAGATAGAGATCCCCAAGCGCATCAAGCATTTTATGACGCACAGGCTCCTCATCACGGCGCTGACCGCTTGGGGAAAGAAGTTTATCATCATCAAACACCAAGGCGTTATCCAAAGTCCCGCCAAGCGCAAGCCCATTGGCCTGCATCATATCGACATCAGATTGGCGACAAAATGTGCGACAGTCAGAAAGTTCGCGCAAAAACGTGCCATTGGCCATCGTCAAGGCCATTGATTGATTGCCAATCGCAGCTTCCGTAAAATCGATTTCAAAATCGATCACCATCTCTTCGGATGGCTCAATGCGCGCAAACGCATCCCCATTGCGGAATTCAACCGGTTTCAAAATTTCAAGAATGCGCACGGGCTTTGCTTGTTTTTGGATACCCGTTTCCAAAATCTTTTCGACAAACACCTTGGATGAGCCATCGAAGATAGGCACTTCAGGTCCGTCAATATCGATCATCGCATTGTGTACCCCACAACCAGCAAGCGCCGCCATGATATGTTCAATGGTGGACACTTCGGCCCCATCATCATTGCGAATGAGTGTGCAGAGTTGGGAGGGCACCACGGAATCGTAGCGCGCAGAAATCATACCGTGGTCAAGGTCCACACGATTAAACCAAATTCCGACATTGGCTGCCGCAGGCTTTAACACCATCTTAACAGGCGCATTGCTATGAAGACCATGGCCTAGAAATTCGATTGTTGATTTTAGTGTGGCTTGCACGGACTGCTCCAACCCCTATTGCGTTGCCAATTAAATATGCTGCAAGCGCAGCGAGAACAATTCACGCTTTATGACAGTATGTAACAAACGATACAAAACTCGAAATATTCACAGGGTATGTATCGCATACCCCTTATTTTATTGACTTCCGTCATGAAAAAAGGCGCTCACAACGGAGCGCCTTCTTAAACTGTAAGATGTGCGGTTTTTCGCCTATTAGTTTGCCTGACGTCGCAAGAAAGCAGGAATTTCGATTCTGTCTTGATCTGAATCGGCATCTGCTTCGGCTTCATACACATGCATTGTCGGTTCAGAACGCATTGGATGCGCCGCCGCCGTCGGAGCAGGTGCGGGAGCAGCTTGCTGACCATTGCCCGTCATACGGCCAATCAAGGAATTGATCCCAAAGCGACCTGTGCGATCCTCTGCTGCAGGTTCGGGCGCAGGTTGTTGCGGGGCAACGGCTGCAGGACGCGGCGCAGGAGCTGCAGCACCGACACCTTGTTGTGCAGGAGCTTTACCAACCGCAGCTTGCAAACGTGCAAGCGTTTCCGCAGATGGGGTTCCAGGTGCTGGCGCTTGTGGCGCGACAAAGCTTTGATCCGCAAAGTCATCTTCATGGATGAGTGCTTCTGTCGGGGCCGCCGGTTGATAGGCGGGCGCCGGAACGTTTTCTTGCTGAGCGGCATGTGGCGCTGGTGCCGGACGCATTGCCGGGGCTTCCGCCGCTGTAGCTACATCACGTTGCATGCTGTCAAAGAACGTGTTTTGCGCGACCTCTTCTGCTGCGGGCGCTTGTGGCGCAGGGGCCGCAGCTGGCGCATCAAAGAAAGACGGCTCTTGTGTCTCTGCCACAGGGGCAGATTGTTCAACTGCTGCCGGCTCTGGCTGTTCTTGGAACACAGGAAGCGGCTCGCTCAAACGGCGACGTGGCACGGGGATTTCATCCGTATTCACAACCGCATCAATACCCGTTGCAACAACGGATACGCGCATCACGCCATTATCGAGTTCTGGGTCCATTGTGGAGCCCACGATGATATTGGCTTCTGGGTCGACTTCTTGGCGAATGCGGTTGGCCGCTTCATCAAGCTCAAACAATGTAAGGTCATCGCCGCCGGTGATGTTGATCAACACGCCGCGCGCACCTTGGAGGCTAATTTCATCCAAAAGCGGGTTGGCGATGGCTTTCTCAGCGGCTTCAATCGCGCGGTTTTCGCCCGTTGCTTCGCCTGTGCCCATCATGGCTTTGCCCATTTCATCCATCACAGCGCGGACATCCGCAAAGTCGAGATTGATAAGGCCAGGGCGCACCATAAGGTCGGTTACACCTTTAACACCTTGATACAAAACGTCATCCGCCATGGAGAAGGCTTCGGTGAACGTTGTTTTTTCATTGGCAAGGCGGAATAGGTTTTGGTTCGGAATAATGATAAGCGTGTCAACAACCTTCTGAAGGGCATCAACGCCGTCTTCAGCTTGGCGCATCCGTTTGCCACCTTCGAATTGGAATGGCTTGGTCACAACACCAACGGTCAAAATGCCCAATTCACGGGCGGCTTGTGCGATAATCGGCGCAGCCCCTGTGCCAGTGCCGCCGCCCATACCTGCGGTGATGAAGCACATATGTGATCCCGCAAGGTGATCAACAATTTGCTCAATGCTTTCTTCTGCGGCTGCGGACCCAACGGCGGGACGCGCCCCAGCACCAAGACCTTCGGTCACCCGAATGCCCATCTGTACTTTTTCGGGTGATTTATTTTGCTGCAAAGCCTGCGCATCTGTGTTTGCCACAACAAAATCAACACCATCAAGCGCTTTGTCGATCATGTTGTTAACTGCGTTGCCGCCAGCGCCACCGACACCAAAAACGGTGATCTTAGGTTTGAGCTCTGTTTGCTCTGGAATCGAGAGATTCAAGGTCATAATAAATCCGCCTGTAATTTTTGCCGCGCATTTTTTGCGTCGGAATTTGCCTACTCACGACTGATTCTAGTGTCTTTTACACGCCTCGTCACGCAAAAAATCGCACATTACCACAAAACTTAGGGGGATTTCCGCCGAAGGCACCAGATTTGGGGGGCCTACACAGCGTTCTGTATCACCAGTTGTCTTTAAACCAACGCAATGCGCGCTTGAGGGATTTCGCAGGATACGCATTTGACGGCTGATCAAAATCCCACCATTCGTCTTGGGGCGTGACCGCCGCAAGACAGAGCCCAACCGCAGCTGAGAACGCGGGGCCTGTTGTGGCCTGCGGCAAACCTTGAATACGCATTGGCCGCCCAAGACGCACAGGTTTGTCGAGAATTTTTGACGCCAACCCATCAAGACCTGGAATTTGGCTCCCGCCACCTGTCAAAACGATTTTTTGACCAGACAAATGATCAAAGCCCGCCGCATCCAATCGTGCGCGCACTTCTTCAAAAATTTCTTCAACCCGTGGGCGAATAATGCCGATGAGCTCCGTACGGGTCACTTTGCGGCGATCATGTTCCCAATCCCCTGTTTCACCCGAAATTTCGATTTCGTCACGATCATCCATGGAGGTGGCATAAATTCCGCCATGGCGTGTTTTAATACGCTCAGCCACCTGCAATGGAACCTGCAGTCCCATGGAAATATCACGGGAAATATGCTCCCCACCCATGCGCACCACATCGTTGAAAATCATGTGTTTTTTGAGGAAAATAGACATCCCTGTCGTCCCACCACCCAAATCAATCACACATGAGCCCAGCTCTTGTTCATCTTCCACCAAAGAAGACAGCCCCGCCATATAGGAAGAGGATGCAAGGCCTGCGACCTCTAAATCACAACGCTTGATACAATATAAAAGGTTCTGAATGGCATCTGCGTTCACGGAAACAAGATGCATATCCGTTGCCAAGTGATGTCCGATTTGACCGCGCGGATCGCCCAATCCAGACCGGTGATCCAGCGCAAAGTTAATCGGCTGCGCGTGCAATACATCACGTCCAGCCCCAAGGTCAGGCATATCACATGCCGCTAAAACAGACGACACATCATCATCCGTACAGGCCCCATCTTGCAAGGCAACTTCACCCGACAACCCGTAGGATCGCGGATCAGCGCCCCCAAAACACGCAATGACATGGTCCACCCGCTGGTTTGCCATTTTTTGCGCGGCTTGCACCACGGTTCGGATCGCAAGCTCCGTTTCATTCATTGTCGAAATTTCGCCAAACCGCACGCCGCGCGATTTCGTTGTCGCAGCCCCAATGACGCGAAACCCCGTTTGACCGAGCATCGTTTTGTCATCCAAATTTGGATCCAACGCGCGTGCGCTGTCAAAACGCAACACCAGACAGGCAACTTTGGAGCTTCCGACATCCAAAATCGAAACAACCCCGCGTTGAATGGCGGCTTTTCGCATGTGGCGCATGGCCCGTTGTGCAGAATATAAATCAGTCACGTCAGTTGCTTCCCAATTCAAGAGCTTTAATTTCACGAAACGCACGGGTTGCCGTTTCACTGAGGCGCAGCGTCGGACGCTCAGGTAAGCGCATATCCACCACCGCCACATCCCGCGCCAATAGATCGCGGGCCGAATGTAATAAAATGACCCGCGCCAAAGCCTCTTTGGGCTTTTGTGCGGGCAACATGATGCGCTGATCACGATCAAGGGCAATATCCCAACGCCGTTCCCCAACACGCACAAGCCCAATGATCCGTTTTGAAATCGGACCGGCTGCGGCCAAAAGCGCCAAGGCTTCGGGCACATGTTCATTTGCACCCTCACCGGTGATTAAGGGCAAGTCTGGGCGCATGATGCGGGCCTTAAGGGACGAAATTCGGTGCCCTTCGGCGTCCAAAACATCAACCCCATCAAAGCCACGCCATACGATTGCAGGTGTGCGTTCTTCAATGGTGACTTGCAAAATTCCGCCAGAGCGCACATGCACCATCGCCGTTGAAACCGCATCAAGGTCCACCACTTTCGCCCGCATATCTTCGAGATCAAGATCAAAAGAGCTCAGGGGGAAATCAATCGGAAAGACTTCGCGCACATCTTGAGTTAGCTCATCAGATGCGCCATCGATTGCCATAGCCTTCAGCATAAATTCGGGGCGCTCTTCAATTGAGCGGCGGACATCTTCGAACCAAAGCCCCACGGCGTCCCGGCGACCTTGGTCAAAGAGCACAACAGAAACCAGCAAAATGAGCGCAAAAACGGGCACGCCTACACGCAAAACCGCGCGCACAACCGGCGTCAGCCAAAGACGCTGAATGCGGTAAGAAACACGCGATGGTGCCGGATCACGAAGGCTCCGCCCACGCGGCGATGTCACCTGTTGCATGATGCATCCTCCACCAACCAGCGGCACAGTTTTGGAAAACTAACCCCCGCATATTCAGCCTGTTCAGGGGCCAATGATGTCGGTGTCATTCCAGGTTGCGTATTGGTTTCCAAAAGGATGATGCCATCGATCCCCTTGCTTTCGTCCCACCGAAAATCGGTACGTGTCATACCTTTGCACCCAAGCACCTGATGGGCGCGTAGTGCATAGTCACAACACGCGTTGAAAATATCTTCTGGGATCTCAGCAGGGATCACATGATGTGATCCACCCTCTTTATATTTGGCGTCATAATCATACCAGCCATCGGTATAGATATCCGTCACCGTTAAGGCCCGATCGCCAATCACCGCTGCTGTTAACTCACGGCCAGGGGCGAATGCTTCGACCATGACTTGCTCTGGCATATCATCCCCGAGTTGGGGCGGCGTATCGCCTTCATTCACCAGATAAATACCAACGCTCGACCCTTCGCTATTGGGTTTCACGACATATGGTGCATTCATCACATGGCCACGGCACACATCCACAGAACGCGCTAAAATTGAGGGCGCAACGGGCAAACCCGCATCGCGGTAAATTGCCTTCGTACGTTCTTTGTCCATGGCGAGGCCAGAGGCCATCACGCCGGAATGCGTGTAAGGAATGCCCATCCATTCAAAAATGCCTTGCACCACACCATCTTCGCCGTAGCGGCCATGCAGCGCATTAAAAACAACATCCGGTTTAATCTCAAGGAGGCGCGCGCAAAGGTCAGGACCTGCGTCCAGCTCAATCACTTCAAATCCTTCTTCCCGTAAAGCCACCGCGCATTCGTGCCCAGATGAGAGCGACACTTCGCGCTCCGCTGATGGGCCACCCATCAATACGACGACTTTTTGGGGCGTCCTGCTCGACATCCCGATTGCCTCTTATTTGGTCATTTTTTTGACCTAAGCTTTTGTTTTATTTGATCGACCGGCGATTGCTTTTTGCAATTATTTTTCGCCGACCCTCATGATTTCCCATACTAGCTCTATTTCACTGTTTTTGAAAACCTTTTTTCGCACCTCTTCGCCAAGATTTTCCAAATCCGCCGCGGTTGCCCCGCCTGTGTTGATCATGAAGTTGGAATGCATCTCTGACATCTGGGCGCCACCAACGCGTGCACCGCGCATGCCCGCATCATCAATAACCTTCCACGCTTTCAAATCATGCACATCATCGGCTTGCCCGGTGGAGCTAAATCCCGCTGGATTTCGAAAGGTCGAACCGGCGCTGCGCTCTTTGGTGGGTTGTGTTTCATCGCGTTTTTTGAGCTGCGCATCCATGCGCGCCAAAAGCGCATCAGGATCGCCGAGAGGCGCTTCAAACGTTGCGGACACAATAACCCAGCCATCGGGCAAATCCGTTTGACGGTAGCCAAATTTCAGATCCTCAGCCGTAAGCGTCACAAGGTCCCCGTCCCGCGTGAGCGCCTTTGCTTCAACAAAGACGTCTTTCACATAAGTGCCATAGCAGCCCGCATTCATCCGAACTGCCCCGCCAATTGCGCCTGGAATGGTGCGCAAAAACGTCAAATCCACACCTTCTGCTGCGGCCTTTCGCGCCACATGGGCATCAAGTGCTGCAACACCCGCCGTCACGCGTGATCCATCGATTTCGATAGCGTTAAACCCACGTCCCATACGAATAACGGCCGCTCGCAGCCCCCCATCCCGCACGATGAGGTTTGACCCCACACCCATGGGGAAAACAGGGATATCACGCGGTAAAACCTGCAAGAAATGTGCAAGATCATCCACCGAAGCCGGCTGATAAAACAGATCCGCAGGCCCACCAACACGAAGCCATGTCAGGTCCGCCAGAATGCGATCTTTGCTTAAGGTGCCCAAAAGGCCAGATGTTTCAATTTTTTGCATCACGACATGCCTAACTTACTAATTTCACGCGTATAAAACGCCAAAGCGCCCCTAAGGGTCGGCGCAACATGGACACCACTGCAAAACCAATAGCAATCACAATCCAAATTCCAAATGCCCGCACCAAGAGCACACAAATTGGGATCAGTGCAATCAACCAAATCCACCCGACGCGTTTTTGCAACGGGATCGGGAAAAAGGATAAAAGTGCAAAGCTAATCACCCAAATCGATGACGTGATAAGCGCCCAGAACATATTTTATCCTTCGAGCGCATCTTTAAGCGCATAGGTCCAAGACGAAATCGTACCTGCCCCCAGACACATCACCATATCCCCTGGTTTTGCTTCCTTGCGGATAAACTCAATAAGCCCGTCTTCGCCATCAATTGCCACGGCATGGCGGTGCCCATGACTGACAAGACCTGCCACCAAATCATCGCGGTCAGCCCCTTTTATTGGGGTTTCGCCTGCGGCGTAGACTTCTGAAATGGCGACCATATCTGCGTCATGAAAACAACCGCAGAAATCTTCAAACAAATCATGGAGACGTGAAAAGCGATGCGGTTGATGCACGGCAATAACGCGCGCATCAGTGGCCTGTCGGGCCGCCTTAAGGGCTGCTAGAATCTCAACGGGATGATGTGCATAATCATCGATAATGGTAACACCATTCACCACGCCCACGCGGGTGAAACGGCGATTTACACCACCAAAGCTGGCCAAAGCGCCGCGGATTTCGTCACGTTTCATACCCAAGTGGCGCGCGACAGCAACCGCTGCCATTGCGTTGGAAATATTGTGGTCGCCCGGCATCGGAAGCGTGCAATCTTTGATCACCACATCTTCGTTTTGCAGGTGGATGTCAAAATGCGCGACACCCTTTTCATAGCGCAGCCCCACAGCACGCACATCGGCTTGGGCGTTAAAGCCGTAGGTCACGACACGGCGATCGGTGATTTTTCCAACAAGCGTCTGAACCTCAGGATGATCGGTGCAACACACCGCCAGCCCATAAAAGGGAATATTTGACACAAATTGATGGAAGCCTTCTTTGAGCGTTTCGAAATCCCCCCAATGTTCCATATGTTCAGGGTCGATATTGGTGACAACGGCTATGGTCGCGGGCAAACGATTAAACGTGCCATCGCTTTCATCGGCTTCAACCACCATCCATTCGCCTTTGCCCATGCGCGCATTGGACCCGTAAGCGTGAATAATCCCGCCATTGATCACCGTCGGATCAATCCCGCCAGCATCCAGCAATGTCGCGACCATGGTTGTGGTGGTGGTTTTGCCATGGGTGCCGCCAATGGCCACATTGGATTTCAAACGCATAAGTTC
>JBMYYE010000029.1:0-22392 GCA_049609065.1 Halocynthiibacter sp.
TTTTAGTGAGTGTGCGGGGAACACTTGGAGGCGTCTGCGTTGTGCATTCTGACATGGCAGGTTGGAATATTTCAAGAGAGGTCGCAATGGTCGATGTGAAAACAGATGTTGTGTCTGCTGATTTTGTGGCCCTTTATATAGCAACAAACAAAGCTCAATCGTGGCTCACGGGAATGCTTAAGGGAGCTGCATACAAAGGGATAAACTTGAGTGATCTTCGAAAGCTTGAATTACCTTTACCAACCTTGGAAATTCAAAAAGAAGTTATTCGAGAGGTTAATCAAGTGGAGTTAAGCTTTCGAAAATGTTTGACAAACTACCAATCGAAACTCGCCGATCTAGACGAACTCCGCCAATCGCTTTTGCAAAAAGCCTTTGCAGGCGAGTTGACCTGATCTAGGATCAACTTAATGGTTAAAGATTTTTCAAATGAGACAGAGGCCGACACGCGGGCCGAACGAATTGATCCGAAATTACGCGATGCGGGCTGGGGCGTGGTTGATGGATCACGCATACGCCGCGAGGTCATCTGCCCAGGGCGCATTCAAACAGGTGGCACGCGGGGCACGTCGTTATCATCTGACTATGTCTTCTTGTACCGTGATCAAAAGCTGGCGGTTTTAGAAGCCAAGAAAGCGGGCGTTGATACATCGGCTGGCGTGGCCCAAGCCAAGGAATACGCAACTCGCCTAAACGCCCCCTTTGCCTATGCCAGTAATGGGCGCACGTGGTACGAAATCAATATGCGCACGGGCACGGAACGGGATGTGGAATGCGTGCCCAGCCCAGATGAGCTGTGGCACCGTGTGCATTCCATCGCCAACACATGGCGCGATCATTTCGGCGCAATCCCGTTTGAAACAGGCGGTGGCAAATGGCAGCCGCGCTATTACCAGCACAATGCAATCACAGCGGCGCTAGAGGCCATCGCGTTGGGCCAAACGCGCATTTTGCTAACCCTTGCCACGGGGACAGGGAAAACGGGCATTGCGTTTCAATTGGCGTGGAAGCTGTTTCATTCACGTTGGAACCTGTCAGGCGAACCAACCCGCCGCCCGCGCATCCTATTTCTGGCGGATCGCAATATATTGGCAAACCAAGCGTTCAATTCGTTTGGGGCGTTTCCTGATGATGCCCTGGTGCGGATTGATCCCGATGAAATCCGCAAGCAAAAGCGGGTGCCAAAGAACGGCAGTATCTTTTTCACCATCTTCCAGACCTTTATGACAGGCGATGATGGGGACCGCACGTTTGAGCAATATGAACCTGATTTCTTTGATTTCATCATCATTGACGAATGCCATCGCGGTGGAGCCAATAATGAGAGCACATGGCGCGATATTCTGGAACGATTTTCACCAGCGGTGCAATTGGGTTTGACCGCCACGCCCAAGCGCACAGATAATGCCGACACCTATAGGTATTTTGGCAAACCTGTTTATCAGTATTCGTTGAAGCAGGGGATCAATGATGGCTTCCTAACCCCGTTCCGTGTACGCCAGATTGCATCGACACTGGATGAATATGTGTTTGAGGGTGATGATCACGTGTTGAAGGGCGAAGTGGCCGATGGTGCCGAGTTCGTAGAGGGTGATTTCAATCGTAAAGTGGTTATTCGTGATCGCGAGTTGCATCGCGTGCGGACGTTGCTGTCAGAGATTAACCAAAACGAAAAGACGATTGTTTTTTGCGCCAGTCAAAAACATGCGGCGATGATCCGTGATCTAATCAATCAAGAAAAGAGTAACCAGCATCCAAACTATTGCGCCCGTGTCACGGCAGAGGATGGGGCGTTGGGCGAAAAGGATTTGGCGGCGTTTCAAGATAATGAGAAAACGATCCCGACGATCCTGACCACATCGCAAAAACTGTCTACGGGTGTCGATGCCAAAAACGTGCGCAATATCGTTTTAATGCGCCCCGTGAATTCAATGATCGAGTTTAAGCAAATTATCGGACGGGGCACACGCACGTTTGACGGTAAAGACTATTTCACGATTTATGACTTTGTGAAGGCGCATATGAATTTCCAAGACCCTGCGTGGGATGGCGATCCAGCGGATGTGATTGTGGATATGCCAGAACCCAGAGAGCCAAGAGAACCGAGCAAAAATCCAGATGAGCCAAGTGGCGGGGATGGTGAACCAAAGGTGCACCCAGAGTTGATCGAGATTAAATTGGCAGATGGGAAAACCCGTTCGATCCAAAACATCACGGGCACCAGTTTTTGGAGTGCCGACGGTACGCCAATGTCAGCGAGTGAATTTATTCAGCGCCTTTATGGTGATCTGCCTGAATTGTTCAAAGACGAAGATGAGCTGCGGAAATTATGGAGCGTGCCAGATACACGCAAGGCATTGTTGGCAGAGTTGTCAGAGCGTGGGTATGGCATCGATATTCTGACGAAGATCAGGGAACTGATGGATGCTGAGAAAAGCGATCTATTCGATGTGTTGGCGTATATTTCATATAAGTCTAAGCCAGTAACACGAGAGATGCGCGCCGAAAACGGTTTGCAGAGCGCAACGAAGGAATATGATGCGAAGCTGGCTGCGTTTTTACAGTTCGTCCTTGAGGCGTATGTCAGCGATGGGATTGGCGAATTGGATAGATCGAAATTGCCAGACTTGTTGGAATTAAAGTATCGCGATGCGAATGAGGGCGCGACGGAGCTGGGCGGGCATGAAATTGTTGCACAAGCATTCGTTGGATTTCAAAGGTATTTGTTTGAGGGGTAAAGCTGTTTTGTTAGTGTTCTAGGGGTATCCATTAAATATAACACTTTAAAATGATTTAATAACAATATATTAAGTTGAAAGTCACAGCCCGTGTGGTTCCAAAAATTTAAATGAGCTCACTATTGTGAGCTTGAGTGCGCCCGCTTTAAAAAAACATCCACATACCGCGCCAAGGCTAGATGGACATCTATTTCCTTGAAACACGCCTAAAACAGTCCCACTATGGTGGTGGATTTTAAAGGTTAAGGTGTTTCAATGAGTAATAAGACGTGCCGCATTTTTGCTGGACTTATAATGATGGCCACGACGGTCTTTTACCCTCACATCTCAACAGCACAAAGCGCCGCCGTGCCCAATGTTCAAGTTCATGTCGATCGTGATCTCGTTTTACGCCCGTTTTCCAAAGGCAAAGGCGCCCTATATGGCTATCTGGATAAGACGGCCAAGGACTGGGTGATACAGCCAAAATTTGACGCGGCTGCACCATTCTACCCCGAATTTGATACCGCCATTGTGAAAGAAAATAAGCTTGCAGGGCTTATCGACAAAAGCGGCCAGTACATTGTGGCCCCGCAATTCAGCCGTTTGAAGGCGATCGTTATTGAGGACATAAATTACTACATCGCAGAAAAAGACAAAAAGGTTGGGCTTTTGGATGCGCGCGGCAATTGGATGTTTGAGCCAAAATTTGACCGACTAGGGGCCTACCCTACACATGGGCTTTTGCTGGCACGGAACAATAAAAAAAGTGGCTATGTGGATATCACCGGCAAAACCATTATTGAGTTCAAATTTGATAAGGCGGCTGATTTTTCACAAAACAAACTGGCTGCTGCACAACACGGCAAGCTGTGGGGATATATTGACACCTCCGGTGCCTGGGTGATCCAACCAAAGTTTAAATCGGCAAAGACATTTTATGAAGGCCGCGCCGCAGTAAAGCATGACAATAAATATGGATTTATTGATGAAGCGGGAACGTTTGTTGTCCCTGCCATTTATGATTCCGCCTCTGGATTTTATAATAAGAATGGGCTCACAAGGGTTAAAAAGGGCACAAAGGAAGGTGTAATTGACCGAAAAGGTCGCATTGTTATTCCGCTTAAATACGGCGATGTGCGCCTAGGGAAAACTCAGCTCACACGGCGGGTCAAGAAAAAGCAAGGCATCCAAGACCTCAAAGGCAACTGGATCCTCAAACCCACCTACTCAACCGTCGGGATGTTTTGGAAGGGCGAACTCGGCAGTTTTTACATCGGAAACCATCAAGGTTGCATGAATAAAGAAGGAAGAGTCGTCGTGCCTGCGGTCTTCAATTCCGTACGCTGTCATGATGATGGCCCCATGAAAGTGTCATTTAACGGCAATCAAAAATCAGGGTTTGTTAAAAAATACGGATGGCCCCACCAATTCACCTATGAGGACCTCAATAAAACCGAAAAAAGCCTCTGCAATAAGAAGGCTGATAAAACACCGCTCTTGAGCCTGCCTTCCGCCAAATCAGGCGTGAAATTACGGGACCTTTATAACGGCCGCGTTTTGTGGGTGATCGAAGAAAAAGACTACGGTTCTGACAAAGCCCCCTTTAAACATGTGGCAGTTGGTGGACTATCAGACATGCCCACCATGACAGGGTTTGTCCCCAAACGGGCTCTCTCTTCAAAATGTGATCTTTTGTCGGCGCAATCCGCAATGCGGTTGCTCAAAAAGCATCTCAATAAATCCTATACAGTTCAAGAAACGCTCAGAAAACAAACCAGCGCGCCTGAAATATCAGGTAAAACAGTCAAAATGGACTACACCTATTCCTTTGGCACACGCACGGGAAATAGCAGCACCTTGGCCAATTTGTGCAGTGTGCAACTCGCCGTTGCCAGCGGCTCCTCTGATAACATTCGCCATAATGGGAAAGGCTATAAGCTCCAACCACAAAAAACAGTGCTCACCATGGATTTTGCAGCGGATGAGGCCACAATTTCAAGCATGGGATCGTTTATTCAAAAGGCGGGTAGCAAAAGCATCTACGGGGAGTTTCAGCACGGAACCAACCTCGCTTTTAGCCCCGCTTTTGGGGCAAAAACGCCATTATCACAAAATAAATCTCGTAAAACTATATATGTAGGCGGCAAGGTGGTTGACAAAAAACGCCTCGAAGATGGCCGTGATCACCTATTCATTGATGTGCCGCCAAACACGCCATGGGATGTCATCCCCATATTTGCACAGCTGGAAAAAACATGCCGCGGTAAGAACACCTTTTAGGGGGGCGCCGCGGCCTTCGCCCACCCTATTTTTATAGGCAACAAGCTCTCCCATCACCCATCCTACTTTACTCGGCAAAACCAGCATGCCCGATATTTATAGCCAATAGCTCATTCGAATTTGCAGCGAAAGGCTGCTTGGCACCCATACCAACAGATTTCTGCATCACCGCGAAAGTCCGATCTACGGAGTCAGGTCTGCTCCCAACTGAGCTATCGCGCGCCTGATGCGTTCCCGATCTGGTTTGTAGAACACCCAATTCTTTATTTGCTTCGATGTCACCAACTTCGCGTCAGCCAAAACCTTCATATGAGACGTCACCGTGGGCTGCGTGAGGCCAATTTTTAGTGTGATGAACCCCACACAGACGCCATCTTCAATCAAATCACCATCCTGCTGTGGCGGAAAATTGTCGACTGGCGACAATATCCATTTCAGAATTTGAAGGCGGTTTTCATTTCCAAGTGCTTTGAGCACATCCAAGGTTGACGGTTTGGCAGGCATATTGATATACATCTATATAGAATCGTTTCTATGGAGATATACCGTGTCAGACCCTCTCTCGCAATCACGTCGTGCCGCCTCAAAATCGTCCGACATGGCTATGGCATATCTGGAGACAATAAATGGTCGGGACGTTGCAGCCTCTAAAGAGGCACGCGATGCACTGAAAAAGTTTGACACCGACATGCCAGCGATTTCCATCGACCCAATTGAGACGCTGCGTGTGCTTGATAAACTTGGCTCACCGGCAACAACGGCTACCAACGGTGGGCGTTTCTTTGGCCTTGTGGCTGGAGGCACTCTTCCCGCCGCTTTGGGTGCGCGGATTTTGGCAAGCGCATGGGATCAGGTGGTTTTCAACGATGTCATCAGCCCAGTCGGTGTCAAACTTGAGCAAGTGGCTGCAAAGTGGGTTTTGGATGTGCTGAACTTGCCTGCGCATAGCTCCATCGGATTTGTCACCGGTGCGACGATGGCCAACTTTACTTGCCTTGCAGGCGCGCGACACGCAATCCTTGAGCGGCAAGGATGGGACCTACAAAAACAAGGGCTCTGGGGAGCCCCGCGCCTACGGATAATCGCGGGCGCGGAATGTCATGTGACCGTACTTAAGGCGGTCACGCTGCTGGGGATTGGGACAGATGTGATCGAGTGGGTGCCTTGTGATGATCAGGGCCGTATGAACGCTTCCAAGATGCCGACCGCTGATGAGAACACGATCATTATTACACAATCGGGAAACGTGAATTCAGGCGCCAGCGATCCCATCGCGCAGGTTGTATCTCAAGCAAACGGAGCGTGGGTGCATGTTGATGGTGCTTTCGGTCTTTGGGCGGCGGCGAGCGAAAAGACCCGCAATCAACTCACTGGCTATGAAAGTGCCGACAGTTGGGTGGTGGATGGGCACAAATGGCTCAATACACCATACGAATGTGGCTTAGCGATCTGCAAGCATCCAGCATCCGTGCATGCCGCGATGGCAACGCAAGCGCCCTATCTCAAGCTTGGTGGTGAAGCGGCACCAAAAGACATGGTTCCAGAATTTTCTCGCTCGGCCAGAGGTGTCGAGATATGGGCCGCACTGCACTCCTTGGGTCGTGATGGACTATCGGACTTGGTCGATCGATGCTGCGGGCATGCGCAAGTTTTTGCGGACGGGTTGCAGCAACTAGGCTTTGAAATTCTCAATGATGTCGTGCTGAACCAAGTTGTTGCGACCCTGCCTAGCCATGAAGGCTGGTCTGCAGAATTGGCCGGGCACGTTCAAAGCAGCGGAGAGGCATGGTTTGGCCCAACAAATTGGCAAGGACGAGAGGCCGTTCGGTTTTCTGTGTCATCTTGGGCAACAACAAATGACGATATACAGCGCAGCCTAAATGCAATTGCAGAGGCGAAACGCACCATCATTGAAACTACAAGCTGACATTGGCGCAGTCGCAGCGAACTGGTGCTTCGTCCCCTATAGCCGACATTAGCTATGGTTTTAAAAATTACCCTTGATGCCAGTATTTGATATGAGTCATGCTTTGGTGTGTAATGCGCAATAGGCCTGCGCCAGTTCGGCAACGGACTGCAAAATATACTCCACTTCTGCATCCGCCGCGAGATAGCTCAAATTCAGGCGCACGAAGCCTGGCTTGTGGCGGTCATCCCCTGCCGCAAGCTCTTGGCGCAAGCGTTCTGACTGCCCGTCATCAATCGCCAAAAGATGGTGCACATAAGGGCCTGCACATGAACATCCACCACGCGCCTGAATGCCATAGAGATCACTCAAATCACGCGTAAAACTTTGGTAATCGAACACCTCATCCGCCGTCTGCACTGTGAATGAAAGGATTGGCACACGTGTGGTTTTCTTCGGGTCAAGGATGTAAAGCGCGGGCACATCCCCCCAGACCTCAAAAGCGCGCGCCGCAAGAGCTGCATGGCGCGCCTTGATACGGTCCACCCCAATCGCAGCTTTAACCAAAAGAGCAAGGCACGCCCGTATGTCCCCAATGACATTGGGTGTACCGCCTTCTTCGCGTCCCTCAAGGCGTGTGACGTAATCATGGGTTTTGGCATTCACAAAACGTACGGTTCCCCCGCCTGGGCGCGCAGGTGTTGTTGCCACCACGCTCTCACGCTTGACAATCAACACACCCGATGCGCCCGGCCCGCCGACATATTTATGCGGCGACAAAACAACCGCATCAAACGCGACATCCTTTTCTGGTGTCATGTCCACATCGATATACGGACCACCCCCAGCAAAATCCCACACAATTTTCCCGCCTGCATCTTTGATGATGCGGGTCACAGGACGCGGATCTGTGCACAGGCCTGTAACATTGGCCATCGCAGAAAAGGCCGCAAAAATTGGCCGATGCTGCGCCGCCTCAACAACAGATTGCAGATGTGACAAAGATGGGCCACCTGCAGGGGATTGGTGAATTTCGACAACCTCCGCCCCACTTTCGCGCCACGCAAGGAGGTTAGAGTGATGCTCATAAGGTCCAACAATCACGAGGGGATCCTCCCCTGCCCGTGCGGCATCCGCCACCCCCCAAAGATGCACCAATTGATTAAGCCCCGTCGTTGCGCCAGAGCCTGCGAAAATCACCGCATATGTGTCCTCAGGGGCGTTGCAGAGCACCCCAATCTGACGCCGTGCCGCTTCGCGCAGGCCCGACATATAGCGCCCCGTATAGGAGGTTTCCGTATGGGTGTTTCCATAATAGGGCAACACTTTGGTCATAATGAATTCTTCCACCTGCGTCACCGCACGCCCAGAGGCCACGTAATCCGCATAAATCATCTTATGGGGTCCGTTTGGCCCCTCAACCATAACATCTTGACCAACCAGCCCCGCTTTCACTGCCAAAAGCGGATCTTCTTGCGCCAGCAAGCTTTGATAAAACCCGTCGATTACTGTTTGTCCCATGTCACGTGTTGCGCCATCAAATGCCATTGCTGTTTCCCCTCTTATTTTGGGTAATTTACAAGGAAATGCGAGATATAATCACTCAAATATCATTGATTTTGACTGCAAGCTGTGTCAAATGACACGTATGAGTATTAAAATTGACAATATTGATCGACAGATCCTAAATGAACTACAAAAGCGCTCGGATCTTTCACAGCGCGCATTGGCGGACAAGGTTGGCCTCTCACAAAATGCCTGCTGGCGGCGCCTCAAGCAGCTTGAAGACAGCGGCATCCTAAAAGGCAGCCACGCGCGCATTGACGGGGCCGCCCTTGGCTTGGACCTCACGGTTTTTGTGATGGTAAAGACCCGCAATCATTCGCTTGCGTGGTCGGATAAATTTCGCCGCCATGTCGAGGCCATCGCAGAGGTACAAGAATTGCACCGCATCGGCGGCGATTGGGACTATATGCTTAAAATTTGCTGCAAAGGCATGTCCGGCTATGATGTGGTCTACCGCCGATTGATTGACGGGTTCGAATTAGAAGCCGTAACGGGGTACTTTTCCATGGAACCGATCTTTTCTGATCGGCCCCTCAACGTGTTTTAGCCTAGGCCGCATCAAACCGAAGCGCGACACCATTGATGCAGTGGCGTTTTCCAGTGGGTGCTGGGCCATCATTAAACACATGCCCCAAATGGCCACCACAGCGCGCACAATGGACCTCTGTGCGTTTCATCAATAACTTGTAATCCACCTTCGTGCCCACGGCTTTTGGCAAGGCTTCGTAAAAGCTAGGCCAGCCTGTGCCGCTGTCAAATTTTGTCTCAGACGCATAAAGCGGCAAGTCACATCCTGCGCAATGATATGTGCCTTGGGCGTAATTTTTATCAAGTGGGCTTGAACCTGCGCGCTCGGTGCCGTCTTTGCGCATTACTTTGAAAGCCAAAGGCGACAGACGTTTTTTCCATTCCTCTTGGCTATAGGACACTGTGAAATTTGACGCCTGCACCCCACCCGCACTGGCAGACAGCAAGAACACGCTACAGGTTCCAAGGAAATTTCGTCTATTCATCTGAGGCTCCAATCTTTGCCCCATCATAAATGGCCTCTGGGCAAAAATTCAATAAACGACACTACACAAATGCGTGACCAATTGAGCTTTAAGCCCAGCTTTTGCGGAATGTATTGGGAGGCGCACCGTATTTTTGGCGAAAAAGCCGCGAAAAATGTGTTGTATTGCAAAACCCAGTTGCGGCCACCACTTCGGAGACTTTCATATTGGTTTCCGAAAGAAGTGCATAAGCCCGCTCCAAGCGCAATTGGCAATAATAGCGCCCAGGCGACATGCCCAGCAACCCTTTGAACATCCGCTCAAGCTGCCTGCGCGACACATGGGCATGTTCAGATACCACATCAAGATCAAGGGGTTCTTCTAGATTTGCCTGCATCAGCTGCACGGCAGAAATGAGTTTTGGATTGCGACTCCCTAACGACACAGACACGGGTGATTTTTGCGTAATTTCCCGCTGATGACTGCGCGAATGAAGGCACATATCCGCAACGACAAGCGCGAATTCAGCACCGTAATCTTCCTCAATCAGGTTAAGCATAAGATCGGTTGAGGAACTGCCACCTGCGGTTGTCAAAACACTTGGCGTGGTTTCGATGAGATTCATAGACGGGGTTAGATCGGGAAACTCCTCCGAAAATGCGGCTTGGTTTTCCCAGTGTAGTGTGAAGTTTTGGCCATTCAAGACACCAGCTTTGGCCAAGGTAAACGCCCCTGTGCAAAGCCCCCCCAACCGCACGCCAAGTGCTCGTTGCTTGCGCACCCATTGGGTCACGCGCGCATCTTGGTTTTGCAGAGGTTCCCCGCCAGAACAAACAAATGCGGTTGCCGATTTCGGCAAATCCCGCAGCGCCCCATCAGGTAAAATTTCCATCGCATTGGAACAGGTCACGCTCCCCATATCGGGGGCAAGTTTATACCAGCGGTAAAGTTCCTTTTGCGACAGTTGATTGGCAATACGCAGCGGCTCAATCGCAGCAGACAGCGCCATAAGGGTGAGGTTTGGCAGCAAGACAAAGTAAAACTCTTTGGTCTCAACCTTTTGATCAATCTGAAAGCTCGTCGGGCCTTTGGGAAGGAACCGGCGTTTTTCTAAGACCTCTATAGAACCTGTCTGCATCTGATTTCACGCTCCTCAACGAGAAGTTGGCGCGTAAAAACGCGCCAACACCATTAATCATCAAGATAGTCTTCCATCGGTGGGCATGTGCACACGAGATGGCGATCGCCATAGGCATTGTCCACACGGTTCACAGGCGGCCAATATTTATCAACCCCAAACGCCCCCGCAGGATAGCATGCAACTTCGCGTGAATAGGGACGATCCCAATCCCCAACCAAATCCGCAACCGTATGGGGTGCGTTTTTCAGTGGGTTGTTTTCACGGTCCATTTTGCCATCTGCGATCTCTTGTGCTTCTGCGCGAATGGACAGCATCGCATCAATGAAACGATCGATTTCAGCTTTGGGTTCTGATTCCGTTGGTTCCACCATCAATGTGCCTGCCACAGGCCAGCTCATGGTTGGGGCGTGAAACCCGCTATCCATAAGGCGCTTTGCGATGTCATCCACAGACACATCTGCCGTTTCCGATAGCCCGCGCGTATCCAAAATACACTCATGCGCCACACGGCCATTTTTGGCGGAATACAAAATGCCATAGGCATCTTTGAGGCGCGCTGCTATGTAGTTTGCGTTCAAAATCGCAACCTTTGTGGCTTGGGTCAAACCTTCGCCCCCCATCAAAAGGACATAGGCCCAGCTCACAGGCAAAATGCTTGGCGATCCAAATGGCGCCGCAGACACAGGCCCCACAGCCGAGCCATATTCAGGATGCCCAGGCAAATGTTCCGTCAGGTGCGATTTCACACCAATCGGCCCCATGCCGGGTCCCCCGCCGCCATGCGGAATACAGAAGGTTTTATGCAAGTTCAAATGGCTCACATCGCCGCCCACGTCGCCAGGTCGTGCAAGACCAACCATCGCGTTCATATTCGCGCCATCGATATAGACCTGACCGCCGTGATCATGGGTGATTTGACAGACATCCCGCACGGTTTCTTCAAATACACCATGGGTGGATGGGTATGTGATCATACAGCCCGCAAGGTTTTCGGAATGCTTTTTTGCCTTTTCACGGAAATCATTGAGATCAATATTCCCGTGTTCATCCGCCATAACAGGCACAACTTTCCAACCCACCATTTGTGCGGACGCTGGATTGGTGCCATGGGCAGATGTTGGGATAAGACAGACGTTCCGGTGCCCTTCGCCACGTGCAATGTGATAATTGCGAATGGTCAAAAGCCCGGCATATTCCCCTTGGGCGCCTGAATTTGGCTGTTGGGAAATCGCGTCATAGCCTGTGATCTGACAGAGTTTGTCATTCAGATCATCGATCATTTCCTTATAACCCAAGGCCTGATCCGCAGGCACAAACGGGTGCAAATCGGAAAACTCTGGCCATGTCACAGGGATCATTTCGATCGTCGCGTTAAGCTTCATCGTACATGATCCAAGCGGGATCATCGCGCGGTCCAGTGCCAGATCACGATCCGCCAAACGACGCATGTAGCGCACCATTTCGGCTTCTGCGCGGTTCATGCGGAAAATCGGATGGGTGAGGATATCATCTTCGCGAAGATTGGCTTCTGGCAAACGATATTCACGGTTCTTCGCGCTATCGTCTTTCATCTCAATGCCGAAGGCACGCCAGACCGCTTCGATCGTTTCTGGACGGGTTTGTTCATCCAAGCTGATGCCAACGCGCGTTTCACCCACTTTGCGAAGGTTGATGCCGTTTGCAACAGCCGCCTTCATCACAGTAGATTGCAAATTTCCAACCTCAACCGTGATCGTGTCAAAGAACACATCAGGCTTAATCGCGAAGCCATGCGCCTCTAGCCCTTTGGCCAAGCGGGATGTTTTGCGGTGCACCGATTGTGCGATGGCTTTCACGCCATCAGGCCCGTGATACACCGCATACATGGAGGCAATCACCGCGAGCAAAGCTTGCGCAGTGCACACGTTTGAGTTGGCTTTTTCACGGCGGATATGTTGTTCACGGGTTTGAAGCGACAGACGGTATGCTTTGTTACCGCGGCTATCGATGGATACGCCAATGATCCGACCCGGCATGGAGCGTTTGAACGCATCACGACACGCCATATAGGCCGCGTGTGGACCACCATAACCCATCGGCACACCAAAGCGTTGGGTGGAGCCGATCGCGATATCTGCGCCCATTTCACCCGGTGATTTCAACAGCGTAAGCGCCAATGGATCTGCTGCAACAACGGCCAAAGCTTTGTTGTCATGAAGCGCCGTGATCGCATCGGTAAAATCACGGACATGACCATAAGTGCCGGGATATTGGAAAATCGCGCCAAAGACGTCTTCGGCGACCAAATCATCCGGCTGCGCCACAATGATTTCAATCCCCAGAGGTTCCGCACGGGTCTGTATCACTGCAATATTTTGCGGGTGGCAATTTGCATCCACAAAAAACACGTTGGATTTGGATTTTGACGCGCGTTTGGCCATGGTCATGGCTTCCGCGGCGGCGGTGCTTTCATCCAGCAAAGACGCGTTGGCAATTTCCAAACCTGTGAGATCAGACACCATAGTTTGGAAGTTCAACAAGGCCTCAAGCCGACCTTGAGAAATCTCAGGCTGATAAGGCGTATAGGCCGTATACCATGCTGGATTTTCCAAAATGTTCCGCAAAATAGGGGCTGGCGTTGTGGTGCCATTATAGCCCTGACCGATCAAAGATGTGAGGACCACGTTCTTTGAGGCGACCTTCTTCATATGATAAAGCGCGTCGCGCTCTGTCATGGCGGGCCCCCAATCTAGGGGCTCTTCTTGGCGAATTTGCGATGGCACCGTGTCATCGATCAATTCGTCAAGTTTCTTATAGCCAATCGCCTGAAGCATTTCCGCCATTTCATTGGGGGTTGGCCCAATGTGACGACGGTTGGCAAAATCATATGCAAAATATTTTGTTGGAACAAACGCCATGTTGTAACCCCTTAGCCGATGAATGCTTTATACCCGTCGAGATCCATAAGATCATCGAGCTGGGACGCATCTGTAAGTTTGATTTTATAGATCCACGCATCGCCTTCTGGCGCAGAATTGAGCATCCCTGGCTCCCCTTCGAGGGCCTCATTTGCCTCAACCACTTCGCCATCCACAGGCGCGTAGATTTCGGACGCTGCTTTCACGGATTCGATCACGCCGATATCATCGCCTTTTTCGAAATCATCGCCGGCTTCTTTTTGCTCAACAAAAACAATATCGCCCAATTGATCGGCCGCGTGTTGCGTGATGCCAACTGTTGCTGTGTCGCCTTCAACGGTGAGCCATTCATGCTCTTCTGAATAATAGGTTGTCATAGCTGTTTCCTCTTAGCGTTTGTAGTTTTGCGCAACAAACGGCAGGGCCGTAATCGTTGCGGGTTGTGGTTTTCCGCGCACCATAAGGTTCACTTTGGTGCCGTTTTCTGATGCGTCTTTCGTCACATAGCCCATGGCCACCGGACCGTTTACCGTCGGGCCGAAGCCGCCAGATGTCACAGTGCCGATAACGTCGCCTGCTTCATTTTGGATTTCGACACCTTGGCGCGCCGGCGCACGGCCATCGGGTTTGACGCCTACCAATTTACGCGCGGCGCCATTTGCGATTTCACCCAAAATACGGTCAGCCCCTGGGAAGCCGCCTTCTTCGCGGCGTTTTTTCTGAATGGCCCACAAAAGCGCCGCCTCAATCGGGGATGTATCATTATCGATATCATTGCCATAAAGACATAGCCCCGCCTCAAGTCGCAGGCTATCGCGTGCGCCAAGGCCCGCTGGCTCTAGGTCGTCATGTTCCAAAAAGAGTTTGGTAATGCGAATGGCGTCATCTTGTGGGATCGAAATTTCATAACCATCCTCACCCGTATAACCAAGACGCGACAGGCGGCAAACCACACCATCCACATCAGCCACGATGGTTTCCATGAAGGTCATATCCGCGGCCGCCGGACACTGCGCCGCCACTACCGCCTCAGCGCTTGGACCTTGGATCGCAATCAAGGCCCGATCTTCGAGTTCCACCACATCCACACCCGCCAAATGGGCCCGCATGTGAGGGATGTCTTGGCCACGCATCGATGCATTCACCACCAAGAAAAGATGATCACCCGCATTTGACACGATCAAATCATCCATGATCCCGCCATTTTCATTGGTGAAAAACGTGTAGCGCGCCTTGCCTTCTTTTAAAGGTGTGATGGACGACGGCACGAGCTTTTCGAGCTCTTGTGCAGCCCCACCCCCATGAAGTTCCACCTGCCCCATATGGGACACATCAAAAAGCGCCGCTTTCTCACGACAGTGTTTATGTTCCCCCATCACGCCCATTGGATATTGAACAGGCATATCCCAGCCCGCAAAATCCACCATTTTAGCGCCAAGTTCGACATGCAGATCATAAAGCGGGGTGCGCATAGGCTCTGTCATAATATAGGTCCTCCAAGACTCACACGGGATCATTTTGCTCTCTATAGCAAATGTCGAAAAAGTTTCCTATAGGAAATTTAAACCGCAATCAGGAAATTTTTCCCGTCTCAAATCGACTCATTTATGTCGCTTTCGAACACTTCCTAGCAGGACAACATCAAAAACGCGACCATTCATACCACTCAGATTGCATGCCTATGGAAAATATTAAATAATAAACACAAGTCGCAAAAATTACATTATTATATCCATGCATTACACACTACCAAACTAATATCACAATCGAAGGGCAGTAATTTGAATGAAATCATAGAGAGTACCGAGGCTTCGAGTATCACCTCGAAGAGTAGCAATATCCAAGTTCGCTTGGAAAGCCACCACGGCAGAGTAGTTTCGGTTAAATTCATTAACAAACCCGACAATCTAGATTCGGAGAACAAAAGCGATAGCATTGCCCCCCCCTTTCTCCACTTGTCACACCATTGGTTCACCTCCGCTCTTGGTCTTTTTGAAGCATTTCCATTAAATGGAAGTCTTGCAGAGTTTGTCCGCAATCAACTCGCCAGTGATCACTTTCGAAAATACTTGGATGAAGAGGCAATCAGCAAAGAAACAGAAGTATCAGAAGATGAGAAAGAAGTTATCATCTACAATATTGAAAATTTTTCAGCACACCGACTATCGAAAAACATCGAGAGGCAACACCAACTCGAAAGAGGGCAGACTGTCATCCTAAAGGCGCAGCTCCTCGCATTGGTCGCTGAATACGAAGTGTTTATGTGTGATTTATTTAGGCTAGTGATCAAAGCACATCCCAAGGGCTTTATTTCAAAAGAAACTACGATTTTAGCGAGTGACATCCTTGAAGGTAAAGACATAGAAAGTCTCAAAAATTCAATTATCGAAAAGAAAATTGCGGCTCTGCAACGTGAAAGCCACGTTGATCAAATTAAAACCGTTTTCGACAAACTAGGAATACAAGGCCCTGATGCAAAAAGCATAAAAGAATTTGGGGAGATTTGTCTAAGACGGAATCTACATACCCACGCGGATGGGCAAGTTAACTCTAAATACTATGATGAAATGAAAAATCTTGGGTACGTGGAAGCTGATATACCTGAAATAGGAACCAAATTACAAATAGACCAACAATACCTCAAACGCTCAACCGCTCGTGTTTTTCAAATGGGCTACTTTTCACTTCATCTCATTTGGCAAAAGTTAGAGCCAAAACAGCATGAGGAGTCCCTTGGGCAACTGATAGCACACTCACATGATTTCCTAATCAATGAGTATACGAAAGTCGCCTCTAGAATTTGTGATTTTCTCCTAAATAAGAAAAGCCCAGCAAATGAACGACACAGAGCCACTGCGACAATCAACAAAGCACTAGCAATATCGCTAAACCCAGACATCCCTGAAAAAGAAAAGAGAGAGGCAATTAATAGCACATTAGAAACAAGAGATTGGAGCATCACTGATTCAGATTTCGACCTAGCGCTTTCTTGCGTAACTAAAAATTATGATAATTTAGGCAACCAGATAGATCGCTGTGTAAGCGATAAGGCATTTACCGAAGTTGAGTTTCTAAATTGGGCTCTCTTTATTGAAATTCAGGCTCATCCTGTATTTATTGAAAAAATGGAAGAGCATTTTAGCTTACAACTATCTTCTCCTAATGCTTCAATAGAAAAATAGAAATACCTTGATACTAGGAAGATATGCCAAGCATTTTCACAACAACCTTGCCCCGATCGCTGCATCGCAGTATGACACGCGCGAGCCACAGCATATGAAAGGCCCCGCTTATGATTCCTCGCTATTCCCGCCCCGAAATGGTTGCCATCTGGTCCCCTGAAACAAAATTCAAAATCTGGTATGAAATCGAAGCGCATGCTTGCGAAGCCATGGCCAATCTTGGTGTGATCCCGCGCGAAAACGCAGACGCGGTTTGGAAAGCCAAGGATGTCGAATTTGACGTGGCGCGCATCGATGAAATCGAAGCGGAAACCAAACATGACGTGATCGCTTTTTTGACGCATCTCGCGGAACATGTTGGATCCGAGGAAGCACGCTTTGTGCACCAAGGCATGACGTCTTCTGATGTTTTGGACACATGTTTCAACGTCCAACTCGTGCGCGCCGCCGATATTTTGATCGACGACACGAAAGCGTTGCTCAAGGCGCTTAAAAAACGCGCCAAAGAACATAAAATGACCATCCGTATCGGTCGTTCCCACGGGATCCACGCGGAACCAACCACGATGGGCCTTACATTTGCGCGTTTTTATGCGGAAATGGATCGCAACCTAAAACGCCTCAAACGCGCACGCAAAGAAATCGCCACAGGCGCCATTTCAGGCGCGGTTGGTACATTCGCCAATATCGATCCTGAAATCGAAGTGCATGTCTGTAAGGAATTGGGCCTCAAACCCGAACCAATTTCAACACAAGTCATCCCACGCGATCGCCATGCTGCGTTCTTTGCTGCTTTGGGCGTTGTTGGGTCCTCCATTGAAAACATCGCCACCGAAATTCGCCACATGCAGCGCACCGAAGTGTTGGAAGCAGCTGAATTTTTCTCCATGGGGCAAAAAGGCTCTTCTGCGATGCCGCACAAGAAAAACCCAGTTTTGACAGAGAACCTCACAGGGCTCGCACGCCTCGTACGCATGGCGGTTGTGCCTGCAATGGAAAACGTGGCGCTTTGGCATGAACGCGATATTTCGCATTCCTCCGTCGAACGTAATATCGGCCCGGACACCACAATCACGTTGGACTTTGCCCTTGCCCGTTTGACCTCCGTGATCGACAAATTGCTTGTTTATCCTGAAAACATGCTGGCCAACATGAATAAATTCCCTGGCCTCGTGATGTCGCAACGGGTTCTTTTGGCCCTGACACAAGCGGGTGTATCACGCGAAGACAGCTACAAAATGGTGCAGCGGAACGCGTTGAAAGTCTGGGAAACAGGCTGTGATTTCAAAACGGAACTCCTCAACGATGCAGAAGTCGTCAAGGCGCTCTCCAAAGAAGAAATCGAAGAAAAATTCGACCTTGGTTACCACACAAAACACGTGGACACGATTTTCAAACGCGTGTTTGGCTAAACCAACTATAATTTTTGCGAAAAGGCTGGTCTTTGATCAGCCTTTTTTCGTTTCATATACGTCATCTTAAGTTTTTCGTTCTATCCGTTTATTTACAGGCCCGAAATGGGCCGCGTCTAAAATGGACAAAGGACACGACCCCCGTGAATGCAATCACCGCTTTTGATACCGCTGAAGTCATCCCAGATAAAATACGGGACGAACCGCTTACGGGCCGAATGCAAGCCGCGATTGTGACCCGTGTCATGCTTACAGAAGGGATCGAAATCCCCCTTCACCTCCTTCCAGAACAGCACCAATCAATACTCACTGAGGAACTCGGTGAACTTCGGCTTGTCGGGAAAGACACCTTAAAAGAGGTGCTCAATACTTTTATCCGCGATCTTGAAGAAGTCGGAATGGCGTTTTCTGGGGGGCTAGCGGGTGCTCTCAAACTTCTGGATGGTAAAATATCCACCAATACCGCGGGACGTTTACGCAAAGAAGTTGGACTAAAAACCATTTCCGATCCATGGGATCGCCTCGCCACCGTTGCTGCGGACGCCCTAAAAACCGTGATTGAGCGCGAAGCAGTCGAAATTGGCGCAGTCATGCTCTCAAAACTCAGCGTTGCCAAAGCCGCAGAGGTCCTTGATCTTCTACCTGCCGAAAAGCGCAACGAAATCACATATGCCATGTCGCGCACAGGCCCCGTTGCACCTGATGCGGTAGAACGAATTGGCATTGCTCTCACTCAGCAACTTGACGCGACACCGGCCAAAGCCTTTGACAGCGCCCCCACCGATCGCGTCGGTGCTATTTTGAATTTCTCATCAGCAAAAACCCGAGATGAGGTTCTTGCGGCTCTTGATGCGCGGGATCAAAGCTTTGCCAATGATGTAAAGAAAGCAATCTTTACCTTCGAAAACATCCCCTTACGTGTTGTTCCCACGGATGTGCCCAAACTCACACGTGGTCTTGATGCGGCCCTTTTGCGTACTGCTTTGGCTGGTGCAACCGAAGGCGCAAGCAAAATCGCGGCGGATTTCATCCTTGATAATATGTCCAAACGCATGGCCGATGGTCTACGTGAAGAAATTGAAGAAATTGGGAAGGTCAAGCCTGCGGATGCAGAAGCGGGGCAATCCGCGATCATCGTAACCATTCGAGAACTCGAAGAGAACGGCGAATTGGTGCTTTTGGACCCAACCGAAGACTAGAACCAACTTGCAGAGCCCCTGAGCGCAAAGTATGACTGGATGTATACCAGCATCAATCACGTCCACGGCATATGTCTTTTCAACCTGTTGAATATTTTAAAAACCTCCTCCTTCGGGCCGCTCTTGGGGCCCCGAAGCTGTTGCCATACAAGCAGCGTATTAATACCGTCGGCTGGATCACTGGTCGTATCCTTGCGCCACTGGCTGGATACAACACACGGGTGAAAAACAATATTTCCTATATCTATCCTGATATGGATGAACAGGACCTCAACCGATTGGCCTATGAAGTGCCGCGCAATGCAGGGCGCACCTTAGCGGAAATATATTCCGGAACCGCTTTCATCGATCATGTCAAAGATACTCCTCTTACAGGGGAAGGCCTTGCGGCTTTGGATGAGGCCCACGCAAACAACCGACCGATCATTATCGTCACACCGCATTTTGGGAACTACGACGCCCTGCGCACTGTCATCCGCTTGCGAGGGCATAAATTGGGGGGGCTTTATCGCCCCATGTCCAACCCCTATTTCAACGCCCATTATGAGCGGAAAATCAAAGCCATTGCCGCCCCGATCTTTGCAAATACAAAGCGCGGCATGGCCGGCATGATTAAACATATTCGTGGCGGAAATACGTTTTTGATCCTTCCTGATCAAATGGTCCGGTCTGGCCCCCTCCTTCGGTTTATGGGAAAGCCATCCTATACCACGCTTTCAGCAGCGGAAATGGCGCTTAAATATGATGCGCTCCTCATTCCGATTTTTGCCCCGCGCATCAATAATGGACTAGATTTTGAAGTTATCGCCCATAAGCCCATTGAACACAGCACAGCTGAGTTGATGTCACAGCAAATCAATGACGTGATGACAGGCGAAATCGATAAAAATCTAGAACAATGGCTTTGGGTTCATGACCGCTGGAAAAACACGCCAACCGAATTCCCCGAAAACCCATAGCGTTTACGGGTGCAGATAACGCGCAGCAAAAATTCGTTTTTGCCCCGTCTCTTGAAGCAACACAACATAACGTTTTCCCGCCTCAGGGGACAGCACTAAGGACAGTTCTGCAGCCTCCCCATTCCACGACGCGATAGGTTTCAAGTCTTCAACGATGTTCGTATAGCGCAACACATGACCGCGGTTCTCACCCCGTGTAATCGGCACAGATTGGTCCACCAAAAGAGTGGCCAGAACCACATCCCCTTTGGGAAGACCCGTGGCAGAGATCCTAATGTGGTAAGCCGCATCCGTCTTTGAAATTGCAAGATCCGCCTCAGGTTTATGGCTTTGGATCACACGTTCAACACGGTGATGGCTCGATCCGACAACGGACTGACGTCCGCCAATAATCATTTGCGGCGTATAGCGTTGATGGTCATCAAATTGCATCACATATTTGGACTGACGTTTGGAAAACCGTTTCTGCCCAAACACATCTTTCCAACCGATATAATCCCAATAATCAACGTGATAGGCCAATGCAACCACATCATCACGCGCGGCCAGTTCATGCATATACGCATCCGCAGGCGGGCAGCTTGAACAGCCTTGTGAGGTGAACAGTTCAACCACAACTGGCCGATCTGCGGCAACCGCCACATTTGAAGCTACTGAAATTACGAGTATAGCGAGAAGCGAACGAATCGCACGGAAAGGTCGTTTTAAATATGTCATGGGGTTTTATACCGTCCTCATCCGCTCACAGCCAATCAAGGTTTCGCGAGGAGAATTTTACAACGTGAAAAAGGCGCCCGTTATGGACGCCTCTCACTCTACATTTTATACGCTTTTAGCGTGCAGCTTCAATAGCTGGGAGGATTTTGGTTTCCAAAACCTCTTTTGTCACAGGGCCCGCAAACCGAAGGGTAATTACACCTTGCCCATCCAAGACATATGTTTCAGGCACACCATAAACCCCCCATTCAAGGGCGGTTTTGGCATTTGCATCCGCGCCAACCGCATCATAAGGATTGCCAAGATCGCGCAAAAATCCTTGGGCCTTGGTTGGGTTGTCGCGAAAGTTAATCCCATAAAGCGGCACATCCGCCAGTTCACGGAGCGTTTCCAAATTCGGATGTTCGGCCCGACATGGCGCACACCACGAGGCCCAGATGTTGACCACTTTTGGACCAGGCGCGCGTAACGCTGCATCATCAAAAAGCGGCAAACCCCCGAGCTGTGTAAGTTGAAGCGCAGGCGCCTCTTGGCCCACACGCGCAGACGGAAGTTCATCATTCGGGTTTAAAAGCACATATCCAGCAAGCAAAAGAAACCCGCTAAAAATCAACGGAGGCAAAACCATAAGCCAAGGAATTCTACGCATTTTCATTTTTCTTTCGTTCAATTTGGCAGAGTTTCTCGCGCATTTTCTTATTTCGCAAGAGACTCAACCCAATCAAAATCGCCAATAACGCGATTGTGACCGCATATGACGACAAAACTGCGTCTGCGTATTTTCCAAGATCAGGCATCGTGTTCCATTCTCTGACGGGCTTCAAGCGCCCCAATGCGTCGCACGCGAATTTCGGTGCGTGTACGCATCAACAAAAGCGCAATAAACAAAAAGACAAATCCCGCAATGCAAAGCAAGAGCGGCTGGTAAAACACATTGGACACGTTTTCTTCTTTATCAAGCGACAAGGACGCACCTTGATGCAAACCTTGGTTCCAAAAATTGACGGCGTAGCGGCTCAAAATCGCAAAAACCGAGCCCACCATACATAGGACGGATGTCAAATCCGCCGCCGTATCCGGCGTATCAATTGCGGACCAAAGCGCCATATAGCCAATATAGAATAGAAACAGGATCAAAAATGATGTCAGGCGCGGATCCCACGCCCAGTAAGTGCCCCACATCGGTTCACCCCAAATCGCACCCGTAAACAGCGCAATCAGTGTCATTGTCATACCAATCGGTGCCGCAGCTTTGGCCGCCAAAGCCGACACATGGTGGCGACGAATAAACCAAATCAGCGACGTCACCAACATCATGATCCAGATATTGATCGCCATAAGCGCCGCAGGGACATGCAGGTAAATGATCTTAACCGTTGACCCCTGACGATAATCATCAGGCGTAAAAAAGAAGCCCCAGA
>JBMYYE010000030.1:0-22290 GCA_049609065.1 Halocynthiibacter sp.
GCGGCGGTAATCGGCATTCCGCTTTATATCCGTGTGTCGACGCTTTTGCCGCTTGCTGGGGCCTTCATGGACAAAGGCGTGAGCATCGGTGCCATCATCGCGCTTGTTATTGGGAGCGGCGGCGCAAGCATTCCTGAGGTTATCATGCTCAACCGTTTGTTTCGCTGGCCTTTATTGGCGGCCTTTCTCGGGGTGATTTTTACCATGGCGGTGGTCGGCGGGAGCGTCTTTAATATATTCTTGGGCTAGAAATGCCGTTTCGGATTTGCGTTTAACGGAATTGCGCGCTAGGTCTTTGGGATCAAAATGGAGACGATGCCATGACCGCGCTTTTGCCTGATATTGATCCAGATGGAATGCTGGAATTTTCTGTGGTTTTCACCGACAGATCCCTAAACCATATGTCTGCACAGTTTCAAACTGTGATGCGTGACATTTCGAGCCTTCTCAAAGAAGTTTATTCAGCACAGGCAGTGGCCTTGGTACCTGGCGGCGGAACCTACGCGATGGAAGCCGTGGCGCGCCAAATTGCGACGGACAAAAAAGTCATGGTCATTCGAAACGGATGGTTTTCATTTCGTTGGAGCCAGATCCTTGACGCTGGAAACATAGCCGCAAGCGAAACCGTGATGATGGCCCGCCGCGTTGGGAATGCGGCTGATGCCCCTTTTGCACCCGCCCCGATTGATGAGGTCGTGAAACGCATTGCAGAGGAAAAACCAGATGTGGTTTTTGCCCCGCATGTGGAAACCGCATCTGGGATGATTTTACCAGATGACTATATCAAGGCGATTTCTGACGCCGTGCATGACCATGGCGGTCTTTTCGTGTTGGACTGCATCGCGTCGGGCTGTGTGTGGGTGGACATGGCCAAAACGGGCGTGGATATTTTGATTTCAGCACCACAAAAAGGCTGGTCAGCAAGCCCCTCCGCAGGCCTTGTGATGATGAATGAAACGGCACGGGACCGTGTGCAAGATAGCACATCAACGAGTTTCGCCGTAGACCTCGGAAAGTGGCTTTCAATCATGGACGCATATGAAAATGGCGGACATGCCTATCATGCAACGATGCCGACGGATGCGTTGAAAGCCTTTCGTGACACGATGCTTGAAACCAAAGATTACGGGTTTGATAAGCTGCGCGATGCACAGTGGGATCAAGGCAACCGTGTGCGCAGCCTTCTGGCAGCGCGCGGCGTTAAATCCGTGGCCGCAGATGGGTTTCAAGCGCCAGGCGTTGTGGTGAGCTATACCAATAATCCAAATTTTCAGAACGGATCAGCCTTTGCCGTAGAAGGTGTTCAGATTGCGGCTGGCGTGCCGCTTCAATGTGAAGAAGGTGCAGAGTATAGCAGCTTCCGGTTGGGGCTTTTTGGGCTTGATAAACTCTATGACGTAGATGCAAGTGTTGCGCGACTTGAAGCGGTCCTCGATACGATTTCCTAAAAATAAACAAGGCCAGGCATGTCAAAGCAAACACAATTTAACGTTGTTGTCGTCGGACAAAAGGGGCGCCTTGGCTATGAGGCCATCCTCTTTGCTGCGAGCTTTCGCAAGTTTAACCCCGATTTTGCTGGGCGCCTTTTGGTGGCGGAACCGCAACCCAATGGGTGCTGGAGCTTCGATCCGCGCATGTCTGAGACGCAAAAACAGGCCCTGTCGGTTTTGGATGTGGAGATTGTTCCGTTTGAAAATGAACACTTTGGTGAAAGCTATCCAAACGGCAACAAAATTGAATGCCTAAAGGCTTTGCCCGAAGGCGAAAATTTCGTCTTTTTTGACACGGATACGATCATTTTGGATGATCTGGCAAAAGCGAAGCTTCCATTTTCAAAACCTGCCGCGTCAATGAAGCGTGAAAATACATGGCCGACGATTGAACTTTATGGCCCTGGATATGCACAAATATGGAAATCGCTCTATGATCGGTTTGGATTGGATTTTGAAAAATCGCTCGATCTGTCGCAACCTGATGAGCATTGGGAACGTTACCAATATTTTAACGCGGGCTGGTTTTATTATAAATGTCCGCAAAAATTTGGGGATTTGTTTACCAAGTTTGCCGTTGAAATTCGTGATAATCCGCCAGAGGAACTTGTTTGTCAGGTGATGTATCCATGGCTGGACCAAGTGGCCTTGCCGCTTGTTATCACGGCCTTGGGCGGGGGGCGCCCCAACAAAACGGTGGCAAAATTAGATGGCGATTTGAGTTGTCATTATAGATTTATTCCGCTGCTGTATGCGCGCGAGTCAGATGAAACCATTGCTCTTTTAGAAGAGATTGTTCAGCCCAATAAGTTGAAAAAAGTGCTAAAGGAATACGACCCGATTAAGCGGATGATTTTGCAAAAACGCGGCCATAAAGTGCGCGCTCTTTTTGATCAAAACAATTTGCCGCGCAAAGAACAAGCGATCCGCAATCGTATTAAATCCAATAATTTTTGGATGCGCTAAGCTTAGGTATCAAAAATGGTGCCCATATCTTTGAATCCTTTGACCTCAATCGGATTACCTGACGGGTCATAGAAAAACATCGTCCATTGCTCGCCCGCTTCGCCTTTAAAGCGGTGGCTTGGGGGAATAACAAATTCCACACCATTTTCTCTAAGTCTTTCAGAGAGTTCCACCCAATCTGAATATGGGAGAACAACCCCAAGATGGGGCATGGGAACAAGGTGTTCACCAACTTTTCCTGTCTTTTCTGTTTTGAACGGTGTTCCTAAATGCAAAGATAGCTGGTGGCCGAAAAAATTGAAATCCACCCAAGTTTTCGTCGATCGACCTGCTTTACAGCCAAGGATGTTGCCGTAAAATGCACGGGCTTTTGAGAGGTCATCAACATTGAAGGCAAGGTGAAAGGCACTTTGTAACATATTAGGTCCAATTTACGTCTGCGCCACCCGGAAGGGATTGGCGTGCATTGCGGGGCGTATCATAGGAGAGATTGTGCGCGTCGCAAAAAGCGATGACCCATGCGTCATCCATTGTGAGAAAGTCCAAAACGGAAATCAAAAAGTCAGGATCTGCGGCGCGGGCGCGGATGTCAGTTTCAGAAATCCCCGTGGCCCCCATGAAAACGGGCAAAAGGTCCTCATTTCCCACAAGCCATGCAAGGGCCTTTAGGGCAATTGTTTCGGCGAAATCTTGCTGCATGCGTTTTCCTTCCTTTTGGAAACCGTTTCTTAACCAATCTCAACGAAAACTAAAAATGTAAAGTAAAGTTTGAAGCAAAGGTGCGTTATGCGGGGGAAGATCCTCATAGCAGATGGTACGGTTACCAACCGGATTGTTCTTAAGGCAAAGCTCTTAAGTGCGCGCTATGATGTGGAACAGGTGGAGTGCGGGGCAATGGTGCTTGAACATGCGCGCCATCATGCGCTCAAGCTGATCATTTTGGATGAAAACCTCCCTGGAATTGGCGGCGGGGATGTTGTACGGGCCTTGAAGGATGATCCGCGTACGGCACATATTCCGGTGATCGTTTTAACCAGCGAGTTTAACTTTGATAGGGCGCTCCGGATCCTTGAATATGGGGCGGATGATTATATTGCGCGTCCTGTGGATGGGGATATTTTACTGTCGCGCATTCGTAATGTTTTGCGCACGCATCTCCGGCTTGAGGAAATTCATATGCGCGCGACGATGTTTCGTGAACTTGGCTTTGCGGAGGAAAAAACACCATTTTTCCGCCCGCGCGCAGCCTTTATTGTGGATAAGCGCGCACGAGGGGAGCGATGGCGGGGCTATCTCCCTCATGAGATGCACCATGATATTGATGTGTATACGCCCCGAACGATATTTTCAGCGCTTGAAAAAAACACACCAGAAGTGATTGTTATATATGATAATCTGGTGGAAACGCGCGACGGACTTCATATGTTATCAGAATTGAAAGCGCACAAAGCCACCCGCGATTGTGCGTTTCTTATTGTCTCGAGTGGTGACATGAATGTGGGCCTTGGTGCCGCGTATGATCTTGGCGTTGATACGGTGTTAACGGATGGGTTTGAGCCGCAAGAATTCATGATTTACATGCGCAAATTGGGGGCTCGTGTTCAGCGTATCCGTGCGCATAGTAGAATTATCGACAAAGGTTTGCGCCTTGCAACAATTGACCCTTTGACGGGCCTTTATAATCGCCGCTATGTAACGCCTTATTTGGAACGCCTTTCTGAGGGGTTTAAAGGGAACGGACAGCATGCCGCGATGGCGCTTGATCTCGACCATTTTAAGAAAATTAATGATAAATATGGGCATGCGACAGGTGATGACATCTTGGTGGCGTTTGCGCAGCGGCTCCAACATCATACGCGCTCCGTTGATTTGGTGGCCCGCACGGGGGGCGAAGAATTTTTGATTATTATGCCAGATACAACAGCCGCCGAAGCGCGCCTCGCGGCCGAACGCATTTGTCGGGCTGTGCATGATGATCCGTTCTATATCCCTGAACGTGATCTCTGTATCCCTGTGACTGTAAGTGTCGGTTTGGCCTTTGATAAAAAAGGCACATATGACAAAGAGAGCCTCCTTAAAGCCGCGGATGGGGCCCTTTACCGTGCGAAGGAAAAGGGCCGCAATCAGGTGCGCACGGCGGTGTCTGCCGTGGCATAGTTAGGGCCGGCGTGGCCGTTTTAACCGTTTGCGCGGCGAATCTAGGACTTCTTTCAGGCGCGCGGCATAGGCTTTGCGTTCAGGCGCTGGCAGGTTTTCAATATACGTGATGAGTTTTTCTTGCCCAAGGGTTTCAAACGCTGTTGGGCGCATGAAATCAGCAAATTCAGCATGCAAGCGGCCCTCAATCGAGGCGTCGGTTTGTAATAGGGCAACCACTCGATCATAGGGCGCACGATCAAAGCCCATCCCTTTTCGCCCGCCTTTGAATTCCGAGGAAAATTCCCGAAATAAACCGCGCCGCTCTCTGGGCGTCAAGGCAGATACAAAAGGCGCAAGCCCAGTGAGAGGCCGTCCTGCGTGGTGGGCATGGCGGCTGCCACCCCCAAGGAAAGCCCCACCAATGAGCCCGATGATGAGAAGGTTAAAAACCAGTGATGGAATAAGAAGCCAGCGCCATTTCCCAAGACGAGATGGTCCAGTTGATGTCTTTTCTGCGGAGGAAGAATTAGATATGCTCATGGTTATGTATCCTCGAATGCTAAATCAAAATCAGATGAAAAAGCCGCAGCATAGCTGTCGCCAGATCCATAATAGGTGTCACCGATGGCTTGCACCATGTCCGGGGCCGTAAACCCGATCCAGCCCCCCACAAGAACGGCACATCCAAGGGCCGCCCCAAGGCTGATCCCGCGCCAAATTGGAGGCAGAGACCAGCGAAAGCGCGTGCCTTTGGCAGCTGAGGGGGCCACAGGCTGATGGTCGTGGCCCATTTGAGCGATCCGCGTGAGGAACGCCGTATCTGGGATTTCGTTTTCCTGCGCCGCGTCAAAGAAAGGGGCTAGGATGTCATCATCTGAAGGGGGTCTAGTCATCGGTAAATCCTAACTCATTTTTACGCCCACTCAAGATCTGAGCGAGCTTTCTTTTGCCACGGGCTGTGAGGCTCTCGATCGCTTCCACACCGGTGCCCATGATTTGGGCAATTTCGGGGTTTGGCAATTCTTCTATATGGCGCAAAATTACCGCTTGGCGTTGCCGGTCAGGCAATTTTGATAATGCCAGATCAAGAGCCGCTTTACGGTCTCGCGCCATGAGCTGTGCATGCATGGACGGATCGCTAGAGATGGGTTCATCCGCCTCGTCAAGGGACGAAGAACGACGTTTTCGGATCCGATCAATGCACAGGTTGGACGTGATACGGTACAGCCAGGTATCGATCTTTGCCTCCCCTTCACGCCAGTCTGGTGCGATGTTCCAAAGCCTAAGCATGGCCTCTTGGGTGACGTCTTCGGCTTCGGCGCGATCGCGTAACATCCGTGTCGCAAAGCCCAAAATCTTAGGGGCAAAGCGCAAGGTTAATGCCGCCGCAGCTTTCTTGTCTCCATTTGCATAGAGGCGCAAAAGGGCAAGATCGGGAACATCATCCAAGCTGTCAAATGGCACGGGCATATCCTAGGTGCTAAACGGTCTTTTGCGCGGGTGCAATGGGGCGGGGTGTGCCCCATTGCACGGGATCTCTTATTGATCGCAGTTTTGACGTTTGCCGCCACCTTGCTGCCCGCCACCCTGACCGCCACCGTGTTTTCTGCCCATTTTGGACATATCCATGGATGCGATTTCATCTTGGGTAATTTTGCCGTCCTTATTTGCATCCATACGGGAAAGCATTTTGCCCGCGCGGCGTCCTGTTCCTAGTTCTTCCGCGTCAATCACACCATCATCGTTTTTGTCAAAACGCTCCATCATGCGGGTGCCACGTCGCTCGCTTTTGTGGGACTGCATTTCTTCTGGGCTGATTTGTCCATCAGAATTTTCGTCCATCATGTCAAATTTCATGTCGAGCTTTGCGATCATTTCTTCTTTGCTCAAAAGCCCGTCTTCGTTGGCATCAAACATATCGAACATTTGCTGCTTTTGTTGGCCGCCCATTTTGCCAGAGGCATTTGCGGTAGTAACTGTCGCGGCAAGTGCCATCGCACTTGTGAGGAGGGCGATACGACCGAAATATGTAAGTTGATTGCTCATGGTTTAGTCTCCTGTTTGCAGGCATCTGCCTTGCTGTTTCTATGGGCTAAACGCAGCAGCAATGCGGTTCCGTCGAAAAAAATTATTTTTTCCGACAAATCGCCGCAAGCATGGATTGGAGGGTGCAAATCGGTTTGGAGCTTGTTAGGGTTTTAGGATGCGAACAAAGGAGGCCTTAGATGAGCCTAGATATCAATCACGAAGCCAATGTGGACCGATGTGTTAAAACCGCGCTTAAACGCGGTTGGTGTGGTCGTTGCCCCAATTGTGGTGAGGGACGTATTTTGTATAAGTATCTGAAGGTTGTGGATAAATGCACCGTTTGTGATGAAGATTTTCATCACCAGCGCGCGGATGATGGTCCAGCATATCTCACTATTTTGGTGGTGGCACATATCGTAGGGGTCGCGCTTCATATGACCTTTTCATATAGCAACCCTGAGCCGCTTGTTCTGTTTGCGATTTTGTCGGTGGTGGCGATTGGATCTTCGTTGATCTTGCTTCCGCGCTTCAAAGGAAGTTTAGTGGGACTGCAATGGGCCAAGCGTATGCATGGCTTTGGTAAGAAACAAAACGCATAGGCCATATTGATGATTTCTCCTGATCCCGCTGATAAAACTGCGATCCGCCACGCTTCCACCGTTATTATGGTACGAGATCGTGAAACGGCACCCAAAATTTTGATGGGGCAGCGCGGGGCTGGGGCGGCTTTCATGCCCAATAAATTTGTGTTCCCCGGCGGCGCGGTTGATCATGAAGACGCGGATATTTCGGTCTCATCGACGGTCTCTGATCATTGCCTGGCCCGGCTGCAAGATAGCGCAAACCCTACACTTGCGCCGGCGATCATGGTGGCGGCCATCCGTGAGGTCTGGGAGGAAACCGGCCTTCGGATTGCAACGCGCGGGGCGTGGACTGGGGATGTGCCTTCTGATTGGGCAGGGTTTGCCGAAGGGGGCTATATTCCCGATGCTGGCAAATTGATGTTTGTTTTTCGTGCAATCACGCCACCTGGTCGGCCACGGCGTTTTGATGCGCGGTTTTTCTTAATCAATGCGGATGAAATGGATGCGGATTTGGATGACTTCACTCATGCGTGTGATGAGCTGTCGCATCTGCAGTGGATTCCGCTTGCTGAGGCACGCAATTTTAACTTGCCATTTATCACCGAGGTTGTCTTAGCCGAGGTGTCGGACGCGATCAAAACGGGGGCGGCCCCAAACGAAGTGCCGTTTTTCCAAAATGATGACGAAGGCAGTTATTTTTTACGTTTGGCCGGCGAAAGCCCGCTTTAGGTCACCAGCACAAACATCACGATGCTGATACATAAAAGCCCCATGGCGAAAAGTTCCCGTGGGCTTGATTTTTCCTTAAAAATCCAAAGTCCCGTAAGGAAGCTAAAGAGCAATTCGATTTGCCCCAATGCTTTTACATAGGCCGCAGATTGCAGTGTGAAGGCGGTGAACCAGCCATAAGATCCAATGAGGCTGGTGAGGCCAAGCAGGCTTGAAACCCGCCAGGATTTGATCACGCGGGTGACTTCGCCTTTTTCAAATATCATTAGGTAAATGGATGTGGCAATGGTTTGAAAACACACCACAAATCCCAATGTAAACCCCGCCCGAAGCAAAGGGTTATCATTGACAATTTCAAGAGACGCGCCGCGGTACCCGATGGCAGAGACCGCAAATAATAATCCAGATCCAAGCCCAAGCCCCGCCGCACGGTTGAAAAAACGGGATCCTTGGACCGCGGTGTTTTTCCCATCGGCCAACAATAAAACTGCGACAAATCCAAGACCTACCGCGATCATGCCAAGGGGGCTGATCGTGTCTTGTAGAACCACCGCGCCCAAGAGCACAGTTTGCAGCACCTCGGTTTTTTTAAATGTGATGCCCACCGCAAAATTGCGTTCGGCAAAAAGCGCAACCACACAGACCGTGGCTAAAATCTGCGCGACGCCCCCAAGCATTGCAAAGAGGAAAAAGCGCCCGCTGTACTCAGGGAGCGTTTCACCCGTTTGCCATAGATAGGCTGACAGCCCCACAATCAAAAGGGGTGCGGAGAACAAGAACCGTGACAAGGTTGCGCCCGTCGACGACAGCTCGGTCGATTTCAGGTGCTTTTGCAACATGAAACGGATGTTTTGCGCGAAGGCTGCGGTGAGGGTGGCGATAATCCATAAGGGCATAAGGGTTCTTCACAGATATATCGCCCCCTGTCGAGCTATTTTACTTTGTAGTGAGGGTGTGGGACCTGATCTTTTTGGGTCAGGAAATAGCGCCTCAAGACTTCCGCATAGTTTTTGAAACGGTAGGCGCCATTTTTAGTCAGATAGGCCTTTTTATGAGCCAAATATTCGCGACGCAAATCATACCATGCCATGGTGGGGTGTGTGTGATGCACAGCATGCAAGCTGTTGTTTAAAAATAAAAATGCGATGGGGCACCACCCTTCAATGATCACCGTTCGGTGGGCATAATCCTCTTCGGCTCTGTGTTCGAGATAGGTGCGAATTTTCAGAACCGAAAGTGCCCCATAGGCTGCACATATATAGGCCCAAAACGGGATTTGACCCCAGTGGGATAGGATCCAGACGACACCCCAAACCCCGATCCCATGTAAGGCCCACGCGATGAGGATATCTTTCTTGCCGCCAAGGATTCCTTTAATGTCGGAGATCACAAAACGCATCATTGAAATTACAGGTCCTAAGATCATCCGCCCCAAAATCGTATTGTTGGCGTTCAAAATCTGTTGGCGCCATCTTGGCATTTTGGCCCAAAGGGCAGGGTCCTGAAAATTGCTTTCGGGATCATCATAGGGATCGGTGAGCCGCTCATCCGTGTGGTGCGCTATATGAAGCGTGCGAAACCGCTCATATGGGACGAAAATCCCCACGGCGAGAAAGACCAGAGCCGCGTTTAAAATGCGGGACCGAAAAGGATGCCCGTGCAAAATTTCGTGGCTCAAGGATGCATGCAAGGTGAGGATTGGAATAAGAAGAACAACAGCCAAAACAGGGCTAAGGGCATAAAGCGGGCCGATGGAAACCGCCCAAGATATATAGCAGGCCACAAGGGTGAGAAACGTGCGCATCTCAGATTTGGAATTGAGCACGGAATGCTGTTGTTGTCGTGTCGTCATAGGACCTCTTCTTTGGTTCAAGATTGCAGCATGAACCTGAGGTCAGTTGTGAGTTTGATGCAAGTGTGCATTTTAAATGGTGCGGAAAACCGCACCATTTGGCGTTAAAACGGCATTGGGTGCGCTTGGTGGGCGGCGGTAATGTCCTTGAGAACCTCATCAGACAATGTGAGATCCACGGATCCTAAGGCGCAGTCAAGCTGTGCCATGGTGGTTGCGCCAAAAATGGTTGAGGCCATGAATGGGCGCCCTATGCAAAACGCAAGCGCCATTTGTGTTGGGTCAAGCCCGTGTTTTTTCGCCACATCAAGATAGGCTTGTGTAGCAGGGAAGGCACGGTCTGTCACACGTCCGCCAAGTTCGGGCACAAGCGATTTACGGGACCCTTCGGGGCAGGCGCCATTTTGATATTTTCCTGTCAAAAGCCCAACAGCCAAAGGTGAATAGGACAAAAGCGGGATGTTTTCTTGGGCGGTGACTTCGGCAAGGTCGGTATCATAGACGCGACACATGAGTGAATATTCATTTTGCGTGGACGCGGATTTCGCCCAGCCATTTTCCCGCGCGAGCTGTGCCCAACGTGTCAGACCCCAAGCGGTTTCGTTGGAATGCCCATAGGCGCGGATTTTGCCGTCCTTCACTAAACCATCAAGGGTTTCAATGACGTCTAGCATGTTGTCACGGGTTTTTTCCACATGCTGGGCGCTTGGATCATAAGACCAATTTTGCCGAAAGTGGTAGGATCCCCGATTGGGCCAATGCAATTGATAGAGGTCGATATAGTCGGTTTTTAAGCGCTTAAGAGACCCTTCGAGCGCCTTGTGAATGGATTTTTTTGTGATCGGTTCCCCATCCCGCACTGGGATCGCGTTTGGCCCGGTGATTTTTGAAGCAAGGACAACATCACCGCGACGGTTCGTTGTTTCAAACCAGTTGCCGATGATGTCTTCTGTGCGCCCTAATCTTTCTGCACGCACCGGGTTCACAGGGTACATTTCCGCCGTATCAATGAAGTTGACCCCGTTGGCCAGCGCATGATCAATCTGTTCAAACGCGTCGTTTTGGGTGTTTTGTGATCCCCAAGTCATTGATCCTAAACACAGTTCTGATACGCTAAGGCCGCTATCGCCAAGGTTGTTCATTTTCATGGCATGTCTCCTAAATTCACAAGGAGATACCCTATCGCGGGCGCTTAAATGTGCAAGCAACAATCCAAATACGACAGGTATCCGTCGTAAAGTCTTGATTAATTCTGCGCCCTATGCGGTTTATTGGGGGAGTAAGGATTTGGATATGCGCCTTTTATTGTCATTTGCGGCTTTGTTGCTGTCGGTTGTGTTTTTACAGATTTCGTCAGGCGGGGTTGGTCCGCTTGATGCATTGTCTGGCTTGGCATTGGGGTTTAGCAGAGCTGAGGTCGGTTTGCTGGGCTCAGCGCATTTTTTGGGTTTCTTTGTGGGCTGTTGGTGGGCACCGCGTTTGATGGGAACGGTAGGCCATGCGCGGGCCTTTGCCGCGTTTGCGGCTGCGGGCGCCATGGGGTTGCTGGGGCACACATTGATCCATGATGCGGCGGCTTGGGCGGTGATGCGGATTGCCTCGGGGGCCTGTGTTGCAGGGTGTTATACGGTGATTGAAGCGTGGCTCAATGATCGGTTAACCAATGAGACCCGCGGGCGTATGACAGGGGCGTACCGCGTGGTGGATATGGGGGCCTCTCTTGTGGGACAGTTGCTTATTTCTGTTTTAGAGCCCGTGTCTTATGTGTCTTATAACCTTTTGGCGCTCATTTGCTGCGCGTCGCTATTTCCGTTGACTTTGACAAAATCGCAGATGCCGGAAACCCCGCGCACGCCGCGGTTGCGTCCCAATCTTGCATGGTCGCGGTCCCCTTTGGCGGTTGCAGCTGTGGTGGTGGCGGGGCTGACATCCGCTTCGTTTCGGATGGTGGGACCGATCTATGGTCAAGAGGTTGGATTGCGTGTAGATCAGATCGCGTATTTCTTGGCTGCGTTTGTTTTGGGCGGAGCGATTGCGCAGCTGCCTGTCGGCTGGCTTGCGGATAAATATGACCGCCGTTGGGTGCTTATTGGATTGTCGGGTGCTGCGGTTTTTTCTTGCCTCGTGACGGTGGGCATCGGGGCAGGGGGAACGATTATGGTGATGTTTGGCGCAGGATTTTTTGGCTTAACAACCTTCCCCATCTATTCCGTTGCTGCCAGCCATGCCCATGATTTCGCAGCGTCCCATGAGCGTGTCGAACTCTCAGCGGCGTTGATGTTTTTCTTTGCTGTCGGTGCCATCGCAAGCCCGATCGTGACGTCGCAATTGATCGAACTATTTGGTCCACCTGCGCTTTTCATATTCTTGAGTATTGGCCATGTTCTGTTGATTGTTTTCGGTGGCATGCGCATGCTTAAAGGGCGCAGCGTTGGCGTACGCACACCTTATGTCTATGCCCCGCGCACGTCGTTCACAATTGGCCGACTTCTAAAAAGAGAGCGTGATAACAAATAGTTATGCGTGAGATTGACGCTCATGAAATAGCCGCGCCAATGTGCCTGAGATGAGGGCGGCGTTGCTATCTACGGACTGGGTTGCATCAACGCGCAAAACGGGTGTGCCTTGGGATTTTGCCTGCTGAACGGCGCCATCTATGAAGGGCAGATAGCCAGTTTTAATATCTTGGATCGTCCCAAATTTTTGTCGTTGATCTTGTTGTTTGTCATCTTGGGCAAAGCGCGCTGTGGCCCGCTCAAGGGCAATCTCTGGCGCAAGATCAAGCACAATAATGGCCCCCACAGCGAGCATATTTGCGCTAAACGGAATGAGGTCTTTGGGGTGGTTTTGAGCAAGCCGCGCGGTGCGATGGATGAGACCTTCATCAATAGTGATGATGTGGTCTTCGCCTTCGGAGCCAAGGAGCACATCATGGGCAACCAGCGTTTGAAAGTAATCGTAACGCGCATCCACTTCGCGAAGATGGGGCGAAACGGCTTGGACCAAATCGAGATGGCGCAAATAGGCATCCACGGAGACAAATTGCGTGGCATTCGCAGAGGCCAATTTCCATGTCGTGCTTTTGCGCCGTGACGCGCCAAGTTTTTCAACACTGAGCTGTGGAGCGCGCCGAAAGAGCGACATATAAGGAATGTCGAGTGCTTTTAGCTGTTTGTTTGTGGCACTAAGGAGGGTGGACTTCCCGCTTCCAGGAAGTCCAACATATTCGACGAGCATATCAAACTTTTTCGAGTAAGAAGTGGAAAATACGGCAGTTTTCCTCTGGTGTTTCTTTAACCAAACGCTTGTCTAAGATGCGGAAACTATTATAGGCAAGGTATTGAATGAGCTGTGCCTCAGACATGCAGCTATGCATGGTTTCATCATCCTCAGGAATGCGACCGCCTTCGATGGTATGGCCGAGCTGAATGATCGCGTATTGTTTGGTCACGCGTGAAAATTCGGCCATGGCTTTCTTGGACTGGCCAAATAGGATGATGTCACGCAAAAAACGTGTGCTGACCAATAGATCAAATTCGCGGTCTTCATAAGGGAGATTTGTCGCATCCCCGACCTGCGTGTCGCATTGATCAAGCAAATCACCAATGCTCTGACGGGAGGCTTCGATCATATCGCCAGAAGCATCAAGACCATGCACTTCATAGCCACGTTCCATGTAGTCCTTGACGAAACGGCCAGTGCCAAACGGGATGTCCACAACTTTGAGGTTCTTAGGAAGCTGATCCAAGAGCACCTTCATTTCGTCTTGCTCTACATGCCACCACTCTTGTTTTTTGCGACGTTTGTCATAATTGTTCGCCGTTTTATCATAATAGCGGTCGCCTTTCGCGTATGTGTTGCGTGGTATATCCATGACGCTCTCTCAAATTATTTGATTTTCTAGGCTTGGTTTTAGCGGATGCAACGCCAAAAAGGCAATGGAAATGTCATAGGGGGAATGTCAGGCGCAAGGTGGTGCTTGAATAGGTCGCGGCCTATGCTATGAAGGCCAAAGTATAGATTTTCGAACACGGTTAGGCAAACGCATGGCGCGCATTCTCATCACTTCTGCAATTCCATATATCAATGGGGTTAAACATTTGGGCAATTTGGTGGGTTCACAGCTCCCTGCGGATTTGTTTGCGCGCTATCATCGGGCGCGTGGTGCTGAAGTGATGTTCATCTGTGCAACGGATGAGCATGGCACACCAGCCGAGCTTGCGGCTGCGAAAGCGGGCAAACCTGTGGATGCATTTTGCGCAGAAATGCATGAGGTGCAGGCAAAAATCGCGGACGGCTTTATGTTGTCCTTTGATCATTTTGGCCGCTCATCCAGCCCCCAAAACCATGTTTTGACCCAGCATTTCGCAGGCAAGCTTGCGGAAAATGGCTTGATCGAAGAAGTCAGCGAAAAACAGGTCTATTCCAATGTCGATGGCCGCTATTTGCCAGATCGCTACATCGAAGGCACATGCCCAAATTGCGGCTTCGAAGATGCGCGCGGCGACCAATGCGACAACTGCACCAAACAATTGGACCCAACGGATTTGATCAATCCGCGTTCTGCAATTTCTGGATCTACGGATCTCGAAGTGCGCGAAACCAAACATCTCTATCTGCGCCAATCTGCGCTCAAAGATGATCTTGATGCGTGGATCGACACTAAGAAAGATTGGCCTGTTCTCACCACATCAATTGCCAAAAAGTGGCTGCATGACGGGGATGGTCTTCGGGATCGCGGAATCACGCGGGATCTTGATTGGGGGGTGCCCGTTAAAAAAGGCACCGAAGATTGGCCGGGCATGGAAGGCAAAGTGTTCTATGTCTGGTTTGACGCACCCATTGAATATATCGCGGCGACCAAAGAGCTTGCTGATAAAAATGGCGCGGGCGATGCGGCTTGGGAACGCTGGTGGCGCACGGATAAAGGCGCGGATGACGTGCGCTATATCCAAGTGATGGGCAAAGACAATGTGCCCTTCCACACCCTCTCATTCCCAGCCACGATCAAAGGGTCAGGCGAACCTTGGAAGCTTGTCGATTACATCAAATCATTCAACTACTTGAACTATGATGGCGGTCAATTTTCCACCTCGCGCGGGCGCGGTGTTTTCATGGATCAGGCGCTTGAAATCCTCCCTGCTGATTACTGGCGGTGGTGGTTGTTGAGCCACGCCCCTGAAAGTTCTGATAGCGAATTTACATGGGAGAATTTCCAAACGTCTGTGAACAAAGATTTGGCGGATGTGTTGGGTAATTTTGTGTCCCGCATCACGAAATTCTGTCGTTCAAAATTTGGCGAAGTGGTGCCAGATGGCGGCACTTATGGCGCAGCCGAAGAGGCGCTTATCGCCAATATCAACACGCGTATTCGGGCCTATGAAACGCATCTGGAAAATATGGATGTGCGTAAATCGGCGGGTGAATTGCGCGCGATTTGGGTGCTCGGCAATGAATATCTTCAATCCGCTGAACCATGGGCAAAATTCAAAACCGATCCTGAGGCTGCGGCTGCGGTTGTGCGCTTGTCTTTGAACCTCATTCGCTTGTACGCGGTGCTATCTGCGCCGTTTATTCCTGCGGCGTCTGAAACGTTGATGACGGCCATGAAAGCCACGGACTGGGCATGGCCAGAAGACGCACAAGAGGCGCTTGCAATGCTGCCTGCAGGGCATGAATTTGAGGTGCCAGAGGTGCTCTTTGCAAAAATCAGCGATGAGGACCGCGAAACATGGCAGGCCCGTTTCGCAGGCACACGCGATTAATCAAAATCAGGGCAAAAGGGCGGCTTGAACGTCCTTACCCCAGCCCAAATAAAGCCCCGTATTGGTGGCAATAACGGGGCGTTTCATCACGGTTGGATGGGCTTCCAATAGGGGGATGGGATCCATTGCACGGGTCGCATCATCCATATTTCGCCATGTGGTTGATCGGGTGTTAACCAATGGCGCGCCAAGTGTTGCGTAAAAACCCTCTATGTCTGATTTTGTGAGGGGTGTCTGACGAATATCAATGAATTCAAAATTTTGCCCAGAATTTGTGAGCGCCTTGAACGCCTTTTTGCAACTATCGCAGGTTTTTATACCGTAAAGTTTCATGTCATATTCCTTTTGCAAACTGCTCATAATCATTCACTGTGAGCTTTTCCTTGCATTTTTGCACGAAAGCCCCCATTTAGACAGTGTGACGACAGTTTTTTGACGACCGCCTTCTTCTTTGAGGCAGCCGGACGATTCTAGACTAGGCTGCACTACCCCGTGGGCAATACTGCGTTACGGGTTCAATTAGAAGGAAATAACGGAATGGCTACTGGCACCGTAAAATGGTTTAACACTACTAAAGGCTTCGGCTTTATCGCACCTGATGATGGCGGCAAAGACGTGTTTGTACACATCTCAGCTGTTGAGCGTGCAGGCATGACTGGCCTCGCTGACAACCAAAAAGTATCATACGAATTGCAAGAAGGCCGCGACGGCCGCGCATCTGCTGCTGAGCTAGAAGCGCTTTAAGATCTGCAAATCTTATACGAAAAAGGCGTCCCTCGGGGCGCCTTTTTTGTTTGGGTGTTTTACTTTCAGTCGGCGTAGCCGACCGCGCCTGAGCTTCCCGTTTTGTCGAAGACAAACCTGCGGTTTGATAGGAAGGCGCTTTGCACCTCCCCAAGGTCAAGCACCATCTCATACGATATAGACAAAACATAAGCGGTTCGATTACATGGCCTCATAATATGAGGAGTTTCCATGGACGTCTTTTCCGAAATGTTCAAAGCCTTTCAGGCGCGCGTAACAAACCATGTGTTTGGGTCCATTGTCTTTGTCTTTCTCGCCCTGAACTGGCAGCCTGTTTACTATGTGCTCTTCGCGGATGTTTCCATGTTGGAGAGGTTCACATATTTTAATGAAGAGACGACAGCCCTAACGCGGGTACTATTTCCAATTACATTTGGGATACTGATTGGATTGGCGGCACCTCGGATTAAGCTGTTTTTCGATAAAATCGTGAACGCCCCAATTCAAGAAGGGAAAGTTCTACGAGAGAACAACGCGCATGATCTTGAAGTATTAAAAATTACAAATGAAGAAGATCGCAAAAGCAAACAAGCGGATGCAGCTTTTCAACTCGCAGAGAAAAAACAAAAAATCTCCGATGTGATTACTGATGAAGTTATAAAGAAAGAGGCGCTTGGTGCAATTGACGTTAAATCTGTTGATTCCGTGCAGGAAGCCCTCGAGCTTTTATCACCGCAGGCCCTTAAGTATTTTATTAGGTTGAAAAATGATGCAGTGAGTCGTTTCGATATTTATGACTTAGATGAGGCTGTGCGAAGCTATTTAATGGAGTTTAAGGCGCTCGGCCTGTTTGCATCCTCTGATGAGCGTGGCATCATGATTATTACTGAGTTTGGGATCAGAGCAAGGAACAAAGTAACGGAAGATATGTTGGATAATGCCTAAACCACCTGACCCCATAAATCATATTCGCTGCTTTCATCGACCTTAACGGTGACGATGTCGCCGACTGTCAATTCCTCAAACCCTTCGTCGATGAATAGATTCCCGTCGATCTCTGGCGCGTCCGCTTTGGTGCGGCAGGTGGCGCCGTCTTCGTCTATTTCATCGATAATCACATCTAGGGTTTGGCCGACTTTTGTTGCCAATTTGGCCTCTGAAATGGCTTGGGATTTTTCCATGAACCGTTCCCAACGGTCCTGTTTCACTTCGGCGGGGACGTGATCTGGCAACGCATTTGAGCGTGCGCCATCTACGTTTTCATATTGAAAACACCCGACGCGGTCGAGCTGTGCCTCATCCAACCAGTCCAAAAGCGTTTGGAATTCCTCTTCGGTTTCGCCTGGATAGCCCACAATAAACGTCGATCGCAGTGTGATATCAGGACAAGTCGCGCGCCATGCCGCGATTTCATCCAGCGTCTTTGCCCCCGCCGCAGGGCGCGCCATGCGTTTGAGCGTATCAGGATGGGCGTGTTGGAACGGAATATCCAAGTATGGCAAAATGCCACCATCCGCCATCAGCGGGATCAAATCGCGCACATGCGGGTAGGGGTAAACGTAGTGCATCCGCACCCACGCATCCATTTGCCCCAATTCGCGCGCCAGATCGGTGATGTGGCTGCGCACTTCGCGGTCCTTCCACGGATGGGTGCTATATTTGCGATCAAGCCCATAGGCGGAGGTATCTTGGGAAATCACCAAGAGTTCCTTCACGCCATTTTCAACGAGCTTTTCTGCCTCACGCAACACTGCATGCACAGGGCGCGATTGCAATTTGCCGCGCATATCGGGAATGATGCAAAATTTGCAAGCGTGATTGCAGCCTTCGGAAATTTTAAGGTAACTGAAATGACGCGGCGTGAGCGACACACCAGAGGCAGGCAATAAATCCACAAACGGATCAGGATCAGGCGGCACGGCGGCATGCACAGCGTCCAAAACCTGTTCATATTGATGGGGGCCTGTGACGGCCAAAACCGATGGGTGGGTGCCGCGAATGTAATCTTCTTCTGCGCCCAAACAGCCCGTGACAATCACGCGGCCATTTTCGGCCAATGCTTCGCCGATGGCTTCTAGGCTCTCGGCCTTCGCGCTATCCAAGAACCCGCAGGTGTTGACGATCACCGCATTTGCGCCCGCGTAATCGGCGGACATGGCATATCCTTCGGCCCGAAGGCGCGTCAGGATGCGCTCACTGTCAACCAACGCCTTGGGGCAGCCAAGGCTCACCATACCAATCGTTGGCTGGCTGGTGCGGCGGGTGTCAGAAAACTGCGCTTTTGGCGCTAAATCAGGGCGGAGTTCGGGCGGATTTTGGGTCATGCCCCCGCATATAGCGAAGAGCCGCTTGATAAGAAAGCCCGAATGCATGCCTTGTTACTGCGCAAGAGGCACACTAGGTTATAGATATTGAACAAGAGGTGCATTATGCGGTGGATTTTTAGAATTATTGGCGCGGTTTTTGTCCTGCTGATTATACTGGTCGGGATCATTTTTATGATGCCAAAGGATCGGTTCGTTACCTATTTTGAAGAACAGTTCGAAACACAAACGGGCCGTGCAATTGATATTGAGGGCCCGATATCTACGACGATTTTCCCAACGCTCGGCGTGAAAACGGGGGCCATCAAAATTGCCAATGCGGATTGGAGTAAATCTGGCCCGATGCTAGAGGCCCATTCACTGGCCATTGGCGTTGATTTTCGGTCTTTGATGCAAAATTCCCTCGATATTAAATCCATTGAATTTGTTGCGCCGTCTATTCGCCTTGAGACATCGAAAAAAGGTGTGGCGAACTGGGATATTGCGCCTGTATCCGCGGGCTCTTCTGGGGCGTCAGATCCAGCGCTGTCCATTAAAAACGCGTCAATTTCAAATGGGACAATCACCTACCGTGACGGTGTGTCTGGGGCCAAATATGATGTGCAGCATCTGGATGCCACGTTGAAAATGCCGTCCTTAAATGGCGCGGCGGATCTCGATTTGTCTGCGGAAATCGGTGGGGTGCGTGTCGCGTCGCAAACGCAAATTATGGATGTATCGACGTTTCTCACAGGGGCATTATCCCCAATAAAAGGTACAGCAAAAACCGCAGGAAATTCCATTTCTCTGAATGGGAAATTGGGCTATGCTCCGGTGCAATCACAAGGACAAATTTCGGCGCAAATCACTGATTTAAAATCTTTAATGAAGATGGTCGGCGGCGGTGCCCCTTCGGTGCCCTATGGGTTTGGCGCGAAAAAAATTGCCCTTGATGGGGCCTTTTCGCTGACACCGAAAAATAGCCTGCATTTGCGCAAATCGACGATTGTTCTTGATAACAATACGCTGGCTGCGAACTTGGATCTCTATCTCGAAAAACGCCCGCGTGTGGTGATGCAAGTGACGGCCGGCGCGCTTGATTTTTCTGGCTTGATGGAGGGCGGTTCGGGCTCTGGCACAGGCTGGTCAACGTCTAAAATTGATTATAGCGCCTTGTCATCTGTGAACGCTTCTGTTGGGGTGAGCGCCCAAAGCCTCAACCTTGGTGACATTAAACTTGGTGCGACAAAGGCGAAGCTCGTTTTGGACCGCTCGCGGTTGTCTGCAACGCTCCTCGAGGCGGCCGGTTTTGGCGGACAAATTACGGGTGAATTGGTTGCCAATGGCCGCAAAGGTCTCTCGGTTTCCAGCAATCTCACAGCCAAATCCGTTGATGTGCAGGCGCTTTTAAAAGCAACGGCCGGCGTTGAAAAATTACGCGGCACGGGAAATATGCGTTTTAAAATGCTGTCTTCAGGCGACACGATGCAGATGATTATGTCACGGATGAATGGCTCTGGGTCAATCGCGATGAACAAAGGCGCGATTGAAGGTGTGGATATGATTTCTATGCTGAAGAAGCTTGATAAATCCTTCCAAAGCGGGAGCGAAGAAACAGATTTTGATGCTTTAACCGCAAGCTTTACGATTAAAAACGGCGTTCTTTTCAATGAGGATCTGCTCTTTAAGGGGGCAGGGATTTCTTCGACAGGGAAAGGTCAGGTTGGCATTGGCGCGCAAACGATAAACTATCGTCTCTTGCCCAAAGCATTGGTGCGCGCTGGCGGCACAGAGGGGTTCGAAGTGCCCGTTTTGGTGACTGGACCGTGGGCCAATGTGTCCTTCCGTCCAGATCTTGAATGGTTGGCCAAGCAAAAGTTTGATGCCGAAGCCAAAGCGCTTGAGGCGCAAGCGAAAGCAAAGGCAAAAGAGGCAGAAAAGAAAGCCAAAGCCAAAATTGCAAAGAAGCTTGGCCTTGATCAAGAGGCCAGCGAAGGCGATGCCAAAGACGCCTTGAAAAAGAAGCTCGAAGAAGAAGCCAAAAAAGGTTTGTTAAAGCTTTTTGAATAAAGGGTTCCACAAGACGTAAAAAAACCCGCTCAATCGGCGGGTTTTTTTGTATATGACGTTTAAATTTAGCGGCGTTTGCTGCGTGTTGACATGGGCTGGAACGCCACGCCGACATGGGCTTCGCAGTAGGGTTTGCCTTGCTGCACGCTCAGGCCGCAGAACCAAAACTCATCCGTTGCAGGGTCCCCAATGGGCCATTTGCAGGTGCGTTCGGTCAGTTCCATCAAGGAAATTTTCTTTGCGCCTTTTTCGACTTCGTGCACTTTTTCCAAAGCTTCAGCAGAAATTTCATTGGCCGATGGTTGCGGCGGCAATGGTTGACCTGCTGGCACGATGGCTTTGCGCATTGGCGGGCGGACAACTTCGGTTGATGGCTTCGGGCTCGCAGATTCCGTTTTGGGGGTGGCTGCGGGCTTGGCCGATTTGGTTGCGGGTTTTGCGGGTGCGCGCTTTGCTTTGGCCGCGGGTTTATCCTTGGCTGCGGATTTGGCGCCTGTCGCACGGTTGGAAAGGCCCAAGCGATGCACTTTGCCGATGACGGCATTGCGGGTTACGCCGCCCAGTTCTTTGGCGATTTGGCTGGCAGATTGGCCTTCGCCCCACATTTTTTTGAGAACTTCAACGCGTTCATCGGTCCAGGACATCAGATTTCCTTCATACGCTTCGTGGCCGCAACAGGACTGTGGCGGCGGATCAGGTCTATAATGTAATGCAGAGGCGCGCGGGATACAAGAACCTCCTTCGCGCCTCTTGTGGTCTTTGCGAGGTGCTTACACACCAAGGCACCACCGCATCACGGCTTTTTGCGCATGAAGCCGATTTTCCGCCTCATCAAAGATCACCGATTGCGGGCCGTCCATGACTTTCGACGTGACCTCTTCGTCGCGGTGCGCTGGCAAACAATGCATGAAAAGCGCGTCTTTATCGGCGGCATTCATGATGTGATCATTCACCTGATATGGGCGCAATTGGTTGTGGCGGCGTTCGCGCGCGGATTGCGGATCATGCATGGACACCCAGGTATCCGTCACAATGAGGTCCGCACCGGCTGCGGCCTTTTCAAGGTCACGTTCCACAGTAATGGTGGAGCCTTTGGCGCGCGCGTTATCGATGAAAACCTGTTCAGGATCAAGGGTTTGCGGCCCTGCAAATGTAAGATCAAAGCCAAATTGGCCCGCCGCATGGATGAAGGAGGCACAGACATTGTTGCCATCCCCCGCCCAGACGACTTTCTTACCTGCAATGGGGCCGTTTTTTTCCTCATAAGTCAAAATATCAGCCATGATTTGGCATGGATGCGTGCGATCGGTGAGCCCGTTAATCACGGGAACCGTTGCATATTCCGCCATCTCAAGCAGGGTCTGTTCCTCAAAGGTTCGGATCATGATGAGATCCACGTAGCGTGACAAAACGCGTGCGGTGTCAGCAATGGTTTCCCCATGCCCAAGCTGCATATCCGCGCCCGAAAGCACCATGGTCTGGCCGCCCATTTGCCGCACCCCAACGTCAAAGCTCACACGGGTCCGTGTTGAGGGTTTCTCAAAGATGAGCGCAACCATATGACCTGCCAGAGGCTGATCATCATCTGGCGTGCCTTTCGGGCGCCCGCCGCGCGCGGCT
>JBMYYE010000031.1:0-21755 GCA_049609065.1 Halocynthiibacter sp.
GGCAGTTTAAAGAAAGCTTTGGCATTACATGGCGGCCCCTCTATATGGCGACGCCTAAGCGGTGGCATGGTTTTTTTGCGGCCCGTGACATTTTTCAACTCATTCATCGAAAAACCCCGTAATGCGACCACTTCCCTAAATTCCAATTTCATTCATAGTCATTATGACGAAAAAATAATGGACCCTTCGGCCATTTCATGGCATGGCACGCACTAACATAGAAGCGAGGCATATCATGGCAAACCGTCTTTCAGATCTCTTAAAAACACGCGATTGGCTTTTGGCGGATGGCGCAACAGGCACCAATCTTTTCAATATGGGCCTTGAAGCTGGAGACGCGCCAGAATTGTGGAACGTGGACCAACAACAAAACATCAGGGCCCTTTACAAAAATTCCGTTGATGCGGGCTCCGATATTTTCCTCACCAACACCTTTGGCGGAAACGCGTCACGGTTGAAGCTGCATAACGCACAAAACCGTGTGCGCGAGCTCAACATCGCGGGGGCGGAAATCGGCCGTGAAGTTGCTGACAAATCAGACCGTGACATCATTGTTGCTGGGTCTGTTGGCCCTACAGGAGAAATTATGCAGCCAATGGGCGAGTTGTCCTATGATAGTGCTGTTGAAATGTTCCACGAACAGGCCGAGGCCCTCAAAGAAGGTGGCGTTGACGTGGCATGGGTTGAAACAATTTCGAGCCCAGATGAGTTTCGAGCCGCTGCTGATGCCTTTAACCGTGCCGAGCTTGATTGGTGTGGGACCATGAGCTTTGACACAGCAGGCCGCACAATGATGGGCGTAACAAGCGCTGAATTCGTTAAGATTGTGGATGATTTATCCCCTGCGCCTGTGGCCTTTGGGGCCAATTGCGGGGTTGGTGCCCCAGATTTGTTGCGCACAATTTTAGGGTTTTCCGCGCAAGGCACCCAAACGCCCATTATTTCCAAAGGCAACGCCGGCATTCCAAAATACCATGATGGGCATATCCATTATGATGGCACCCCTGAATTGATGGCCGATTATGCCTGCCTCGCACGTGACAGTGGCGCAACACTCATTGGCGGGTGCTGTGGCACGCAGCCTCAACATCTTTCTGCGATGCGTGAGGCGCTTGAAACACGTCCGCGTGGACCACGCCCGAGCCTCGAAGATATCGCATCTGCACTTGGTGGGTTTTCGTCAAATTCTGACGGCACAGGGGATGATGAGCCACCAAAACGCACGCGGCGTCGCAGCCGAGGCTGAATTTCAACACTTAGCTGATAAAAAATGACATTCACATGACAACGCGTCGCAGCCTGCCACGTGAATGTCGCAAATGCATCAGTCAAATCGTTAAAAAATAGCTCTTATATTGTGAAACGCCATTGCCCAAAATGAACGGGCCCCGACAGCAAAAAGGGAATTCCATGTCCGACGAAGCCGATATCATCCTTTCTGAACTACCTGATGACGAACTTGTTCTTCAAATGCATGACGACCTCTATGATGGGTTGAAAGAGGAAATTGATGAAGCCGTAAACATCCTTTTGGGCCGCGGTTGGGAACCTTACCGTGTGCTCACCGAAGCCTTGGTTGAAGGTATGACCATTGTTGGCATCGATTTTCGCGATGGCATCTTATTTGTTCCTGAGGTCCTCTTGGCGGCCAATGCCATGAAATCTGGCATGGGCATTCTTAAACCGCTCTTGGCAGAAACGGGCGCCCCACGTGTTGGTAAAATGGTGATTGGCACCGTGAAAGGCGACATTCATGACATCGGTAAAAACCTCGTCACGATGATGATGGAAGGGGCTGGCTTTGAAGTCGTGGACATCGGCATCAACAACGCGGTCGAAGATTATTTCGAAGCGCTTGATAAAGAAGAGCCAGATATCTTGGGCATGTCCGCCCTTTTGACAACTACGATGCCTTACATGAAGGTTGTGATCGACACATTGCAAGAAAAAGGCCGTCGTGATGACTATACGGTTCTTGTCGGTGGCGCGCCTTTGAACGAAGAATTTGCCAAAGCCATTGGCGCTGACGCCTATTGTCGTGACGCTGCGGTGGCCGTGGAAACAGCCAAAGACTACATGGCGCGCAAACATAACCAAATGTAAACGCGCCCCAGTATGACATGAAAAGCCCCGCATTTTGCGGGGCTTTTTATTAACTTTCGGGCAAGTTACCGCGTCCCCGCGCCGCAATCAGTGTCACCATCAATGTCGCAACCAAACGCTCTTCACCGTCTTTCTGGGCAAATGTTTTGGCCTCTGCCACTGTGATCGTGCGCCCGGATTTTATGACATCCCCCGTTACGCGAAAACGCTCGCCAATTGCAGGGTTTAAAAAATTTGCTTTAAATTCAATGGAAAGAACCTCGTCCTTGGCCCCCATCAGGGTAAATCCCGCATAGCCAGCAGCACTATCCATCACCGTGGTCACCGTGCCTGCATGCAAAAACCCATGTTGTTGCGTGAAATTTGGAAGATACGGAAATGAAAGTTCAACATGCCCCGCAGCAAGGGCGGTCATCTCCACCTCAAGAGTTTTCATGATGACTTGTTTTTTGAAATTCTCTTTTGTGCGCGCGGCAAAATCTTTGTTTTGCGGCTCAAATTTCGGAGTATTCATTGTATTCTCACTTTTTCACAACCTAGATAACATTTTACTAGACCAAAACGCCGCGCCACGTCAGTCTAAATCCACACTGCAAGGGACCCATCATGACCACAGCCATCGATGATCAAGAACTCACCACATCTGGCATAGAGCTAAACGCAAAGCAGGCAAAATCCACCCTGCTTTTGGCCTGCGGTGCCCTCGCCCATGAGGTCATTGCCATCATTGAACAAAACAGTTGGTCCCATATGGCCGTCAAATGTTTGCCTGCGATTTTGCACAACCATCCAGAGAAAATCACGGATGCCGTGCGTGATGTCGTGGAAAAACAGCGGGACAATTACACCTATATTTATGTGCTTTACGCGGATTGCGGCACAGGTGGGCAGCTACAATCATCCTGCGAAGAGCTCGGTGTTGAGATGCTCAAAGGGCCGCACTGCTATTCCTTCTTCGAAGGAAATGACGCCTTTACGGCCCATGGCGATGATGACATCACCAGCTTCTACGTTACGGATTTTCTCGCACGGCAATTTGAAAGTTTTGTGGTGAAACCTTTAGGGCTAGATCGTCATCCCGAACTCAAAGACATGTATTTTTCAAACTATGAAAAACTCATTTATCAAGCTCAGGTCAATGATCCCAAACTCGATGCCCTGGCCCGCCAACATGCCGATTATTTGGGCTTGGCCTATGAACGCCGCTTTACGGGCTATGGAGACCTCGAAATTAGTCTGAAAAACTGGACAAAAGACCAGAGCTAACCTGCAGCCTTAGTCGCGATGTCCTGAATACGCGCCACCATGGCCCGCACCCCATTTGAACGCTGTGATGACAAATGTTCATCAAGCCCCAAACGTGACAATTCGCGAACCGCATCCACATTGGCAACGTCTGCTGCAGACAGCCCATTGTAAAGGCACAAAACAATGGCAATGAGACCTTTTACAATCATCGCATCGCTATCCCCTTGGAACCGCAAAATTGCGTTAGAACCCGTTCCGTCGACTTCTGGGCTCAACCAAACTTGTGACGCGCAGCCATCCACTTTGGTCAACGGCCCTTTTAACGCATCCTCCATATGAGGCAGCTCTTTACCCATTTCAATCACATGTGTGTAGCGCGCTTCCCAGTCTTCGAGAAACTCAAATGTATCTACAATATCTTCAAATGCAGCGCTGGCCATGAGGCGTCCTTTCCATTTCGTCCCCTTCCATTTACTGAGCTTCAGGGAAAAGGTCTATAGGCTTGCCACTTGGCCTTCCCAAAGCAAACAAATCACGTTAAGTTTCGCAGAAATCACGAGGGGCATCCGATGAAACACGCGTTTATGATCACAACAGCAGCCGCACTAGGCCTTTCCGCCTGTAGTACCATCAATGAAAGCCGCTTTAACCCTCGCAACTGGGGCGGACCCAAGGTTGAAATGCTTGATGTTGCGCCTGAAATCGAATCCAGTGACACACGTCCCCTCGCCCCCCATATCGATAGCCTGCGCATTGAGAGCACCCCAAGCGGTGTCATCGTCCACGCGACCACAACGCCAGCCACGCAAGGGTATTTTGATGCGGAGCTTGTGGCCCTAAATGACGGCGAAGCCGTTGATGGACGTGTCGATTATGAATTCCGCATTATCCCACCACGCACCCGACATGCCGTGTCCACACAGCAGTCACGTGAAGTCTCCGTCGGGACATTTATATCCAACTTTAAGCTTGCAGAAGCCCGTTCAATTCGTGTGATTTCCAAAGGGAATACTAAAACAGCACGCTTGCGGCGCCGATAATCTTCATTATTATCAAATAATTGCAGGCCTAAAGCGCAACAACCTTCACGCGGCGCCCTTTGGTTGATAAGGCGATTTCACCATTGCAAAGGCGTTCTGCGTCCCGACCAAATACTTCGTACCGCCAGCCATGAAGAGCGGGGACTGTTTTGTCCCCTGTCGCCAAGGCGTCCAACTCTGCCGAGCTGGCTAGAAGCTTTGAGGCGACATCCATTTCCTCACATTTTGCTTTCAAAAGGACACGTAGCAGATCCGCGATGGCGGGGTTCGGTTTGATTTTGTCTTTGGTTTTTGGCACCGGAGGATATTCCTCTGGTTGCATAGACACGCCCTTTTTCACCGCAGCAAGGATGCCATCCGCGATCGCACCTTTACGGCCATCGCGCATCAAAAGCCGAGAGCGGCTCAAGCTTTTCATATCGGTGGGTTTGGTTGAGGCAAGCTCTAGTATCGCGTCATCCTTAAAGACCCGATTGCGTGGGATGTTTCGCCCTTGCGCATAAGATTCGCGAAACTCCGCCAAGCACGCCACAATCGCCATAAATCGCCCTGAATTGTTGCGGGTTTTCACACGTTTCCACGCCTCTTCCGGATGCGCTTCGTAGGTGGATTTTGAGGTCAAGATTGTAAGTTCTTCTTCGACCCAGCTTTGACGCCCAGATGTTGCGATTTCTTTCGCCAAATGCTCGTAAATCGTCCGCAAATAGGTCACGTCGCCAATGGCGTATGTTTGTTGGGCTTCGGTCAGCGGACGACGGGACCAATCGGTAAAGCGGCTCGATTTATCAAGCGGCTTTTTGGCAATGGAGCGCACCAAAGTTTCATAGCCCACCTGATCGCCATAACCACACACCATTGCCGCGACCTGCGTATCAAATAATGGGGTTGGGAACACGCCTGCATCATGAAAGAAAATTTCCAAATCTTGACGCGCCGCATGGAACACTTTGACGGTACTTTCATCGCGAAAGAGATCATAAAGCGGCTCAAGCGACAGGCCATCCACCAACGGATCCACCAAAACCGCATCATTTTCCCCATCGCCTGGATAGGCAATTTGCACGAGGCAAAGCTGGGCGTAATAAGTCCGTTCGCGCAAGAACTCCGTATCGATCGTCACATAGGGGGCCGTCATGGCCTGTTTGCAAAATGTAGCGAGTTCGGAGGTCGTGGTCAGGGTGCGCATATGTCTCAATTCTTTCTAGGTTACGCCACCATAAGGTGGTGGCATATGAATGAAAAGCTTAGATGCGGTAAAAGGACGTATCGCCCTCAGCAAAACGCCGCAAGACCGCAGGGTACAGTTCATGTTCTTTTATGAGGACTTTGGCCGCAAGGCTTTGGGCGGTGTCATCTGGTGCAATATCAACATGGGCTTGGCCCAAAATGGGACCATCATCTAGCTTGGCTGTAACTTCATGGATGCTACAGCCTGCTTGGCTATCGCCAGCCTCAAGCGCCCGCTGATGCGTGTGCAAGCCTTTGTATTTTGGCAATAAAGAAGGGTGGATATTTAGCATCCGACCTTCGTAGTGATCGATAAACTCAGGCGTTAAAACCCGCATGAACCCCGCAAGGGCCACAATATCAACCTCATGGGGGTCGATCGCGTTAATCATTGCACGCTCAAAGGCTGCGCGGTCACCCGCAAATGGACGATGATCCACAACTGCGGTCGGAATGCCACGTGCGGCGGCTTTCTCCAAACCAGCCGCATCCGCATTATTTGAGAGCACCAAAACAGGCCGTGCAGGATGGTCACCGATCATGCTTTCGACGAGGGTCACCATATTGGACCCGCCGCCAGAAATCAAAATCGCAACCCGTTTTGTCATTACAAGAGCGCGCCTGAATAGCGCACGCCGTCCCCTTTGGTGATCGTGCCGATTGTAAACACCTGTTCGCCTTCGGTTTCGAGGACAGCTTTGAGCGCCTCTGCGCGTGCGGCATCAACAACAATCACCATGCCGATACCGGCGTTAAATGTTTTGAGCATTTCTGCTTCTGCGATGTTTGCTTCTTTCGCCATCCAGCCAAAAACAGGCGGCAAATCCCACGACGAAAGATCCACATCCGCGCCAAGCCCCTCTGGCAATACCCGCGGGAGGTTTTCCGTCAAACCACCGCCCGTAATATGCGCAAGCGCGTTCACGCCACCCGCGCGGATCGCCGCCAATGCAGGTTTCACATAAAGCCGTGTTGGTGCCAAAAGCGCATCACCCAAAGAGCCATCCGCAAATGGTGCATCTGCGTCCCAAGTCAAACCCGCATGTTCCACCACTTTGCGCACCAAGGAATATCCGTTTGAATGCACACCATTTGAGCCAAGCCCAAGCAAAACATCCCCTTCATTCACATTGCGTGGCAAATCCGCACCACGTTCCATCGCCCCCACGGCAAAGCCTGCAAGATCAAAGTCGCCTTCTGAATACATGCCCGGCATTTCCGCCGTTTCGCCACCAATAAGCGCACAGCCAGAGCCTTCGCAGCCATCTGCGATCCCTTCAATGATTTGCGCTGCCTTTTCGGTTTCAAGTTTACCTGTAGCAAAATAATCAAGGAAAAACAAAGGCTCAGCCCCTTGACAGACGAGATCATTCACGCACATCGCAACAAGATCGATACCAATTGTATCCATGCGCCCTGTGTCGATGGCGATGCGAAGTTTCGTGCCAACCCCATCCGTGGCCCCCACCAAAATTGGGTCTTTATAGCCTGCATCCTTTAAATCAAAAAGCGCCCCGAAGCCGCCAAGACCCGCCATCACGCCAGAGCGCATCGTGCGTTTGGCCGCAGGTTTAATGCGATCAACAAGCGCATTCCCAGCATCGATATCAACGCCTGCATCCGCATAGGTGAGGCCTGTGTTTTGATCAGAAGATGACGCAGTCATAAGAAGTTCCTTAATGGCAGTTTGGAATTGCCCTGCCCCTACCAAGTCCCATGCCATTTGTCCACGCCTACCTGCATCTATTGCAACATATCGCAGGCCAAAGCACCGTTGCGCACCGCATTTCACTATTGACCGCCAAACCGAATATGATACCTAGACCCACATGGTCGGGCCTGTAGCTCAGTTGGTTAGAGCAGAGCGCTCATAACGCTTTGGTCGTAGGTTCGAGTCCTACCGGGCCTACCAACCATCCCAAACCTCATCGGCGCAGCAAATGAAACTCTGCGCAAAGCCCGCCGAGTGCCTTTGATCGCGTCAATCGTAAACTCCCGCCGTGGCTGCGCGCCACATCATTGGCAATCGTCAACCCAAGCCCCACACCTTCGCCATGATTTTGCCCACGCGCTTCTTCAAGGCGCGTGAAAGGTTGTAAAACTTTGGAAATGTCATCTTTGGATATGCCAGGTCCGTCATCTTCTATAAGAAATCCCACCGTTTTTTTACCGCATTGCAGTGAAACACGGACCTGCGCACCATAGCGCAGCCCATTGGAAATCAAATTTTCAATCGCACGTTTGATCGCCATCTTTTTCACTTTTACAGTCACAGCCTCTGCGCCTTTGACAAGGATAACAGGGCGATCTTGGCGTGTGTATCTATCAACGATATCTTCAATAAACTCTTTTAGATCAACCTCTTGGGAGACCTCACCTGAGACCCCTTTTGCAAAAGCAAGAAATTCATCCAACATATTTTGCATGTCTTCCACATCGCGTTTCATCGCACGGGTGTCATCATCTTCATCCGCCATAGAAAGCGCAAGACGCAGCCGCGTCAAAGGCGTGCGCAGGTCGTGGCTCACCCCTGATAACATCTCGGTGCGCTCGGTGATCTGGCGTTCAATACGCATGCGCATTTCTTTAAACGCAAGCCCCGCCGCGCGCACTTCGGTCGCACCAGAAATCCGGAGGTGGTAAGGCTCCCCGCGTCCGAACGCATCTGCGGCTTTGGAAATCCGCTTGATCGGACGCAGTTGGTTGCGCAAATAAAGAAACGCCACAATAAGCATAACCAAACTGACAAACACCATCATCACCAACAGCTGATGCGGATTTCGCGGTGAAAACCGCCAGCGGTCCGCCTGTAGCGTCACCAAACCCTGTTCGGCATTCACCCAAATAACCACATAATTGTCGTCGTTGAGATCAATGCCACGCACATCCGGAAACGCATTTTTAAGACGGTTTACAATTGTATAACCGGAAATATCCCAGATCCGCCGCGATGTAATTGGCGTGCCTTTTGGGGACAGGTCGAGGGTAAATTCAATATCCTTCGCCCGCGCCGTTGCCGCGTCATATGCCCCTAATCGCAGATCCGATATAACCCGCGTGAGGCTCGGCCTGAGGCTGTCAATCATCTGCCCTGTCACCCCTGCATAGTGACGTCGCACAAATGTCGCCCCAACGATCAATTGCAGCACAAAAATCGGCACAATCAAAATAAGGGCCGCACGCCCGTAAAGGCTTCTTGGCAAATAGGGCTTAATCCACTTAAAGTTCATGACAAAAGCCTAACGGGTTCCATACTCAGACAAAAGCCCAAATACGCGCCTAAAGGATTTACAATGGATTACAACACGCTCATGGAAAACGCCCCCAAATTTGGTCAAGCTGATACGGTTGCCCCCAATGTCATGCGCGTTTTGGCCCCCAATCCATCACCCATGACACATTGGGGCACCAACAGCTTTATCATCGGCGGGGATCACGTGGCGCTCATTGATCCAGGGCCTGATGATAATGAACATTTTGATGCCCTCCTCAATGCGCTAACCGATCGCACGCTTGAAGCGATCCTCGTCACCCACAGCCATGTGGATCACTCCCCACTTGCACGGCGGCTATCAGACGCAACAAAGGCCCCGATCTATGCCTATGGCAATAGCCAGGCTGGGCGGTCCCCCCTGATGGAAAGCATTATGAAAAACGGTGTCATTGGCGGCGGTGAAGGCGTAGATCAGGATTTTAATCCCACGCACATATTAAAAGATGGCGACGTTATTACAGGGACAGATTGGTCCGTGACGTCCCACTGGACGCCAGGCCATTTTTGCAACCATATGAGCTTCGCCTTTGAGGACATCCTCTTTTGTGGTGATCATTTGATGGAGCATGCCACAACCATGATTTCGCCCCCTGATGGGGATATGAGCGCCTTCTACGACAGCAATGCCAAGCTCAAACGCCTCAACATCAACCGTTATTTTCCCGCCCATGGCCATCCCATAGAAGACCCGATCGCACGGATTGATGCCGTCATGGCCCACCGTCAGTCCCGAGAAGCGCAGATCATCGAAATGCTCGGGACATCCCCACAAACCCCGTGGGAGATCACACAAGCGCTCTATGGGGATGTGGACCCGCGCCTTCATGGGGCAGCCATGCGAAATGTTCTCGCCCATCTCCTTGATTTATTGACCAAAAATCAAGTGACGCACCAAGGCACACTTTCAGACAATGCCGTTTTTGACCTAAGCTAGCCCCTTAAAGTGAGAGCATTTTTCGCCAATGTGTTTTTTTTCACATTTTCCCAATAAATTCTCTTGCAGCCCCAAAACAAGCTGGCTATATACCCCAACATATTCCGGCGTAGCTCAGCGGTAGAGCAGTTGACTGTTAATCAATTTGTCGTAGGTTCGATCCCTACCGCCGGAGCCAAAATCCTCATAAGAACTTGAAATACAAGACATTATGAGGATTTTGGTCTTTATCTGCGACATCGTAGCACGCCACCTCTTCAACAAAATTATCTCACTGTTAATGAAGAGAAAAACGTGTGTGAGACACACCCCATCGAGCGGATCCCCTAACCGCCTCCGCACAAAACTGTGCCGACCTTCCCCTTCTGCGCCATAGACCGTGTTTTAGGGTGTGATCAGCGCCCCCGTTAACACTTGCTCAAAAATTTCCATTTATAAGTCATCCTCTCGGGCCCTCATAAGCATTTATAGAGACCACAGATCATGACCCACTTCGCTCCGATTGCTTTTACAGACACATCATGCAAAAGCGCCCTTTTTGAAGACGCTATTATAAAGCTCACACAACATTTGGGCTGTCCGCTTTCACAGGCGGACTTACATACTGTATTCCATGGCCAAGAAAGCAAGTTCGACCTTAAGGCGGCCGCGAAAGCCCTTGAATACAATGGATTTAATGTCACAATCTCCACAGATCCCATTGAAAAAATAGATCCTGTTCTCTTTCCCCTTATTGGGCTGACACATGATGAAACGCCCTATCTTATTTTTGAAAAGCACGCAGATGGCCATCTGCGCGTTCAGGAATTTGGCGTAAAACAAAGCGAGAAAAATCTATCTCCCGCTGAGGCTGATATCTTTTGGCAGGGCGTTTTCATACATCTCACCCCCCCTTCCACCGAAATTCCTGATAACAATTTGGACCAAAATCCCCCTGCCGCGCACTGGTTTTGGTCCGCATTTAGCGGCCAGCGGTGGACCTATAGTCAAATTATTCTTGCGGCTGTCTTATCCAATATTTTAGGGCTCTCAACCTCTATCTTCACAATGGTGGTTTATGATCGCGTCATCCCAAATGACGCAATCAACTCTCTCATCGCGCTTACCCTTGGGGTTGGCATTGCGCTCATATTTGATCTCATCATTAAAACCATACGCGCCAATTTTATTGATTTCGCGGGAAAAGTTGCGGATGAAAAACTCGCGCAGCGCATTTTTAATCACATTCTTGCCCTTGCACCAAACGCACGCCGAGGATCATCTGGTGACATCAGCAACACGGTGCGTGAATTTGAAAGCCTTCGGGATTTTTTCACCTCAGCAACGTTAACCGCTCTTGTGGATCTGCCTTTTATTTTTCTTTTTATAGCCGTGATTTGGCTTATCGGTGGCCCGCTTGCATTAATCCCTCTTTTGGCTGTGCCCATCGTTTTTCTATTTGGCCTAACCATACAATTCAAACTTGCGCCACTTTCTGATTCCAACAGCAAAACAGCACGCAGCAAACAAGGCATTTTGATCGAAACGCTCACCGGGCTTGCAACCATTAAAGCTGTGGGTGCAGTTGCCTTGATGCGCCGCCGCTGGCAAAAGGCTGTGGGATTTCATGCAACACAAGCAAACAAAAGCCGCGCCATTACGCAGTTTGCCCTCAATATAACAGCATTGATTCAACAAACGGCACAGGTTGCGATTATTTTTTATGGTGTTTTACTTATTCAAGATGGCCGCACAAGCATGGGTGCGCTCATTGCCTGTGTGATCTTAACGGGTCGAACGCTTGCGCCGCTGGCCCATATTGCTCATCTTTTAACACGCCTCAGCCAAGCCCGAAGCGCGTATAAAGAAATCAACACGCTTATGCACACCCCAATTGAGCGCTCGCATGGCGATCAAAGAATCTCAAAATCAAACATTAAGGGCTCAATAGCCCTCAAAAATGTGAGTTTCCGGCACGAAAACGCCCTCGACCCTATACTCAACAATATCAACCTGTCCCTCAAGGCAGGTGAAAAAGTCGCCATAATGGGGCCGCTTGGATCTGGGAAAAGCACGCTCGCGCATCTCATGCTCGGCCTGCAGAGGCCTGACACCGGCAAAGTGCTCATTGATGGAACAGATTTACGAACAATTAACCCAGATGATCTTCGGGAAAATATAGGTTTTGCACTTCAAGATATTTGGCTTTTCTCTGGATCCATCAAAGAAAATATTGGGCTTGGAAAACACACAGTCACCGAAGACGACATTTTTGAAAAAGCACAGATCGCCGGCGCTGACAGTTTCGTTCGCCACCATCCCCATCGATATGACTGGCGCATAAAAGAACGCGGCGAAGGGCTTTCTGGCGGACAGCGCCAATGCATTTCCTTGGCGCGCGCTCTCATTGGCGATCCCCGCATTCTGGTTCTGGATGAACCCAGCTCAAACATGGACATCAAGACCGAAGAGAAAATCATCCAAAACCTCATACCCGAAGTTGCCGACCGCACCCTCATCATAGTGAGCCACCGCCCCAATCTTTTAAAACTGGTCGATCGCGTCATCGTGCTCGGAAATGCAAGTATCGTCTTTGATGGCCCGAAAGAGGCTATCTTTCCTACACAAGAAAAATAACCATGGCACCAAATTTTCAAACCCTTGCCCGTGACATAAATAGGCGGCCCAAATGGTCCGCTTCGGCGTTGATCGGCATAATTTTTGCCTTTCTTTTGACCCTATTTATGTGGGCCTATGTAACAGAAATCGAAGACATCACACGCGTAAACGGAAAAGTAATCCCAAGTGAAAATATCCACATCTTACAGGCCAGTGAAGCAGGCGTTGTCACAAAGCTATATGTCAAGGAAGGCCAACAGGTTCGAAAAGGTGATCTTCTCATTGCGATGGACCCTGAGAATATCCAAGCGCAACTTAAGGAAGAGCGCGCCGCACTTCAGGCGCTCAAAATCCGTGCGACACGCCTTACTGCGAAAATAAATGACACACCGCTTATATTTCCGGCTCCTTTAGCCCACGCCAACCCACATCTCATTCAAAATGAGCGTGCGCTTTATAACACGTATAAAAGCACACTCGCCTCCCTTGAAAACCGCCTAAAGGCGCAGCTGCGTATCCATGAGGAAGAGCGCAACAGAAGCCATGAAGAGTTAAAGCATACTCAACAAACCCATGTCCTTTTGAATGCGGAATTGGCCATTATGCGCCCCTTGGTTGAGCGCAACCTCGAACCAGAGCGTACCGTGCTTAGGCTCAAGCGAAAGATTGCAGAAAATGCACTCGAGCTTAGCCGCGCAAAAGCTGGCATCGCCATTTCGACGGCCTCCATCACAGAAATCAAAGAGCAACACAAAACAAGCAAAGCCGAACGACGCGCGAAAATGCTCCAAAATGCGGTTAAAACCGAAAATGATATCGCAAAACTAGAAGCAAGACATCCCGCGATGGAAGCCCGCCTAAAACGCGCGACACTCCTTTCTCCAATAGATGGCGTTATCAATCGCATTCATTTAAAAACCCAAGGCAGCGTTGCTCAGCCAAGTCAAAACTTGGTGGAAATCATTCCCTCACAAGGTGACCTTTTGGTTGAGGCTTATATCTCACCCAAAGATATTGGGTTTCTCTACCCCACGCAAAGCGTCCGCGTACGGCTAACGGCGTATGATTCCACGCGCTATGGGGCATTACATGGCACCATCACACGGATTGGCGCCGATGCAATTCCAAGTAAAGACGCGCAAAGCAGCAATTATATCGCCATTGTCACGCTCACCGGTCACGTCACTGGGGCCGATGGTGCACCGCTTCGCGTTATTCCAGGCATGCGCGCTGAGGTCGACATTCTAGCGCGCCCCAAAACCGTCTTGGACTATATTATACGCCCTATTACGCGGGTAAAAAACCGGGCTTTTCGTGATTAACCTCTATCCACCCGAGGGCAAAACAAGGCGGGCCAAAGCGCCCAGAGAAATGCGCCAAACCCGATCATCCAGAGCAAAACCGCCGCGATCATATGCGCAGTGTAAACGCCGCCCGACATGTTTTCCGCCACAAATCGGATCAGCGTTGCCCCCGCAATGGCCCAATATCCAAAAGAAACAGGTTTCGGCGCAATCAGCGCGCGCCCTGAATGCCCCAAGCTTGCTCGGCTCATTATCGCAAGGATCATGCCCCCCGCGGCGCCAATTCCAAGGATGTGCAAGGCTGCGCGTTCTGAGCCAACCCCCATGAGCGCACTCCCCCACAGCGCAGCCCCAATCACATTCATTCCAATACTCATGTGAAGCGCCCATAAAATGGGGTGACGCAGACACCACGCTCCCCGCCAATTGCGCAAGCGCAAAGCCTGTAAACAGGCAAATCCAATGGCCCAAGCCCCAATCACAAGGTCAGGAAGCGCCACTAAAACCACTATAGGAAGCCCTATCGAACTCACCAGAGACAGCTTTTCGATCCACGGGTTTGAAGTCGGCCATTGCGCCTCATCCACCCCTGCGCGCTTCATCGCATTGCGTGTGAAGGCAGGCGTTACGCGCCCTCCAAGAATGCCAATCATCGCACAAAACCCGAACAATCCACCCCGTAGGCCACGCGACAACGTATCATCCGTGATCCCCACCCATTCGAGATGCACCATCAGGTTTGCCACCCAAATCAGCGTCATAAATAATAAAAACACCATATTTTGCGGCTTAGGCCGTTTCAAAAGCTGCAAAAGAATATTCAGTCCCAGCAACGGCAAAAACATCAGATCCAACACCATAACAATGCCCGCGGGCAAAGCGCCGCTATACCACATGGCAATACGCCCAAGCGCCCAAATCAAAGCCACCATCGCAATATAGAAAGGCCGCGCGGCCGCACCGCCCACCCAATTGGGCACCGCCGTTAAGAAAAAACCAGCCATGGCCGCCGTTGCAAAGCCAAATATCATTTCATGTGCGTGCCATTGTGGTAGGATCGCACGTTCAAAGAACGGCAAATCCCCACCCCAAAGCCAATAGGCCCACACCCCACCGGTTACCACTGCATAGGCGGCAGAAAAGAAGAAAAAGGCGCGATAACCTTCTGAAAATAAACGTTTGATTGCGGACATGGGACCCTCCTTGGGGGAAATGATCCTAACTGGGGACAAAACTGCACCAGATGATCACCGTATTTTTGACACGCGACCGAAAAGAGCGCAACGTCATTTCGACAGGCACTGGCCAGTGCTCAGCAAACAGGTTTAATAAAAAACATGACCTATTTTCCATATTCTGTCCCCCTTGGGGATGCAGAGCGCGCGTCGCTCAACCTCACCGCACCTTTTGTGCAACTCGAACGCGTTGAATTTAACGAAATTGACATGCTTGGGCATGTGAATAACGTCATATATTTCCGCTGGTTCGAAACAATCCGCGTAGCATATTTGATCGAGCGTGGATTATTTCCCGCAAAAGAGGATGCGTTCTACGCCGTGGTAAAATGGCAAGAGGCCGAATATGTTAAACCCCTTTTTATGAATGAAACCGTGGCAATCACATGCCGCACGGCGCAATATGGCCGCACCAGCTTTATGACCGAATATGGGGTGCACCGCGTGAATGATGATCATATGACTGAACTTTGTGCAAAGGGGCGTTGCCTCGTGGTGCGTATGTCACAAGCAGATCATAAAAAAGCGCCACTCACCGATGGGCAAGTTCGGGACTTTTCCACCTTAGATGGCGCAATAAACACGGCAAAGTAACGGACCTAGCCAGAGGTCTACGTGCTAGCTTCCAAGGATTTTACGCACATAGTTGCGCGTTTCTTTATAGGGGGGGACGCCGTTGTATTTCGTAACGGCTGCGGGACCCGCATTATACGCGGCCAGCGCCAAGCGCCAGCTGCGGAACCGGTCATATTGTTGACGTAGATAACGTGCGCCGCCTTCAAGGTTCTCATGGGGTTTTTTCGGGTTCACCCCAAGCTTTCGGGCCGTTGCCGGCATAAGCTGCGCCAAACCAATCGCGCCTTTATGGGAGCGCGCATTGGCTTTCCATGCGCTTTCTTGTTGAATCAACCGCAAGAAAAGATCCTCAGGCACCCCATGGCGCCGTGCAACAGACCGCGCAACAGCAAGATATGGGCCTTTGTATTTACCCCGATATGTTACGTTCCCAGAGGATGGCACATGCACAGACGTTGGCCGCAACCGTATGGAACTTTTGTATTGCTGCCGGGCGCGTGTGTCTAAAATTTTGGTCTGAGAGTTAAACATGCTTGAGCGGGACGTTCCACGTTTGAACGTATCCGCGATAACGAGCCCTGCCCCCAAAAAGGACAAAGACGCCGAAATGGCCATAATTTTTGCAATAAAAATGAGCTTTTTCATCGCGAAGATGCATCCTATAACCATTACTGTGGTGAATATAGGCGATTATTTCGTCCTTACAAACCCTTTTGGCAAAATTAAGCAGATGTTTACTACGAAAGGATGATGTAAGTTCACGAGAAATCATAGATTCGTAGGGAGGCTCTAGATGGCCGGTTCAGTAAATAAAGTTATCCTCGTTGGCAATTTGGGCCGTGACCCTGAGGTCCGCACATTTGGCAATGGCGGCAAGGTGTGCAACCTGCGCATTGCAACGTCAGAAACATGGAAAGACCGCAACACGGGCGAACGCCGTGAGAAAACCGAATGGCATAGCGTTGCGATTTTTAATGAGGGCCTAGTACGCGTCGCCGAACAATACCTTCGCAAAGGCTCCACCGTTTATATCGAAGGCCAGCTTCAAACACGTAAATGGCAAGACCAATCAGGCAATGACCGCTATTCAACAGAGGTTGTTCTACAAGGCTTCAACAGCACGCTTACCATGCTTGGTGGACGCGGTGATGGTGGCGGCGGCCAATCTGGTGGGTATGGCGGCGGCCAAGGCGGCTATGATGGCGGTTATGACCAAGGCGCTCCAAGTGGTCCAAGTGGCCCACAATCATCTGGTTCAAACTCAGATCTAGACGACGAAATCCCGTTCTAAAATCCAAATAGCGATTTCGAAAAGACTTCAAAAGGCGCGCTTTGGCGGGCCTTTTTATTTGCGTAGATTAAGATCAATGATCAATATCCAGAGAGCGTGAATTTGATTAAGTTCTCGCCGCAAGCGCTTCTTTTAAAACGGATTTAACAATATCTAAATCCACATCTTGCGTTACATAGGCTTCACCAATTTGACGCGCCATAATGAAACGAATGCGCCCATCCACGACTTTTTTATCTTGTGACATCAGGTCCATCAATTCATCAGCGCCAGGAAGATCCCCCTCAATATCAGAAAGATCCGTCTTCATCCCCATTTCCACCAAAAGCGCGCGCACGCGGCTTGGGGCTTCTTGCGCACATAGGCCGTGCCTTGCGGCCACCTCAAACGCCATGGCGCAGCCTATTGCCACACCTTCCCCATGCAATAACCGATCGGAATATCCAGTTGCTGCCTCAAAAGCGTGGCAAAATGTATGCCCCAAATTCAACAACGCACGGTCGCCTTGCTCTGTTTCGTCGCGCACAACAATGTCCGCTTTCATCTGACACGAATGGGCCACCGCCTGGGCGCGTAAATCCATATCCCCTTGGGTAAGAGCCGCGCCATGGGTTTCCAGCCACTCAAAAAATGTTGCATCCCCAAGAAGCCCATATTTTACCACTTCGCCCATTCCAGCAAGGAAATTGCGCGGCGTCAAAGTGCCCAAAACAGAAATATCCGCCAAGACCAAGCTTGGCTGGTGAAATGCCCCAACAAGGTTTTTCCCGTGGCGCGTGTTAATGCCGGTTTTTCCCCCAACTGAGCTATCGACCTGTGCCAAAAGCGATGTTGGCACCTGCACGAACCGGACCCCGCGGCGCAAACTGGCGGCTGCAAACCCCACCAAATCACCAATTACACCGCCGCCAAAAGCCACAACCACATCACGACGCTCAATTTTTTCATCCAGCAGCCATTCCACAACGCGCGTATATTCCGCCCAGCATTTTGTCGCCTCGCCGGCTGGAAGAACCAAACTCACCATATCAATGCCCGAGGCGGCTAGCCCTGCACGTAAACTTTCAAGATGGAGCGCCGCTACATTTTCATCGGAAATTACCGCGACACGTGGCCGATCCAAAAACGGCGCAATATACGTCCCAGCTTGTGAAATTAGCCCTTCGCCGACATGTATGTCATAGGCACGGCCAGAAAGCGGGACATGAATTTTTTGCATTAGGTTTCCTCAAGGATCTCAGGCGTTTTAAGCAACATAGCAACAACTTTATCCGTCATTTCTTCGATTGAATATGACGGATCTGCATGCACGGATAAGGTGGCCATTTCATAAATGGGTTCGCGCGCAGCAAAGATATCTTCGAGCGTTTTCCGTGGGTTATCCGTTCTTAGAAGGGGTCTCGTATTCTTGTGACGCACCCGTGACCACAGCAAATCAACATCCGCCGCCAGCCGCAACGACACTGCTTTACTCGCGATCAGGTTTCGGTTTTCTTCCGCCAAAAAAGCGCCACCACCAGTTGAGAGGATTGTTGGTTCTCCATCCAGCAATCGCGCAATAACTTCGCTTTCTCGCGCGCGAAAAAAGGCTTCACCATCGCGTTCAAAAATATCGGAAATCGGCATTTTTGCAGCTTTTACAATCTCTTCATCACTGTCCAAAAACGGCACGGATAGACGCGCAGCAAGCGATGTCCCAATGGCGGTTTTTCCCGCCCCCATCATTCCCACGAGAACAATCGATTTCTTTAAATGATAGGTCACGCACACCGCCCGTGAAAATAGATTGTTTCAGTTCAAATTCCTCTTTTTGATACGAGGCTATGCACCCGATTGGCAAGGGGAAACGTAACAGGCGTGACCAATTATCCGCCCGTTTATATCCTTATATGTAAAGTCTATAGAAAAACAAAAAACCATTGTTTATACTCCTTCAAAACATATCTCCGAGAGGCTCTTATGAGAAAATTACTGTGGATAATCATCATTTTGGCCAGCCTTTACGCCTTTTTTGTGCTCGGATACGCCTATATTGGGCTCTCTGATCCAACACAAAGTGAAATCAACCAACTGATTGAGCTTAATGAAACATCATAAACGGCCCGCACATGCGCGACTATGTGCCCGCCTGTCAGCCCGTATTGGCATTTGCCTCACGGTCGGGGCCTTTGGTGTTGCAGGTTTCGAAACGGCCGCACAAACAGGGTCACAAAAGCAAACCCCGATGTCGGCGATTGATTGGCTCACGGAAGGGCAAAGCCAGATCCCATCAAAGCAAATCAAACGTCCCATCATCACAGGCGCAGAAACCGCAGAAATTACTGAGGGCATCACAGATGACGTGATCGAAATCATCCCTCTTGATGATCCCGATCCTGATGGGGCTGGACTTCTCCCTCGTCGGACAACCGGACTTCCCGCGGGCCTATGGGAAGGAAGCAATGCCGCGCAACTTTCTGAAATTATAAAAGAAATCCCCGCCGAGTTGAGCACTCCAATGCGGGGGCTTTACCTCAAACTCTTGCTTGCAGAAACGACGCCCCCGCAAAACGCCGCCCCCACTGGGGCGTTTTTAGCCGCCCGCCTTAGCGCACTCTATACGCTTGGTGCGCTAGAAGAACCGATCACATTGGCCCACAGCACCGCGGCCATTCATCCCAGCCTTTACGCGCTCTGGCTGCGCGGCGCGATGATCCAAAACGCCCCTGATGAGGCCTGTGAGTTTTTAACAAAGACCCCCCGCTTTGCACCAAATGAGTTGACGCGCGCCACCTGCTTGGTGCGCACAGGATCTTATGACACCGCCAGCATTTTGCTGGATGCTGGACGCAGTCTTGGCACATTAAGCGCATCCGATGCCGCACTTTTGGATCGGTATTTGACCCCAGAACTGGCTGAGGGTAAGCCCCCTCTTCCAGCCGCAAACCCCATATCTGCGACCCAATTTTTCTTACATGCCGCCATTGGTGAGCCGCTCCCAACGGATGCGCTTCCACTGGTTTATGCCCATGCGGATTTGGATGATTTCACGGGTTGGAAAGCAAAACTTCACGCAGCGGAGCGTTTGGCCAAAGCTGGCGCCATCCCGACAAATCAACTCCTTGGGGTTTATTCCGAACGCACACCATCAGCATCTGGTGGGGTTTGGGAACGTGTCGAGGCCCTGCAACGGTTTGATATTGCGCTAAAATCTGGTGACCCCATCGGGCTTTCCAAAGCACTTTCCACCCTTGATCGCACAATGCGAGACGTCGGGCTTGAGGAGGCAATGGCACGCAGCTTTGGCGGCGCTCTTGCAGATAAACATCTCATTGGGGACGCCAAGCGTATCGCCTTTCGCTATGGGCTCTTGAATCCAAATTACGAAGAAATTACAGCCAATGCGCCCGCGACATCGCCTGAGGCGCGTTTTCTCATTGGGGTCTCACGCGGCGCGCCAGATTTTTCATCCACACTCAACCAAACCGCAGACACCATCGCCGCCGCCTTTAAGGACAGCAGCAACATTCATCTATCCCCCGCAACCAACCCCATTTACACCACCGCCAAGCGCGGCGCGTTGGGGGAGGCCCTTCTTTTGGTGATTTTGGAATGCGAAAAGGGATTGAATGGGGACCTCAAAGCCCTTGGTGCAGGGCTTCGCAGTTTGCGGGCCCTTGGGCTTGAAAATGAAGCCCGCGGCGTGGCAATCCGTGCCTATTTAAAAACCGCATTTTTGCCGCCGACAAACGGATAGGCGCGGCATGTCCCGATCTCCCCATCAAATGCTTGAGCTATTTTTAGAAGCCCAATTCGCCGAATTAAATGCCGCAGAGAATACCATCAGCGCTTACCGTCATGATTTGGAACAATATTTTGACGTCTTGACCTATAGCAGCCTCGCGCCTCTTGCGGCACAACGTGCCGATATCGAGGCCTATCTCATTTCACTGAGCGACGAAGGTTTGGCCGTGGCCACCCGTGCGCGGCGGCTCTCTGCTGTTAAGCAGTTTTACCGTTTTGCGGTTGAGGAAGGTTGGAGCGACACAAACCCAACCGTACAAATCAAAGGTCCAGGGCGCCAAAAAAGCCTCCCTAAAACCCTAAAGATGGCGGATGTTGATGCGCTTTTGGATGCGGCAGGATCAGGCAAGCGCGCGCCGCGCGATCGATTGCGATTATCTGCAATGCTCGAACTGCTCTATGCCACCGGCATGCGCGTGAGTGAGTTGGTGTCCCTGCCCGTCGCGGCCATGCGTGGTGATCCACGGGTTATTTTGATTAAAGGCAAAGGCAGCAAGGAACGCATGGTGCCGCTGTCACCGGATGCACGGGATAAACTGGCCGCTTGGCTCACCCATTTGGACGCGGAAATGGCCCATAAGAAAGCTGAAACGGGCGCGGCCCCCTCTTTGTTTTTATTTCCGTCCCGCGGTAAGGCGGGGCATGTCACGCGCCAATGGTTTTTCACACAGATCCAAAAGCTGGCTCTTGAGGTTGGCTTGCCGCCAAAATCCGTCACCCCCCACGTGATCCGCCATGCCTTTGCCACCCATCTCTTGGAAAACGGGGCGGACCTTGTGGCGATCCAGGCCATGCTCGGCCACGCCGATATTTCCACCACAGAAATTTACACCCATGTGATTGAAGAGCGCCTCAAAACGCTGGTTTTTGACAAACATCCCCTTGCCGCGGATTAATCGGCAACAGATCGGCGCAAAAAGACAGGCTAAATCAACGGGATTGGTTGAAATGCCCCCAATTTGCCCCCATAACCATAGGGATCACCCTAATTATTGAGTACTCGCGTCTTATGGCCGACATTTTTGACACTGCATTTTGGATCACCTCTGGCTTGATCGTTATTTTGCTGGCGCTTTCTGCGTTCTTCTCTGGCTCGGAAACGGCCCTAACGGCGGCGTCGCGTGGGAAACTGCGTGCTAAGG
>JBMYYE010000032.1:0-21402 GCA_049609065.1 Halocynthiibacter sp.
TTGATGTCTAGGCCATATTCCATCAATGCCTCTTCGGGGGCATCGGAGACTTCGGAGACAAATTCGCTAAGGGCGGCGGTTGGGATATTGTTGCGCATAAAAGGGATCCTTATTTTGAATAGATGGCGCTAAGGGCGCGGTCAAAGTCGGCGATTAAATCGGCGGCGTCTTCAATCCCGACGGAAAGGCGCACGCAGCCAGGGTCGATCCCGATATCGGCACGTTGACGGGATGTGAACGTGGCTTGTGACGTATTAAACGGCAGGCTGATAAGGCTTTCGACCCCGCCAAGGCTTGTGGCTTGTTTTGGGATATTCAGGGCCTCGACCAAACGGAGTGCGGCGTCATCCCCCCCTTCGATCACAAATGTGATATTGCCCATGCCATTTTTCAAAAGCCGCTTGGCGGTGTCGTAGTCGGGATGGCTTTTAAGAAACGGATAGAAAACCGTTTTTACTTTGGGGTGGCTTTCCAAAAAATGCGCCAATGCGGTGGCGCTTTCTTCATGTGCACGCATCCGAACCGCAAGGGTTTTGAGCCCGCGTTCCAGCAAAAAACAAGCATGTGGATCAAGGGATCCGCCATAGTTTAGAAGCCGTGGCCAGATCATATCAATGAGCTTGCGCGGCCCTGCAGCCACACCCGCAATCAGGTCGCTATGGCCGTTGAGGTATTTTGAAGCAGAGTGAATAACCACATCAACCCCGTGACCCAAACAACGCATCGCCACAGGTGGTGCGAAGGTGGCATCCACCACCAAGCGCACGTTGCGACGTTTGGCAATTTCCACCAGCCGTGGAATGTCGATGACTTTCAAAAGCGGATTTGTGATGGCTTCGAAATACATCAATTGTGTGTTGGGCAAAATGGCGGCTTCGATGGCGTCAAAATCATAGGAATCGACCAAAGTGCTGGACATGCCAAGGGTTGGGAATTCTTGATTGAACAGGTTGAAAGTCCCGCCATAGAGATCGCTAGAGGCGACCACATGGGCGCCTTTATCCATGAGGGCGAGGACCGTGCTGGTGATTGCGGCCATGCCTGAGCTAAAGACAATGGCTGATTCCGCGCCTTCAAGTGCCGCGAGCTTTTCTTGCACCGCCCATTGGGACGGATTTCCGTAGCGTGAATAAATGAACCGGTCACGCGCGAACCCGTCTTCGACGGATGAATACTGATCCTCATTGAGCACAAAGGTTGAGGCTTGATAAATGGGGGTGCCAACCGCACCTGTGCGTGGGTCGTCATGGGTTCCCGCATGAACGGCCGTTGTTGACGGGCCTGTGCCCAAATGGGGATGGGTTGCTAGAAAAGGGCCTGATGCCCGTTTGCGATCGAGGGTATTTAGCCAGCCTTCACCAGTGCGTGAAGGGGCTTGGCTTTGGCTGTCGCCTAGGATTGTTTTCGTCATGTTTCGCTCCGAAATGAGAGGGGTTTGGGGGCGCAGTTTTGTGAAGGAGGCTTAGGCGGCGTCCATGTTATGTCCGCGTAGCGCGGCATTTAAGTCCGCAATGATGTCATGCACGCCCTCAAGTCCGACCGATAGGCGCACGAGGCCTTCGGCAATGCCGTGTTCAGCCCGCTCTTCGGGGCTATAGGTTGAATGGGTCATGCTCGCAGGGTGCTGGATGAGGCTTTCCGCATCTCCTAAACTCACGGCGCGCTGCACAAGCTTTAAGCGGTTCATGACCGCAATGCCGCCTGCCTTGCCGCCTTTGACTTCAAAGGGGATCATGCCGCCAAAAGCCGACATCTGACGCTGTGCAAGTTCGCTTTGCGTGAAACTATCAAGGCCAGGATAGGAGACGTTGAGCACAGCAGGGTGGCTTTCTAACGCTTGGGCGACCAAAAGCGCGGATTGGCAGTGACGCTCAACGCGCAGTTCTAGCGTTTTAATCCCACGCAGCAAAAGCATCGCCGTCATTGGCGACATTACAGCGCCCGTCATATCCTTGAGACCAACAAGGCGAATTTGGCTGATGTCTTCCTTTGAGCCAACCACAAGGCCCGCCACAACATCCCCATGGCCGCTCAGGAATTTGGTGGCGGAATGGACGACGATATCTGCGCCATGTTCAATTGGACGAGTGATCACAGGCGTGGCATAGGTGTTATCCACGACGACTTTGGCCCCAACGCGATGTGCAATTTCAGACACGGCCGCAATATCAACCAAACGGTTGTTGGGATTGGCGGGCGTTTCGAAATAGACGATTTTGGTGTTCGCGCTGATTTTATCCGCAACATTTTGCGGGTCTGTCATGTCCACCAAGGTGACATGGATGCCCATCCGCGGCAGCCCATGGGTCATAAACGCAAATGTACATCCGTAGAGTGTTTTATCAATGATGACTTCGTCACCCGCTTTGAGGAAAGACCAGAGGGTTGATGTGATTGCCCCCATGCCAGAGGCGGCGCATAAACCGGCTTCGGCGCCTTCTAAATTGGCGATCCGTTGTTCGAGGTGATCCAAGGTCGGGTTGGAGATGCGGGAATAAAAATGCCCTTCTTTTTCACCTGCGAACATCTGTCCACCGCTTTCGGCGGTATCAAACGTAAATGTGGATGTCATATAAATAGGTGGATTTAAGGCCCCTTGATGGGACTGGGCATCATAGCCGTGATGGATCGCGCGTGTGGAAAAGTCGTGGTCGCTTGATTTCATTGTGGTTCCCTCGATTCTATAGGGGAACTATGTGCTATGCCTTTGGGTTATATCTTGCTAAGTTGTGTCTAAAATTGATTATTATTGGAATATTATGCCAAAAAATGCGAAAATAGATGACACTGATCGAAAGATCCTTCGTGCATTGCAGGCCAATGGCCGGATGAGCAATCTTGATTTGGCGGAGGCTGTCAATTTATCACCTTCGCCATGCTTGCGGCGCTTGAAACTCCTTGAGCAGGCTGGTGTAATTTCCGGTTACAGCGCTGAGGTTGACGCCCAAGCCTACGGCTTACCCGTCACGGTTATGGTGCGTATTAGCCTTGAAAAGCACACCAAAGAAATCGTGGATCATTTTGAAAGACAGATGAAAAACATCCCGGAAGTCTTGGAATGTTTTGTGATGACGGGTCTGTCGGATTATCTGTTGCGGGTCGTTGTGCGTGACCTTGAAGGCTATGAACAGTTTGTGCGCGAACGTCTCCATCCAATTGGCGGCATCAGTTCCATCGATACAAGTTTTGTTTATGGTGTGGTGAAGCGCACCCACGTGTTTCCCGAATAGGAAACCTTGGTGGCTCTGCGCTGTGGTTGTGTTTCGCGATTAGAAATCTATCGTCACGTTGGGCAGTTTCAAAGATGTGATGAGATCCCGGAGCTCTTGGCGGGCCGCGACGTTGGAAATGTTCATTTGCCCAACAACCCCCACATCCCGAAGATCAAGGAGCGTGAGGCCACGTGGAAACAATTCACGGAAAATAACCCGTTCGTTAAACCCAGGAGCCACGCGAAAGCCAATCCGCTTTGACAAGTTTTGCAACGCTTGGCCCATTTTTTGTTTGTTGTGCATATTTTGGGCCTGTAGGCGATTGCGGATCACCACCCAATCAATAGGCGGTAGGCCTGCGGTTGCGCGCAGCTGGCGCGCGCTCCAGACCATTTCTGAATAAACAGATGGGCCGAGGATTTTGTCGGTTGTCGAATCCACATGCGCCAGAAGGTCAAAATCAATGAAGCTGTCATTGAGAGGGGTGACCAATGTATCCGCCAAAGAGTGCGCGACTTGGCTCAAGCGGGTGTGCGAACCTGGGCAGTCGATGAGGATGAAATCATTATTGGGTTCAAGTGCCGTGACCGCAGCGGAAAGGCGGCGATCATAGATGTTTTCACCTTCGCTTAGAGTTTCTGGATCCACTTCAGGCAAACCATGATATTCAATCATAGGAAGAGTGACGCCGTGTTCTTCACAGTAGCGGGTGCGGTTATGAATGTAGCGGCCAAAGGTGCTTTGCCGCAGATCAAGATCAAGGGCACCGACTTTGTGACCCATGCGCGCGAGCGCCGTGGCAATATGCATCGATGTGGTGGATTTTCCGGATCCGCCTTTTTCATTTCCGACGACGATAATATGTGCCAACTCTTGAACCTCAACGTGTAGTTTTCTCGGGTAAATCTAACCTATTTTTCCAAAAGTGAAAGGCGCAAATCGCGATTAAAGAGGTGCGGTTTTCTGGGGAGTAGGAAAATAGCGGATAAGGGCGCGCAAAAGCAGATAGATCATCAGGCCATTTAAGAGGTGCCAGATGAAATGGCTCCCAATTGGGGTGGTTGTGCAAATGTTAAGATCAATACTGCGCGCAATGAGAGAGACAAAAAACGTAACACAGGCGAGGCCAATCATGTGCCGTGCAGGTGATTTTTTAATATAGCTCAAGCCTGCAAAGATGCCCAACGCAATGATTGCAGGGGCATATTGCAACGACCCGTTAAAAGCGGTTTCGGCATGGGCATGGGTATGTGATGTGGTCACATCGCCTGAGGTGAAGTAGAAAACGAGGCCCGTGATGGTGATCGCGATGGCGCTGATGCGGGCAAAGCGGATGATGTTTTCATCCACGGAACGGTAAATGATGGCCAAGACAAACAAGGCCACAAATGACCAAATTGGAACAACGTCTAGCAGTTCCGCCCAAGGGGTGGCAAAGGTGTGAAAAAGGAAAGACCCGATCCCAATGCTCGCGGCCAAAGCAATTAAGATATATTCAACAAAAGTGCCCGATTTTTGACGCTGCAAAAGGCGCCACGCAAAATAAGCGGCCAAGATGAAGGAGAGGTTGCTTACGGCATTGAGAGGCTCATTCCAAAATCCAAATGCAGTGCGCTCACAATATAGATCGATCATTTGTTATGCTTTTGGAACAGTAAGAGATATAAAAAAACCCGCGATATGCGCGGGTTTTTGAAAACTGTGAGTAAGCTTAGAAGCCGAACCCATCGTATTTGTTTTTAAACTTGGATACGCGTCCGCCGGTATCCATAAGTTTGGCGTTGCCGCCGTTCCATGCTGGGTGCGCAGATGGATCAATATCAAGCGCCAATGTGTCGCCTTCTTTGCCATATGTGGAGCGCATTTTCACGATGGAGCCATCTGTCATTTTGACGTCGATGAAGTGATAATCGGGATGGATGTCTTTTCTCATGGTATCCGTCCTTATGCTTTTTTCGGTTTGTAGTTTGTATCTTCAGCAATACGTGCAGATTTACCGCGACGTGAACGAAGATAGTAAAGTTTCGCACGACGAACGCGACCGCGGCGAACGACTGTGATGCTTTCGATGTTTGTGGAGTGAAGTGGGAACACACGCTCAACACCTTCACCGAAAGAAATTTTGCGAACTGTAAAAGAGCCAGCAATGCCGTGGCCGTTTTTACGTGAAATACAGACGCCTTCGTAGTTCTGAACACGGCTACGGGAGCCCTCAGTCACTTTAAAGCCGACGCGGATTGTGTCACCCGCTTTGAAATCTGGAATATCATTGCCAAGAGCAGCAACCTGCTCGGCTTCCAGTTGTGCGATAAGATCCATCGCGTTTCTCCTAAATTGCTCGTGGTTTATTCCACGAAGTTAATGACATCCTCAGAGCTCTCGGTCTTCTTCCGGGTCCCTATCATGATCTTCACAATAAGCCCGCCAGAGGTCAGGTCGTCTTTCTTTTGTTAGCCGTTCGGCCATAGCCTGCCGCCAGTCGTCTATTTTCGCGTGATGCCCAGACAGAAGTATTTCCGGTATCTCACGATCAGCCCAAGTGGCAGGTTTCGTATACTGGGGATGTTCAAGTAGACCATCTGAAAACGATTCGTCCTCAGTCGATGCCTGATTCCCTAGAACGCGCGGTATAAGCCGAACCGTCGCATCAATCAAGGCCTGTGCTGCGATCTCTCCGCCCGTTAGGATAAAATCCCCCATAGACACTTCTTCGATGTCGAATTCTTCGATCACACGTTCGTCTACGCCTTCAAAGCGGCCGCATAATATGGTCATTCCGTCCGCTTTGGAAAACCGTTCGGCCATCTCTTGGGTCATGGGTTTTCCGCGCGGCGACATGTAGATAACGGGCCATGCTTTGCGGTCCATTGGTGTGCCGCGGCGGGCTTTCATCAAAGCTTCGCCAACCACATCGGGACGTAAAACCAACCCCGCGCCACCGCCATAAGGCGTGTCGTCGACGTTTTTGTGTTTGCCTTTGCCAAAGGGGCGCAGATCAATGGTTTCCATCTGCCATAACCCGTCCTTTAACGCCTTCCCTGTGAGGGATGCTCCCAAAATGCCCGGAAAGGTTTCAGGGAACAGCGTGACGATCTTTGCTTTCCAAACCCCATGAAGGTCGGGGCGATCCTCGATCAATGCGCGCGGCTTGAGGCTCTCGGAAATGGAAAGCCGCCCATGGGATTTTTCATTTGAAGCCACGTTCTATCCTTCGTTAACTAATGCCGCGCCTTTATGCGCGGGGAACTGGGGTGCCTTATAAAAGCCCCTCAGGCGGGTCTGCGATGATGCGTTTTGCCTTGAGATCAACCGTCGGTACAGCGTCGCGCGTGAACGGCAGTAAAACCGTTGCACTTCGTCCGCCGCCCATGATTTCCAACAGATCAGAGGCCCCATGATTGTGCACGGCTTTGACCGTTCCAAGGGAGGTTCCGCCGGTATCTAACACCTCCAACCCAATCAAGTCGGAGTGATAAAACTCATCATCTGGCAGGTTCGGAAATTGATCCCGATCGACCATCAAGCGCACACCTTTTAGCGCGTCGGCCTCTTCTTTTGTCCGCACACCAGAGAGCTGGGCTGTGAACCCGTTTTTGGCATGGCCAAGAAGCGTAATTTCAAATTGCCGTGTGCCGTCTTCGGAATAGATCGGGTGATAGGTCGCGATGTCATCTGGCGTCGCACAGAAGCTTTTGAGGCGCACATCGCCTTTCACGCCAAAGGCACCTGAAATGGCACCAACACAGATACGATCGGTCATGTGGACACTCCTCGTGTTGAATGTGATGGAAATGGGGTCATCTAGCGCACCTCACTGATCAGGCGCGTGCGCCGATCTTCCCAGCCCATGCGCGCAAGTTCGGGCGTTGTTGCGTGTTCTTCTGGCCAACCGATGCACAAATAGGCCACAAGCGCCCAGCTGTCTTCAATGGCCAAATCGGATTTTAGCTGATCTGGGTCGAGGATCGACACCCAGCCAACGCCAAGCCCAACCGCACGTGCCGCCAGCCAAAATTGCGTGATCGCCGCGACAACGGAATAACGCCGCATTTCGGGCATGGTCATCGCGCCAAGTTTTTGACCTTTGACTGTGGCCTCATCGCAAAAAACCGCGATTTGCACAGGAGCGTCTTGCATGCCTGAGAGTTTGAGCTTGGCGTAAAGGGCCGCTTTGTCGTCGCGATATGTTTCAAGAGCCGCAGCATTTGCAGCTTTGTAATTCGTGAGCGCCGCTTGGCGGGCCGTATCGCTATGGATATGCACAATACGCCACGGCTCCGACAAGCCAACGGAAGGCGCGTAATGAAATGTGTCTAAAAGAGCATCCATCACCGTTTCGGGGATGGGGTCACTTTTAAAATGGCGCACATCACGGCGCAGTTTTAAAAGCGTCTCAAAATCGCTGCGGAAGCGTTCGGAAAACGCCCCCGCATCGTTGTTTTCGGATGCTGTGCCCATCACTTGTTTCCAACACAAAGGGAAGCTTCGTTCACAGTTCCGCCTGCGTTTTCGCAGCGCGTTTTGTGAAAAGCTTGCTCCGCTTGGATACCGACCCAAAGACCGGCCCCAAGCCCTGTTGCGATGAAAAGTTTAAGCATAGCGGTGCCTAAGCTTACTCTTCAGCAGCTTCTTCTGCAGGTGCAGCAGCAGCTTCTGCAGCGTCAGCGGCTTTTGCAGCTTTTTCTTCAGCGCGGTCTTGTGCTTTTTGACCTGGCTTCGCTTTGTTTGGGTTGCTGCGTTCTTTTTTCTCAAGAACACCAGCAGCTTCCAAGAAGCGTGCAACACGGTCTGTTGGCTGTGCGCCTTTTTCGAGCCATGCTTTAACAGCGTCCACGTCCATTTTTACGCGCTCTTCGCTGTCTTTTGGCAACAATGGGTTATATGTGCCGAGCTTTTCGATGTAACGGCCATCGCGTGGCATGCGTGAATCAGCAGCAACGATACGGTAAAATGGACGTTTCTTTGAACCGCCGCGTGCGAGACGAATTTTCATAGCCATGATGTTTTCTCCTAAGTAGCTATTTGAAGGGGCGTTGCCCCTGTCATTCTTGGTGTTTCTTATGATGTTGGATAACTTCGCCAATGATGAAATTCAGGAATTTCTTGGCAAATGCGGGGTCGAGATTCGCGCGATCTGCGAGATCCTCGAGACGTTCGATTTGTTTGGCTTCGCGCGCCGGATCAGATGGCGGAAGGTCGTGTTCTGCCTTGAGCTTGCCGACGGCTTGCGTGTGTTTGAAGCGCTCGCCAAGCGTATAGACGAGGATTGCATCCAAACGGTCGATGCTTTCGCGGTGGTCCTTGAGAACCTCTTCGGCGCGGGCAATGGGATCAGTCATGTGGCCTCCTTCATCAAAGGATGTCTGTAAACGTCGATGTCATATCCCATAGGTGTGTCGGCCTTCGGGTCTTTGGTGGCTCCCAAACGTGTGGCAAGCGCGGCTGAGCGTGTGTTTTCAGGGGCAACATAGCTCACGGCCGTGTCCCATCTAAGGGTCTCTCGGGTGTGATCTAAAACGCGTGATGCGGCCTCAAAGGCGATGGATTGACCTTCAGCGGCCTCAAAAATGATCCATGCGATTTCAGGTTCTGGCCAGCCATAGGGCTGCCAATTGCCAATCATGCCAAGGCAGGTATCGTCGCCATGACGGGTCACCGCGAAAAACCCAAACCCAAGTAGATCCCAATGTCCAACCGTGAGGGCAAACTGACGCCATGCTTTGTCGGCGGGCAAAATGCCACCGACATATTCCGCGCGCGCAGACTGATAGAACTGCAGATAGGGATCCGCGTCCTTCGCCTGTGGCTTGCGCAAAATGAGGCGCTCGGTTTCGAGGGTGAGAGACATTACTTCTTCTTCCCGAAACCAGAAAGGCCAGGGGGTAACATGCCGCCGCCAAGGCCCGGCATTTTGCCGCCCAAGCCCATTTGTTTGGCAGCTGCTTCCATGGCGGCAGGATCCATTTGGCTCGGATCCATGCCCGCAGGCATTTGTGGCATGCCGCCACCTTTGCCAAACATGCCACCCATGGCCTGTTTGAGCATCCCGCGCCCGCCTTTTTTACCAAGCTTTTTCATCATGTCGCCCATTTGGCGCTGCATTTTCAAAAGCTTATTGAGTTCAGACACTTCGAGCCCAGCCCCCGCCGCGATGCGTTTTTTGCGCGACGCTTGCAAAATTTGTGGATTGGCGCGTTCGCGTTTCGTCATGGATTGGATGAGCGCGATTTGGCGTTTAAGCGCCTTATCGTTCATGCCTGCCGCTTCGGCTTGGGCTGCCATTTTTTTCATGCCGGGCATCATTCCCATGATGCCTTCCATGCCGCCCATTTGCATCATTTGCTCAAGCTGGCTTTTCAGGTCATTCATGTTGAACTGACCTTTTTGGAACCGCTTCATCATGCGTTCGGCTTTTTCCGCATCGATCGTTTCTTGGGCCTTTTCAACAAGGCTAACGATGTCACCCATGCCAAGGATGCGACCCGCGATGCGTTCGGGGTGGAATTCTTCGATCGCGTCGAGTTTCTCACCAAGGCCAACGAATTTAATCGGTTTGCCTGTCACCGCGCGCATTGAAAGCGCCGCACCGCCACGCCCGTCACCATCCATACGGGTGAGGACAACGCCAGTGATGCCGATTTTTGTGTTGAATTCTTCGGCGACATTGACCGCGTCTTGGCCAGTAAGGCCATCCACCACCAACATGGTTTCGCGTGGGTTTGTGATGTCGCGGACGGCTTCGACTTCGGCCATCAACGTGTCATCGATATGCAAACGGCCCGCAGTGTCGAGCATATAAACGTCATAGCCGCCAAGGGTTGCTTGTTGTTTTGCACGTTTGGCGATTTGTTCGGCGCTTTCACCTTTGACGATTGGCAATGTGTCAACGCCGATTTGACGGCCAAGCACGGCGAGCTGTTCCATCGCGGCAGGGCGGTAGATGTCCAATGACGCCATCAAAACGCGTTTGCCGTTCTTTTCGGTCAAACGTTTGGCAAGTTTACCTGTCGTTGTCGTTTTACCACCACCTTGCAAACCAACCATAAGGATGGGGGCAGGGGGGCTATCAATTTTAAGGGCGCCGATTTCGGCATCGTCACCGGCAAGGAAATGCACCAATTCATCGTGAACGATTTTCACAACTTGTTGGCCGGGGGTCACGGATTTGGTGACGTTTTGGCCTTCGGCTTTTTTCTGAACCGCTTTGATGAAATCGCGGGCAACAGGCAAGGAAACGTCAGCCTCAAGAAGGGCAACGCGCACTTCGCGCAGGGCGGTTGTGACATCGCTTTCGCTTAAGGACCCTTGTTTGGTGAGGCCCTCAAGGACGCCAGATAGGCGATCTGATAAGTTTTCAAACATGGCGGGCCTCCTTGAGCCGTAAGTCTACCTGTTCCTAATATAGGGCAGGCTGCGAAATTCCCAAACCCCAAACGAAGATAACACCAGTGGGCGCTCCGCGCTGACTGGTGGCGATCCTTGCTCATAGCATTAGGACCGGAAGGTTTTTACTTCCGGGATTTGGATGGGATTTACGCCGCCTCTTATAAGGAGTCAAGGAAAAGGCGCCCCAATGGACGCCTCTTTTGTCTTTCTAGGGTGAAAATCGGTTAAACTGTTTCGATTTCCGCGTCTGAGGTGATGATCGTAATATCGGTGATGCCGACGAATCCCAATATTTGCTGCATATAACGTGCGGCAAAATCATAGTCTGACCCCGCAGGCGTGCCGCCCGAGGCAAAGGCCAAAATCGCGCGCGTTTCTGTTAGGTGCCCGACGGGGCCGTTTTCGGTGTAGTGGAAGGTTTCGCCAACGCGGGCGATGAGGTCGATCCAGGTTTTCAATCCAACAGGGACACTAAAGTTATAAACAGGGATCCCGATGACCAGTGTATCATGGGCTTTAAGGTCATGGATAAGGCTATCAGATTGCGCCAAGGTTGCGCGTTGCGCCTCAGTGCGATCGTCTTTCGGAGTGAAATTGGCAGCGGCCCAACCCCCGTCAATGGCCGGAAGGGGCGTTGCGAGGTCAAGCTGTGTCGCCTCTTGGCCGAGTTTGCTTACGATGGCCGTTGTGAGGGCGCGTGATTTTGAATGATCGCCGTTGATCGAGCTGTCGATTTGAAGAATGCGTGTCATGGGGTGCCTTTCTTGTGTTTGCGTTGACTGAACTATGCGTCTGTGCAAGAATGAACGCAATTGCATTATCTGCGCATAGGCTGTGTAAAAATGAACATAAAGAAATCCACTCTCAATTGGGAAGATTTGCGCATCGCGGGTGCTGTGGCGCGCGCAGGCAAAGTGAGTGCGGCAGCGGCCGAACTTGGGATCCACCACGCAACAGTGATCCGTCATGTGGATGCGCTTGAGGCTGCGTTGGGGCATAAATTGTTCTTGCGCCACGCGCGGGGATATCAAGTGACCGATGCGGGTATGAAGGTTTTACAGGTTGTGGGCGGGGTCGAAGATCAGATTTGCCAATTGTCGACCCAAATCCAAGAAAGCCAGGACATCGAAGGCGCGGTGCGCGTGACATCCTTGGCGGCAATGGCTGATAGCCTCGTGCCGATTTTGGCGAGGTTTCAACGTGATTATCCAAGCGTAACGGTGGAATACGGCGCGTCTGAGCGGCTCTATCGGTTGGAATATGGCGAGGCCCATGTTGCTATTCGTGCGGGCACAAAACCTGATGAGCCTGACAATGTGGTGCAGGCCCTGACGACGATTGAAGGCGGGCTTTATGCCGCGCCGAGCTACATTGAGAGGCACGGCTTGCCAACGGCTCAGACCTTAGATCAGCATCTCTTTGTCGGGTTCGATCAGAGCCTCACGCGAATTCCGATCAATCGCTGGTTGTGGGAAAATGTTCCCCATGACAATATCATCTTTACCACAAATGACTGGCGCCCGTTGGAGGTTGCGATCTGTGAAGGTATGGGGATTGGGTTTCCGCCGAAATCGCTTCTGGCAAAGCGCCCTGATTTGGTGGAAATTCTCCCACCGCGACCAGAATGGAGAGCCCATCTTTGGGCGGTGACCCATGTGGATTTTCACCGGTCCCCGAAAGTTCAGGCGATTTTGCGGTATATTAAAGAGGGGTTTGAGGGATAACGCACAGGTTGCGTGCATATTTGCGCGCAATTATGGTGTTGGATGGTGTTTTGTGCATTTATGTTGGCTGCAAAGGAGTTCGCCATGACCATACGACCTATTGCCAGCGAAACCAAAGCCACAGCCACTTTAGAAGGGGCGGGGGTGCACCTCCATCGTGGGTTTGGCTTTGATGACCAAAATGCATTTGATCCTTATCTTTTGTTTGATGATTTTCGCAATGATGACCCGCGCTATTCGGCCAAAGGTTTCCCGTGGCATCCCCACCGTGGGATTGAAACGATCACCTATGTGCTTGCGGGGGAAGTCAGTCACGAAGATAGCCTTGGAAATGTCGGGGCGCTCGGGGCGGGGGATGTGCAGTGGATGACGGCCGGTTCTGGCATTATGCACCAAGAAATGCCAAAATCAAACGCGGCGGGACACATGCATGGCTTTCAGCTTTGGTCAAATTTGCCGGCCAGCCTGAAGATGACGGCACCGCGCTACCAAGATGTAAACGCGGGCGAAATCCCAGAGATTATCGATGATGATGGCACGCGGGTGCGGGTTATTATTGGCGAATTCTGGGGCAAACGTGGCCCCGTGGATGGGATTGCCGCAGATCCGCAATATCTCGATGTGTATGTGCCGGCGGGTGTGACAAAGCGCCTGAAGGTGGACACATATCGACGTGCGTTTGCCTATATCTTTGAGGGGCACGGTGATTTTCGGGATGCGTCGAAGCCTTTTGGCGTACGCCTTGAAAAAGAGGTGATGGGCCAAGAGGTCAATATTCGTGACATGTCTGGCAATCGCACGGTGGTGCGCTTTGACACGGGGGATGAAGTGTCGGTCACCGCAGGGCCAGAAGGCGTGCGGTTTTTGCTGATTTCTGGCGCACCGATTGAAGAGCCCGTTGCGTGGGCAGGGCCGATCGTGATGAACACGAAAGAAGAATTACGTAAAGCCTTCGCAGAGTTGAAAAACGGCACTTTCATCGCGCCGCAATCTGAGGGGTATTAAGGCGCTTTTGGCGCGGCTCACCCGGTGAGGGTTTCGTTTTCCAAAAACCGTTCAAAATCATCGAGATCAACCGCATCAAATTGGCCAAAGCTTTGCATCCAAACGCTGGAGGGTTTGAGAGCATCTGGTTCAAGCTTGCACCATTTCACACGCCCGCGCTTTTCTTGGCTGATGAGGCCTGCACGGCTAAGGATCGTGAGGTGTTTTGAAATGGCGGCCAGTGACATATCAAAAGGCGCGGCCACATCGGTCACCGCCATGTCGTCCTCTAGCAACATAGAGAGGATTTCGCGGCGCGTTTCATCCGAGAGCGCAGAGAAGATTTGATCCAACGTGGTCATGCCCTTCGCTAGCGTGCGAAATATCAATCGTCAACCAAATGGTTAAATAACATTGTCTTGCGACCTTTTGGCAATGCGTGGAGCGTTTTCATGTATTATTCTTTCTTTTCAATGCACTAAGGTGTCATAATGGCGAATTATCTTTGCTTGACTCTGAAGGGGCGCTTTCCTAGGTTGCAGCCAACCTGTTTTGTGGGGCTTTACGATGTCAAATACGCCTGATCCCGACCGCTTGAAGCGATTTGAGGAACGGCTAAAGACCGTGAAGGATGGCGATGCGCCTGCCTCCAAGACAGAAGAGCACTATTCAATGGCCAATATGGCATGGCGGATGGTGATCGAACTGGTCGTAGGGCTGGGATTGGGATTTGGCATCGGGTTTGGGCTTGATGTCGTTCTAGGCACAAAGCCGTGGCTTATGGTGCTGTTTACATTGCTGGGTTTTGTAGCGGGGGTCAAAACAATGATCCGATCTGCAAATGAAATCCAAGAAAAACAAATGGCCGAAGCGCAAAACGCAAAGGCCGATACGTAGAAAGCTTGGGCGCACGCGTCCATAAGAGGAGCAAAATCGGATGGGTAAAATTGCCTTAATCGCCGCACTCGTGTTGATCGCAATCGCAAGTGTGTTGTTTCAACCAGAAACACCTGGTTTGGTTATTCACCCGATGGATCAGTTCCAAGTTAAGCCCCTTTTCGGTCATGGGCCAATCATGTGGTACACGCCGACAAACGTGACGCTCTTTATGGCGCTGTCTGTTGTATGTGTGCTTTTGTTGTTGGTGTTCGGTACACGCGGTCGCGCGGTTATCCCAACGCGGACACAATCCGTTGGCGAAATGGCATACGGTTTCGTTTATAAAATGGTTGAAGACGTCGCAGGCAAAGACGCGATCAAGTTCTTCCCATATATCATGACGCTTTTCCTCTTCATCGTGTTTGCGAACTTCCTTGGGCTTTTCCCAATGGCCTTCACAACCACATCACATATCGCAGTTACAGCAGTCCTCGCGATGCTCGTTTTCCTTACCGTAACCATTGTTGGTTTCGTGAAAAACGGCGCAGGCTTCTTGGGTCTCTTTTGGGTTTCATCCGCGCCACTTGCGCTTCGCCCAGTTCTTGCGATCATCGAACTTATTTCTTATTTCGTCCGTCCAGTAAGCCATTCTATTCGTCTTGCTGGTAACGTGATGGCAGGTCACGCGGTGATCAAGGTGTTTGCTGGCTTTGCTGGCGCAATGGGCCTTGCATCTATCTTGCCGATCGCAGCCATCAGCGCAGTTTACGCGCTCGAAGTTCTCGTAGCGTTTATCCAAGCCTACGTATTCACTATTCTGACATGTGTTTATTTGAAAGATGCACTTCATCCTTCACACTAATCACGAACGCATATCAGGTTCTAAATTCAGCCAAATTCCAACGTAAGGAGAATACACAATGGAAGGCAATATCGCTCAAATGGGTCAATTCATCGGTGCAGGTCTAGCGGCTATCGGTTCAGGTGCTGCTGCTATCGGTGTAGGCCACGTTGCAGGTAACTTCCTCGCAGGCGCACTTCGCAACCCATCAGCTGCTGCAGCGCAAACTGCAACACTCTTCATCGGTATCGCGTTTGCAGAAGCTTTGGGGATCTTTTCATTCCTCGTAGCTCTCTTGCTTATGTTTGCTGTTTAATCTGAAACCAGTCCTTACGCGTGGGTGATCCTTCGGGGTCATCCGCAAAGACTTAGGTTTTAGGAGATACACATGGCAAACGACACGCATACAGAAGAGGCCGCACACGGTGCAGCTGATGCTGGGCACGGCGCTGCTGATATGGCACATGCTGCTGCGGGTCATGGTGAATCTGCGGGTATGCCTCAGCTTGATTTTTCCACTTTCGGAAACCAGATTTTCTGGCTCATGCTGACGCTCCTTGCGATTTACTTTATTTTGACACGCATTGCGTTGCCACGTATTTCGTCTGTTTTGTCCCATCGTCAGGGCCAAATCACAGGTGATATCGCGGCGGCGGAAGACCTTAAGCAAAAGGCCGTTGAAGCGGAAGAGGCGTATAATAAAGCGCTTATCGAAGCACGTGCCGAGGCTGCTCAAATCGTTGAGCAAACCAAAGCTGAGATCAAAGCAGATCTTGATGCGGCGACAGCCAAAGCGGATGCGGAAATTGCGGCGAAAGCTTCAGAGTCCGAAGCTGCGATTGCTGAAATCCGCAAAGATGCTGTCAAAAGCGTTAAAGCGGTTGCAAAAGACACAGCCAAAGAAATTGTTGGGGCCCTCGGCGGAAAAGCGGATGCCAAAGCAATTACAGCGGCGATCACAGAACGGATGAAAGGCTAAGCTATGAAAAAAATTCTCATCGCATCTGGTCTTATGGCAACGCCTGCAATGGCCGCGTCTGGTCCGTTTTTGTCCCTTGCAAACACCAACTTTGTTGTTTTGTTGGCGTTCATCTTGTTCATCGCCATCCTTTGGAAATTTGGCGTTCATTCCATGATTGGGTCCATGCTTGATAAGCGTGCTGACGATATCAAGGCTGAACTCGACGAAGCAAAAGCACTCCATGAAGAGGCCAAAGAAATCTTGGCCTCCTACGAGCGCAAGCAAAAAGAAGTTGCTGAGCAAGCAGAACGCATTGTCGAAGCTGCAAAAGCAGAAGCTGCAAACGCTGCTGACGCTGCAAAAGCAGATTTGGCGACCTCAATTGAACGTCGCCTTGCGGCTGCTACAGATCAAATCGCATCTGCAGAAGCACAAGCGGTTAAAGAGGTGCGCGATCAGGCTGCGTCTGTGGCGGTTCTCGCTGCAGGTGACTTGATTTCAAAAGGCATGACAGCGGCAGAAGGCAACAAGCTTATTGATGCCGCTATCGCAGAAGTAGAAGCCAAGCTTCACTAATTCTGTCTTATAAATAATGTGATGAAACCCGGGCTTTTAGGTCCGGGTTTTTTCTTTTTGGAGCCGCTTTTGCGCGATGCGGTCTTTGCGGGATGTATCGAACCATTCGGTCATGGAGCGCCGCACATAATCCATATGCGCCTCAACAGCCACTCGTGCGGCCTCTGGGTCGCGGTCTTGGATTGCGGTGTTGATTGCCTTGTGCTGATCAAAAAGCGGATTGCGCGTGCTTTCCACCTGATAAATTTGGCGCCGATTATAAAATACACCGCGCATCAGAAGTTCATACATGGAACGCATCATATGGAGGAGAACGACGTTGTGGCTGGCTTCCATGATCGAGGTGTGAAAATCCACATCGAGCAAAGCCTCAAGCGTATGATCGCCTGAGTGATGGGCCGCCTCCATTTTATCAGCGATTTCGGCGATGATTTTCAAATCCGTTTCTGTGCCATAGCGGGCGGCACGTTCGGCGGCCAACCCTTCGAGGTCGGAGCGAAAATCGATATAGTCAAAGACGGCGGTTTCATGTCGTGAGAAAAGCGAAATCAACGCTTCGGAAAAGGCGGATCCAAGAACATCCGCCACAAACACACCAGAGCCAGCACGGCGCAAAAGGAGCCCGTTTTCTTCTAAATCCGCAATGGCTTCGCGCACAGAAGGCCGTGATACATTGAGCCGCTCTGCGAGATCGCGTTCAGACGGAAGCCGCTCAGCTGGGCGCAAAATTCCGTTGAGGATCAACTCTTCGATTTGCGTAACCACCGCTTTTGAAAGCTTCTCGGGCTTAATTTCCTGAAACGGCATCTGCGATCCTCCTATGCTTTGGTTAGATTATATGACCAAGCACCAGAGAGGACAAATTATTTCGAAACGGCCGCATCAACGGGTCTGCATTTGAATATGAAATGCATGGGGTTTGAGGTGTCTTTGCCTGATGGGCGGTTCTGATTGGTTTAAAAAACGCGCCGCATCATGGCAAAAGGGGCTATGCCCCCCCGTTTAGCGTGTGGGGCGAATAATGATATTCACACGGCGGTTTTGCCGTTTGCCTTCCTCAGAAAGGTTTGAGGCAACCGGTTCATCTTCGCCGCGGCCAATGGCACGCACACGCGCAGGCGCGACGCCGGCATCCATGAGGGTATACGCCACGCTATGGGCGCGTTCGGTTGAAAGCGCTTGGTTATGTTCGGCGCTGCCTGTGTTGTCGGTGTGGCCGATGACATCAATGGTGCTATCTGGGTATTTCCCGAGATTCGCCGCAAGTGTATTCAAATCATCACGCAGCGCAGGCGAAAGCTTGGCGCTGTCCACATCAAAAAGAAGATCTTGGGGCATTGTCACGATAAGTTCGGACCCGGTGTTTTCAATTTTTACGTCTTTGTTGTCGAGATTTTCTTCGAGATCACGCGCCTGCGCATCCAATGCCGTACCAACAAGCGCCCCTGCAGCCGCCCCAACAGCTGCGCCAACAGCGGTTTTACCAAGCTTGTTATCGCCTTTGCGTGTGGCACCGATGACCCCACCAATCGCCGCCCCAATGAGCGCGCCTGACTTTGCCCGTGCGTTTGGGTCGTCGCTATTGTTTTGTGGGACGGTCATACAGCCCGCAGCGAGAAGGCTTGATGATAAGAGAAGGGCGGTGGGAAGTTTGTAGGTCATATCTCTGCTCTATTTTTATGTGTTTTCTTAAATATAGGGCATATGAAATCATTTTTCGAGGGGGAAGCGTTATTCGCCCTCAAGGGTGTTGCATTTGGCCAGCACATCACGCTGTGCACTTTCATAGGCCAGCATGGCACGTTTGGTCGTGAGCCCCCAGTGATAGCCCCCAAGCGCACCTGACTTTCGCAACGCACGGTGGCAGGGGATGACCCAACTTATGGGGTTGCGCCCAACGGCTGTGCCCACGGCACGTTGGGCTGTGGGTTTGCCGATATGGGTTGCAATATCGGAATAGGTGCTGACATGACCCGAGGGGATCGATAAGAGAGCCTCCCAGACTTTGATCTGTAGAGATGTCCCCATGAGGTGGAGTTTTAACGGGGCGTGAGATGTAAAACAAAGATCGCGGTAGGGGGCAATTTCCGTGATATTTTCCACATAATGGGCCTCTGGCCAGCGCTCAGATAGATCTTTGAACGCGTGTTCGTAGCCACAATCATCAATGAAGCCAATTCCACATAGCCCGCGCGCGGTGGCCATCAAAAGCGCAGGCCCAAAGGGTGTATCAACACAGGCATGAGAAATCGTGAGCCCGCGACCTTTTTGGGCGTATTCCCCAGGTGTCATTGCCTCCCATGTCACGAAAAGATCATGCAAGCGCCCACTCCCAGAGAGGCCTGCCTCATGGGAGGTGCGCAAGGTGCTATGGCGGTTCCGCAGGAGGCTTTTGGCATGGGATAGGGTGAGGTAGCTTTGATATTTTTTAGGAGATACGCCAACCCAATTGCGAAAGGTTTTTTGAAAATGGCTGGGTGACATGCCCATCTTTTGCGCAAGCGCATCAAGGGATAGGGGCGACGGCGCCTCATCAATGATATCTAATGCCCGTTTGATGACCTGATAGTGATACTGTGTTTCATGTTCCATGGCAGGAGTTTAGGTCCATATACGCCACGGCGCGACCCGAAAATGGGGGCTTCGATCTTCGGCCTTGTTTAGAGGGAGATAAAAAGGCATATCGGGGCATGGTAAAACAAATGCATTACAACACGATCTATGAGATTTTCAGCCGTTTTGAGGACCTCGAAGCGGAACCCAAAGGGGAACTGGACCATACAAATGTGTACACGCTTTTGGTGGCTGTGGCGTTGTCAGCTCAGGCCACGGATGTGGGCGTGAACAAAGCCACAAAGCGGCTTTTTGAAATTGTGTCGACCCCGCAAGAGATGATTGATCTCGGGATTGAGGCGCTCACCGATCATATTAAAACCATCGGCCTTTATCGCAATAAAGCGAAAAACGTCATGAAGATGGCTGAAATTTTGGTCGCCGATTTTGATGGGATCGTGCCATCATCGCGCGCGGCCTTGCAAAGCCTCCCAGGTGTGGGGCGCAAAACCGCAAATGTGGTATTGAATATGTGGTTCAAACACCCCGCGCAAGCGGTGGATACGCATATTTTTCGCGTTGGCAACCGCACCGGTATTGCCGTTGGCAAAGACGTGGATGCGGTGGAGCGCGCCGTTGAAGATCACATTCCAGCAAAATTTCAACAACATGCCCATCACTGGCTAATTTTGCATGGACGTTATGTCTGTAAAGCGCGTAAACCCCTGTGTGGAAATTGCGTAATTCGTGATTTGTGTCAGTTTGAGGAAAAGAACTTATGAGCAAGAAATTTCAAGTCGTCGGTATCGGCAATGCAATGGTGGATATTCTTTGTCATGTGGAGGATGCATTTTTGGCGGAGAATGGCGTTGAAAAAGGCATCATGCAGCTGATCGATATGGAGCGGTCCGTGGCGCTTTATGATGCGATTGGCATGGCCAAGGAAATTTCTGGTGGCTCTGCGGCCAATACGATTGCAGGGATTGCACATTTGGGCGGTAAAACCGCCTATGTGGGTAAAGTCAAAGATGATCAGCTTGGCGCGATTTTCGCCCATGACCTTCGGGCGCAAGGGGCGATTTATGAAACAAAGAAGGCGTTGAAAACGTCGCCTGCGGAAACGGGGCGTTGTATTGTTCTCGTGACCCCTGATGGGGAGCGCTCCATGAACACCTATCTTGGTGTGACGGAGTTTTTGCATCCCCATGACATTGACGAAGCCATGATGGCGGATGCGGATTGGATTTACCTCGAAGGATACCGCTTTGACGGGCCAGACAGCCACGAAGCCTTTGCCAAAGCGATTGCAGCGACCAAAGGCGCAGGCGGTAAAGTGTCGATCACACTATCGGACCCGTTTTGTGTGGAGCGCCACCGCGATGCGTTTCGCGCGATGATCCAAGATCACGTGGATCTTCTTTTTTGCAACCGTGCGGAAATGATGTCGATGTATGGGGATGATTTTGACGCAGCTCTTGCCGTGGCCGCGCAGGAATGCGCCTTGGTTGTGTGCACCGATTCCGAGCATGGCGTGCATATCGTGCAAAATGGCACACGGCTACATGTGGACGCAGTGCCAACACAGATTGTGGACGCAACGGGGGCAGGGGACCTGTTCGCGGGGGCGTTTTTATGGGGTCTGACCAACGGCTATGATGTGGAAACATGCGGCCGTATGGGCTGCGTCGCAGCATCTGAAATCATCAGCCATATCGGTGCACGTCCTGAGGCCGATTTGCAGGATATGTTCCAATCCCATGGGCTTTTGAAGAGCTAAAATAAGGGATGATGCAACTGAGTTGGTTGCATCATCTTTACCAGTGACCTATCGGCCGAGCTTGGCGTGAACCTCTTCGAGGTCAACTTCACCGATGGGCATTTTGTTGCTTGGATCGTTGAAGTCATATTTGAACAATTTGAAATCGCGGTGATAGATTTCCCAGATGAGATGCATGGAGAGATCATCAAAGTAATCTTCAACGGGATGTGCGCGTTTGGGGCCGTGGCCTTCGCTTTCATTGAAACGTGGAATCGCCGTGAGATCAACCTGATGTGGGGTCTCAATCGCATCAAGAACGGATTGCATCCCGTCGTTGAATTTTTCCGTAAAGAAAATGTTATCATAGGTCCCACCATTCACGATGAAGGTGGATACATGCCCCGCCATGGCAGACCAGTGGATGTCAGGGTCCATCGGGCGCCGCCAGCGGATGGTGTCGCGTACAAAAAGTAAAAAACGGCGAAAGGATTTGATTTGATCAAACTCAAACCCCGTTTCAGGGTCGC
>JBMYYE010000033.1:0-21155 GCA_049609065.1 Halocynthiibacter sp.
CGGCCTATTTAATTGCATCTGGCAAAGGTATGGGCACGATTATTGCGCTCCTCATCGGCATCGCTGTGTGCTTGATTTTAGGGTATTTACTTAAGACGTTCTTTTGCACGGGAACATCCGCTGCGGATACGTCTTCTGCGGCGCATGGGACGTCAGGTCCTGCACAGACATCTGCTGCGCCAGCTGGGTTGATGTCATCCACGGATGTGGCTGCGCCTGTTGCTGATACGCTGAAAGCTAAAGACACGGCACCAGCGCCCAAAGCGGCGGCTGCTAAACCCGCCGCAGCCAAAAAAGCACCTGCGAAGAAGGCAGCAGCTAAAGCATCGACAAAAGCCCCTGCGAAAAAGGCGCCTACAAAAAAAGCCGCGGCAAAGCCTGCAGCGAAGAAAGCAGCAGCAAAGCCCGCAGCCAAAGCAAAAGCAACAGGCACGCCTGAGATGCTTAAAAAACCACGCGCAGGCGGGGCGGATGACCTTAAGCGGCTCAAAGGTGTGGGACCAAAGCTGGAAGAGACACTTAATACATTGGGTGTGTATCATTTCGATCAGGTCGCATCGTGGACGAAAAAAGATATTGAATGGGTTGATGGAAATCTCACATTCAAAGGCCGCATTGAGCGCGATGGCTGGGTGAAACAAGCCAAAACCCTCGCCAAAGGTGGTGAAACGGAATTCTCAAAACGTGTCAAAAAAGGCGATGTGTATTGAGGTGAATGAATGAGCAAGAACCGAAACGACATATCATCCCAAGGACGCGTTGTCGCAATTGTAATTGCGGCCGCAGGGGTGGTTTGGGTTCTTGCAAACTTGGCAGGATCAAAGCTGAACTGGTCGATTGAGACCATGCTCTTTTTTGATCTCGCCGTATTGGCGGCGTTCATCTGGGCGCTCGTTGTGACATATCAGATCTGGCGGAAACGTCAGAAAGACGAAGGATAACAGGATGCTAAAGGATCAAGATCGGATCTTTACCAACCTTTACGGGATGCATGACCGTACATTGGCGGGTGCAAAAGCGCGCGGCCATTGGGATGGCACGGCCAAATTCATCAAAGAGGGCCGTGATTGGATCATAGACCAAGCCAAAGCCTCTGGCCTTCGTGGCCGTGGTGGTGCGGGTTTCCCGACAGGTTTGAAATGGTCCTTTATGCCAAAAGAAAGCGATGGGCGCCCAGCTTATCTCGTGATTAATGCGGATGAATCGGAACCGGGCACCTGTAAGGACCGCGAAATCATGCGCCATGATCCGCATACATTGATCGAAGGGGCGTTGATCGCGTCTTTCGCGATGAATGCCAATGCGTGTTACATCTATATTCGCGGAGAATATATCCGTGAACGCGAGGCGTTGCAGGCGGCGATTGACGAATGTTACGACGCAGGCCTTTTGGGTAAAAACGCGGCCAAATCTGGCTGGGATTTTGATCTCTATCTCCATCACGGGGCAGGGGCCTATATTTGTGGTGAAGAAACCGCACTTCTAGAAAGCCTCGAAGGCAAAAAAGGCATGCCACGCATGAAGCCACCATTTCCGGCGGGGGCGGGTCTTTATGGCTGCCCAACCACGGTGAACAATGTGGAATCCATTGCTGTGATCCCAACAATTTTGCGCCGCGGACCAGATTGGTTTGCGAGCTTTGGCCGCCCAAATAACGCGGGCACAAAATTGTTCGGTATTTCAGGCCACGTCAACAACCCGTGTGTGGTTGAAGAAGCAATGTCGATTTCCTTTGAGGAATTGATTGAGAAACATTGCGGCGGTATTCGCGGCGGTTGGGACAACCTTAAGGCTGTGATCCCAGGTGGGTCGTCGGTTCCGATGATCCGTGGCGAAAACATGCGCGAAGCCATCATGGATTTTGATTACCTACGCGAACAGGGCTCTGGTCTTGGGACTGCGGCGGTGATCGTGATGGATCAAAACACCGATATCATCAAAGCGATCTGGCGGTTGTCGAAATTCTACAAACACGAAAGCTGTGGTCAATGTACGCCATGCCGCGAAGGCACGGGCTGGATGATGCGTGTGATGGATCGTTTGGTCAAAGGCGAAGCTGAGATCGAAGAAATTGACATGCTTTGGGATGTGACAAAACAAGTTGAAGGTCACACAATCTGTGCCCTAGGCGATGCGGCGGCGTGGCCCATTCAAGGCTTGATCAAAAACTTCCGCAACGAAATCGAAGACCGTATCAAAGCCAATAAAACGGGCCGTATGGGCGCGATGGCGGCGGAGTAGCAGACGTGGCGAATTTCCTCTCATATCAAGGTCAAAAGGCGCAGTGTTATTGCATAACACCGTCTGAATTCCTTGGTCTTTTCATGACGGAGGCGCGTTTTGCGCTCTCTCAACTTGGAAAGAGGAAATTTGTTATGTCTATGAAAATGGTTGCTGTATCTGCGATGTTGGTTTTGGGAATGGTTACCGTGTCTGCGAAAGCTGAGGCTCGGCCACATCTGCGCGATGTGCCTGAATTAAACGACGGCCTAACGGCGATTGCTGCGGCCAATATGATCCGTAAAGAATGCGCAACGATTTCACCGCGCATGATCAAAGCCTATAGCTACATGCGGTCTTTGGCGACAGATGCCCAAGATATGGGCTACGCGGATGATGCAATTCGTAAATATGTAAAGAACAAAGCCGAAAAGGCCCGCGTCAAAGGTTTGGCACGTGCGTATTTGGTTGAACAAGGTGTGACCCTTGGCAATGCACAGAGCTACTGTTCTGTGGGTCTCAAGGAAATCAAGGCAGCCAGCAAAATTGGCGTCCTATTAAAGGCGAAGTGAGTATGACCGATCTGAAGAAAATCGTGATTGATGGCAAAGAAGTCGAAGTCGATGGCGCAATGACCATCATTCAAGCGGCCGAAGAAGCAGGGGTGGAAATCCCGCGTTTTTGTTACCATGAGCGTCTGTCTATCGCAGGCAACTGCCGTATGTGTTTGGTAGAGGTCGTTGGCGGCCCGCCCAAACCGGCCGCCTCTTGTGCGATGCAGGTGCGCGATTTGCGTCCAGGTCCAGAAGGTCAACCACCCGTTGTGAAAACCAACACGCCGATGGTCAAAAAGGCCCGCGAAGGCGTGATGGAATTCATGCTCATCAATCACCCGCTGGATTGTCCGATTTGTGACCAAGGCGGCGAATGTGATTTGCAAGACCAAGCCATGGCTTACGGTCTTTCAACCACCCGCCACACAGAAGCAAAACGCGCCTGCGATGACCTTGATCTTGGGCCGCTTGTGTCCACAACCATGACGCGTTGCATTTCATGTACGCGTTGTGTGCGGTTCACATCTGAGGTCGCGGGCATTACGCAAATGGGCCAAACGGGTCGTGGCGAAGATGCGGAAATCACATCCTATTTGAACGCAACTTTGGACAGCAACCTTCAAGGCAACATCATTGATCTTTGCCCCGTTGGCGCGCTGACATCGAAACCCTACGCGTTTACCGCGCGTCCTTGGGAACTCACAAAAACCGAAAGCATCGATGTTATGGATGCGCTTGGCTCGAACATTCGTTTGGATGCCAAAGGCCGCGAAGTAAAACGTATCGTGCCGCGCAATCATGATGGTGTGAACGAAGAATGGCTCGGTGATAAATCGCGCTTCATCTGGGATGGCCTGCGCCGTCAGCGTTTGGATACACCTTACATCCGCGAAAACGGCAAGCTGCGTAAAGCAAGCTGGGGTGAGGCGCTATCAGCCGCCGCCACCGCGATGAAAGGCAAGAAGGTCACAGGTCTTATTGGTGATCTCGTCTCAACTGAGGCTGCTTTTGCATTGAAATCCTTGATTGAAAGCCAAGACGGCACCGTTGAATGCCGCACGGACCGCGCAAAATTGCCAGCAGGCAATCGTTCCGCATATGTTGGCACCGCTACAATCGAAGACATCGATAGTGCCAAAGCGATCATGTTGATCGGCACGAACCCACGGGTTGAAGCGCCTGTTTTGAACGCACGCCTTCGCAAAGCATGGGCCGCGGGCACAAATATTGGTCTTGTTGGTGAGGCGGTAGATTTGACCTATGACGTGGCGCATCTTGGTGATGACCGCGCGGCCTTGGCGACGCTTCTCGAAGGCGACACCAAAGGGGCGCATGGCAAAGATACGATCGTGATCATTGGCCAAGGCGCGATCCGCGAAGCTGATGGTGAAGCGGTCCTTGCGGCGGCCATGACATATGCCGCAGCAACCGAAAGCAAGTTTATGGTGCTCCATACCGCAGCCAGCCGTGTCGGCGCGATGGACATCGGTGCTGTGACCGAAGGTGGCTTGGATGCTGCCATTGAGGATGCTGAGGTGATCTACAACCTTGGCGCAGATGAGATTGAAATCGATGCAGGTGCATTTGTGATTTACCAAGGCTCCCATGGGGACCGCGGTGCGCATCGCGCGGACATCATTTTGCCAGGTGCTGCCTATACCGAAGAAAGCGGCCTTTTCGTGAATACCGAAGGGCGCCCACAGCTCGCGCAGCGCGCGGGATTTGCACCGGGTGAAGCCAAAGAAAACTGGGCGATTTTACGTGCCCTTTCTGCGGAGCTTGGCGCGACATTGCCGTTTGATAGCTTGGCTGCATTGCGCCATGACTTGATCGAAGCTGTTCCTCATCTTGGGGCGATTGATCAGGTGTCTGAAAATGAATGGGCGCCATTGCCTGAGAAAGCATTGGGCAAAGCCACAGCAACCTTCAAAAATGCCGTTACAGATTACTACATGACCAACCCGATTGCTCGGGCATCTATGGTTATGGCTGATTTGTCCAAAATGGCCGAAGATCGCAAAAACACAAAAATCGCAGCGGAATAAAAGGAATTTACATCCATGACATTGGGTTTTGAAAAATTTGGATTGGGAAGCGCCGCAGTTGCGGTTCTTTCTGCATGCCAAATGCAAACACCCGAAGTCAGCCAAACCGCGACATCGCCCGTGTATCACGGGATCGAAACACGGCTTTTGGATGGGGATTTGGTCCGGTTTATTTTGCATATGGAAGGCACAAAAGATCGCCAAGATATGCTTGATTATGCGGAATGTGCTGCGTCGCAATATGCGCTTATTCGTGGATATGGCTTTGCGCGTCATGTCCGCACAAGCGTGACGGAAAAAGCAGGGCAGTGGAGCGGGGACAGCGTCTATACGGTGTCAGCGGATCTGCCCAAAGGAATACAAACGATTGACGCCGAAACTATCGTCGCCAATTGCGAAGAAACTGGAATACCGACGGTATAGGATTTGGTAGGAAAAACCTATGATGGACTTTTTTGAAACTAACATGCTGGGGATGGCGATCTGGATCGTGCTCAAGATTTTGCTCTTGGTCGTTCCGTTGTTCGTGGCACTGGCGTTTTTGATGTATGCGGATCGCAAAATCTGGGCGGCTGTGCAGATGCGCAAAGGTCCAAACATTGTGGGGGCCTTTGGTCTTTTGCAAAGTTTTGCGGATTTCGTAAAATATATCGTAAAAGAAATCGTGATCCCTGCGGGGGCGGACAAACCTGTTTTCTTCCTTGCCCCATTGATCAGCTTGGTCATGGCCTTGGTGGCATGGGCGGTGATCCCGTTTGGTGATGGCTGGGTGATTTCAGAAATCAACGTTGCGATCCTTTACGTGTTTGCAGTGTCTTCTTTAGAAGTTTACGGCGTGATCATGGGGGGCTGGGCGTCCAACTCCAAATATCCGTTTTTGGGCTCGTTGCGGTCCGCGGCACAGATGATTTCCTATGAGGTTTCTATCGGCCTTATCATCGTTGGCGTGATCCTCTCCACCGGGTCCATGAACTTCGGCGACATTGTGAACGCGCAAAAAGGCGACCTAGGGGCGCTCAACTGGTATTGGTTGCCGCATTTCCCGATGGTGTTTTTATTCTTTATCTCTGCTTTGGCGGAAACAAACCGTCCACCGTTTGATTTGCCTGAGGCTGAATCAGAATTGGTGGCGGGGTATCAGGTGGAATATTCATCCACACCATTCCTTCTCTTTATGATGGGCGAATTGGTGGCTGTGGTGCTTATGTGCGCGCTGATCACGCTTCTCTTCTTTGGTGGGTGGCTGTCACCTGTGCCGTTCTTGGCGGATGGCATGATCTGGATGATCTTGAAGATGTGTTTCTTCTTCTTCATCTTTTCCATGATCAAAGCAATCACACCGCGTTACCGTTACGATCAGTTGATGCGCATTGGTTGGAAAGTCTTCCTTCCATTATCGCTTGCTTGGGTTGTTTTGGTGGCATTCTTTGCACAATACGGGGCCTTTGGCGGCGCATATGCCCGCTGGGTTGTAGGGGGCTAAAACAATGGCTTTTGATTTTACACGCGCAACGAAATACTTCCTTTTGATGGATTTCATCGGTGGCTTTAGATTGGGGATGAAGTATTTCTTTGCTCCAAAAGACACTGTGAACTATCCCCATGAAAAGGGACCACTCAGCCCGCGTTTTCGCGGTGAACATGCGCTGCGTCGTTATCCAAACGGCGAAGAACGCTGCATTGCTTGTAAGCTGTGCGAAGCAATCTGCCCCGCGCAAGCGATCACCATTGATGCGGAACCCCGCGAAGATGGATCGCGCCGCACGACGCGCTATGACATTGATATGACCAAATGCATTTACTGTGGTTTCTGCCAAGAAGCCTGTCCAGTTGATGCGGTTGTTGAAGGGCCAAATTTTGAATTTTCAACAGAAACCCGCGAAGAGCTTTTCTATAATAAAGAAAAGCTTCTTGAAAACGGGGCCCGTTGGGAAGCAGAGATTGCGCGGAACTTGGAAATCGACGCGCCTTATCGCTAGGCGCCAATAATGCGGGCTTATGGCCCATAAGGAAAACGGGGGGACTAACCCCTCAGGGAAAAGGAAAAGAAGATGGGTGTTGCGGATTATGCTTTCTACCTCTTCGCGATCTCGGTGGTAACGGGGGGCTTTTTTACAGTCATCTCCAAAAACCCCGTGCATTCGGTTTTGTGGCTGATTTTGGCTTTCTTGAGCTCGGCTGGGCTCTTCGTTCTGCTTGGGGCGGAATTTGTGGCGATGCTTTTGGTCATTGTCTATGTGGGCGCGGTTGCGGTGCTTTTCCTCTTTGTGGTGATGATGCTCGACGTGGATTTTGCTGAACTCCGCGGGGAAATGGCCAAATATGTGCCTTTGGCGCTTTTAATCGGGGTCATTTTGCTGATTGAGTTGAGCTTCGTTTTCGGCGCTTGGGAATTTGGCGACCACGCCGAAGCGGCGCGCCAAGCTGTGACGCCTGCATTAACGGAAGCACATAACACGCAGGCTCTCGGGCAGCTGATCTATGATGATTATATCTTCTTGTTCCAAGTGGCAGGCTTGATTTTGTTGGTGGCAATGATTGGCGCGATTGTGCTGACGCTTCGCCATCGTGACGACGTAAAACGTCAAAATGTGATTACACAAATGCACCGTGATCCAGCGAAACAGCTGGAGATGGTCGATGTGAAACCAGGCCAAGGTCTGGAAGGGTAGGGCAATGATCGGACTTGAACATTATCTAAGTGTTGCGGCGGCTTTGTTCGTCATCGGCATTTTTGGACTTTTCCTCAACCGTAAGAACGTCATCATTTTGCTGATGTCGATTGAGCTTATGCTCTTGGCGGTGAACATTAACCTTGTGGCATTTTCGAGCTTCTTGGGCGACCTCGCGGGCCAAGTGTTCACGATGTTCGTGTTGACCGTTGCTGCTGCTGAAGCGGCGATCGGGCTTGCGATCCTTGTGTGTTTCTTCCGTAACCGTGGCACAATTGACGTCGAAGATGTCAACGTGATGAAAGGGTAAAGATTATGGAAACGATTATCCTATTTGCCCCATTGGTTGGCGCGATTTTGGGCGGCTTTGGCTGGCGCATTATCGGGGAAAAAGGCGCGATGGTTTTGACCACGGGGCTTTTGTTCCTCGCGGCAGCTCTTTCATGGATGGTATTTTTGAGCCACGGTCCAGAAACACGCCATATTGAACTTCTCACTTGGATCAACTCAGGTGAGTTGCAGACGAGCTGGGGCATCCGTTTGGACCGTCTCACATCCATCATGTTGATTGTTGTGACCTCTGTGTCTTCGCTCGTGCATCTATATAGCTTTGGCTACATGGCGCATGATCCGGCGTGGAAAGAGGGCGAAAGCTACAAGCCGCGGTTCTTTGCGTATTTGTCGTTCTTTACCTTTGCGATGCTGATGCTCGTGACATCTGATAATCTTGTGCAGATGTTCTTTGGTTGGGAAGGCGTTGGCGTTGCCTCCTACCTTTTGATCGGGTTTTACTACCGCAAGCCAACGGCAAATGCGGCGGCGATGAAAGCGTTCGTTGTTAACCGTGTGGGGGATTTTGGTTTCGCGCTTGGTATCTTTGGCTTGTTCATGCTCACAGGATCCATCGATTTAGATGTGATATTTGCGTCTGCGCCTGAATTGGCAAAAACCGATATCACATTCTTATGGCGCGATTGGAACGCGGCCAACTTGTTGGCGTTCCTCTTGTTCATCGGTGCGATGGGTAAATCGGCACAGCTTTTCTTGCACACATGGTTGCCAGACGCGATGGAAGGCCCGACACCTGTGTCCGCCTTGATCCACGCGGCCACCATGGTTACGGCGGGTGTATTCCTTGTTTGTCGTATGTCGCCTTTGATGGAATATGCACCAGAAGCAATGGCGTTTGTCGTTGTGATCGGCGCAACGACGGCGTTTTTTGCCGCAACTGTTGGCCTCGTGCAAAACGACATCAAACGTGTGATTGCCTATTCAACCTGTTCACAACTTGGATACATGTTTGTGGCCGCAGGCGTTGGCGTTTATTCGGCGGCGATGTTCCACCTTTTCACACACGCATTCTTTAAGGCGATGTTGTTCCTTGGTGCAGGCTCCGTGATCCACGCGATGCATCACGAACAAGACATGCGCAACTACGGCGGTCTTCGTAAGAAAATCCCAGTGACGTTTTGGGCGATGATGATCGGTACGCTTGCCATTACGGGTGTGGGTATTCCGCTCACAACCTATGGTTTTGCGGGCTTCTTGTCGAAAGATGCCATCATCGAGAGCGCCTTTGGCGCGCACACAGCGGTTGGGACTTATGCCTTCTGGATGCTCGTGATCGCAGCTTTCATGACGTCGTTCTATAGCTGGCGTTTGATGTTCATGACGTTCTACGGCAAACCACGCGGCGACAAACACACCCATGATCACGCCCATGAAAGTCCTGCGGTCATGACAATCCCATTGGGTGTTTTGGCACTGGGTGCGATTTTCGCAGGTATGATCTGGGTCGGTCCATTCTTTGGCGATCATGATGAGGTGAACGCATTCTTCGGTATCGAAGGCGAACATCACGCGGCCTTGTCATTGGGCGCGGTTGCAGCAGCAACGGATAGCCATGCGGCACATGCCGATGATGGTCATGCAAAACCTGATGCACATGCCACAACGGATGGTCACGGCGATGATCATGGAATGGCTGAAGGTCATGCACCTAAAGGTGCGATCTTTATGGGGCCAGACAATCACGTGATGGACAACGCGCACCACGCACCAAAATGGGTAAAAGTATCCCCGTTTATCGCGATGGTATTGGGCTTTGTTTTGGCCATGTGGTTCTATATCTGGAACCCAAGCCTGCCAAAACGTTTGGCGACGTCTCAAGCACCGCTTTATAAATTCTTGCTCAATAAATGGTATTTTGATGAAATTTACGATTTTGTATTCATCAGATCCGCCAAAGCCATTGGGCGTTTCTTGTGGAAACGCGGCGATGGCAACGTGATTGACGGGACCATCAATGGTGTGGCGATGGGCATTGTTCCGTTCTTCACACGACTTGCTGGCCGTATGCAATCTGGCTATCTCTTTCACTATGCCTTTGCCATGGTGATCGGCATTGTTGTGCTGATTACATGGATGACGATCAGCGGAGGGGCACACTGATCATGGAAAATCTACTTTCAATTGTAACCTTCCTGCCGGCTGTTGCGGCGTTAATCCTTGCGCTTTTCATGCGTGGGAATGATGAAACGGCGCAACGCAACGCCAAATGGTTGGCACTTGTAGCGACTGCTGCAACCTTCCTTTTGTCACTCTTCATTTTGGTGGAGTTCGACGCCTCTAATACGGAGTTCCAGCTTGTTGAAGAATACAACTGGCTTATGGGGCTCAAATATAAAATGGGTGTCGATGGGATCAGCGTTCTTTTCGTGATGCTGACAACATTCCTTATGCCATTGGTGATTGCATCTTGTTGGAGCGTCGAAAAACGCGTCAAAGATTATATGATCGCGTTCTTGGTGCTCGAAACACTGATGTTGGGCGTGTTCTGTGCGCTTGATTTGATGCTCTTCTATGTCTTCTTTGAAGCAGGCCTTATCCCTATGTTTCTCGTGATCGGGATCTGGGGCGGAGCGAACCGCATCTATGCATCGTTTAAGTTCTTCCTCTACACGCTTTTGGGTTCGGTCCTTATGCTTGTGGCGATGATCGCAATGTATATGGCGGCGAAAACAACGGATATCCCAACGCTTTTGAACTTCACCTTCGCATCTGAAACGCTTTCAATTGCGGGTTGGCAAGTTGTGGGCGGTGTTCAAACGCTTATGTTCCTTGCCTTCTTCGCGAGCTTTGCCGTGAAAATGCCGATGTGGCCTGTTCATACCTGGTTGCCTGATGCGCACGTTCAGGCACCAACAGCAGGCTCCGTAATTTTGGCGGCGATCTTGTTGAAAATGGGGGGCTATGGCTTCTTACGGTTCTCGCTTCCGATGTTCCCAGTCGGCACCGAAGTCATGGCGGATTTCATCTTGTGGATGTCTGCAATCGCGATTGTTTACACGTCGCTCGTGGCACTTGTGCAAGACGACATGAAAAAACTTATCGCGTATTCATCTGTGGCCCATATGGGCTACGTGACGATGGGGATCTTTTCGCTGAACCAACAAGGTGTCGATGGTGCGATCTTCCAAATGATTTCCCACGGGTTTATTTCCGGCGCGCTCTTCTTGAGTGTTGGGGTGATCTACGACCGTATGCACACACGTGATATTGACGCTTATGGCGGCCTTGTGAACCGGATGCCGGCCTATGCGTTGATCTTTATGTTCTTCACAATGGCCAATGTTGGTCTTCCGGGGACATCAGGATTTGTCGGTGAATTCCTCACATTGATGGGCGCGTTTAAAGCCAACACTTGGGTGGCGGCAATTGCGACAACTGGCGTGATTTTCTCAGCGGCTTATGCGCTTTGGCTTTATCGCCGTGTGGTGATGGGGGATCTCATCAAAGAGAGCCTCAAAACCATCACCGATATGACGGCGCTTGAGAAATTCATCATGGCCCCACTTGTGATCATGACCATTCTTTTGGGTGTCTACCCAAGCCTCGTTCTCGACATGATCGGGCCTTCTGTTGAAGCGCTCCTCACCAACTACCACGCTGCCATCGCGGCCTCAGCGGATGTAGCGCACACAGCTACAGCCACAACACACTAAGGATATATACGATGATCTCCTCTGATATTTCACTCGTTCTTCCAGAGATTGCGCTAGCAGTCTATGCGATGGCCGCTCTGCTTTTTGCGGTGTATTCAACCAAAGACAAACTCGCAGGACCCCTCCTTTGGGTGACTGCGGGCGTGTTTGTCGTCGTTGCGGCGTGGATCGGGCTTGGGCCAGATGGCGCAGAAACGGCCTTCAACGGCTCTTACGTTTCAGACGGGTTTGCCCGCTTTGCCAAAGTGACGATCCTTTTGTCCGCCGCTGCGGTTTTGCTCTTGAGCCAAAATTTCATGACACGCCAAAAGTTCTTGCATTTTGAATACCCTGTTTTGGTGACACTGTCTGTGATCGGCATGATGCTCATGGTGTCTGCTGGCGATTTGATTGCGCTTTACATGGGGTTGGAACTCCAATCTTTGGCGCTTTATGTGGTGGCGTCTTTGCGCCGCGATAGCGTACGTTCAACAGAAGCGGGCCTCAAATATTTTGTACTTGGCGCGCTGAGCTCTGGTATTCTCCTTTACGGGTCAAGCTTGGTTTACGGCTATTCTGGGACGACTGTGTTCTCAGGTATTATCGAAAACGCCCATGATGGCCACCTTCCCATGGGGCTTCTCTTTGGGATGACCTTCATGTTGATCGGCATGGCGTTTAAAGTATCTGCTGTGCCGTTTCACATGTGGACGCCTGATGTTTACGAAGGCTCCCCAACACCTGTGACCGCGTTTTTCGCAACAGCGCCGAAAGTCGCGGCGATGGGGCTTTTTGCACGGGTTGTGCATGATGCATTTGGTGGCGCAGTTGCCGATTGGTCCCAAGTTGTGGCGTTCCTATCCTTGCTGTCCATGTTCTTGGGCGCGGTTGCGGCCATCGGCCAAACCGATATCAAACGTTTGATGGCCTATTCCTCCATCGCACATATGGGCTTTGCGCTTATGGGCTTGGCTGCGGGCGATGCGGCAGGCGTGCAAGCAATGCTGATCTATATGGCGATCTACGTGACCATGAATATCGGCACCTTTGCCTTCATCTTGTCGATGGAAAAAGACGGAAAACCGGTTACAGATATCGCATCCCTCAATGATTACTCCAAATCAGAGCCGCTTCGTGCTTTGGCCATTTTGGTGTTGATGTTCAGCTTGGCTGGCATTCCGCCAATGCTTGGCTTCTTTGGTAAATTGGCGGTGCTTCAGGCTGCGGTGAATTCTGGCATGACATGGCTTGCGATTGCAGGTGTGATTGCCTCTGTTATCGGCGCTTACTACTATCTTCGCATCGTGTATTTCGTCTATTTCGGCAAGGAAACAGATGGGCTCGACACACCAAAATCATCCGTACAATGGGTGTTTTTGATGGGATCAGCTGCCCTTATGTTGCTTGGGGTCATCAACATGTTTGGTGTGGATGTGATTGCGCTTTCAGCTGCTGAATCTCTTGTCAAATAACACACACTGGCCCCAAGGTGTGGGGCGCATCCTACTGGATGAGGTGGATAGCACCAACGCAGAGGCTGCTCGTATTTCGAGCAGCCTTTCTGGTCCCACATGGATCGTTGCAAAAAAGCAAACCCAAGGTCGCGGGCGTCGCGGCCGTGCATGGGCTGATCCCAAGGGGAATTTCGCGGGCAGCTTGGTGATGCGCCCAACCGAAAGTCCGGATCAAATTTCTCTTCGTTCGTTTGTCGCATCACTTGCGCTTTATGATACGCTTGTTGATTTGCGCGGCCGCGCGGATGGGCTTGCGTTAAAGTGGCCCAATGATGTGCTGTTAAACGGTGGGAAAATTGCGGGAATTTTGCTCGAAAGTGCGGGGCAGGGGACGTCCATTTCACATTTTTGCATTGGCATTGGGGTGAACTTGCGTGAAACGCCCAATGCACAAGCCCTCGAAGCGACCGCACATCCACCTGCGAGCCTTGAAGGGGATACAGGGATCGTTGTGAGCGCAGAGGAGTTCCTCGATCACCTCGCGCCGAATTATGCCCGCTATGAGGCGCAATTCACCACCTACGGGTTTGATGCCATTCGCAGCGCTTGGATCGCACGCGCGGCCAAAATTGGCGAAACCATTACAGCCCGCACAATGCGGGATGAAATGGTTGGCCGTTTTGAAACGGTGGACGCGCAGGGCAATCTTGTATTAGAAGCAGCGGGACAGCGTCACATCATCCCTGCTGCGGATGTCTTTTTCTAGGAAAGGTGCGATATGCTACTGACCATTGACTGCGGAAACACCAATACCGTTTTTTCCATTTGGAATGGGGAAAAATTCATCTGCACCCTGCGGACATCGACAGATCATACGCGCACGGCGGATCAGTATTTTGTCTGGTATACGACCCTTCTTAAGCATCACGAAATTGAGGCGGAAATCACAGGCGTCATTATTTCATCTACAGTTCCACGTGTGGTGTTTAACCTGCGTGTTTTTGCTGATCGCTATTTTGGCTGTCGCCCCTATGTGGTGGGACGGCCTGATTGTTTGCTTCCGATTGATGTGCGCGTGGATGAAGGCACCGCCGTTGGGCCAGATCGATTGGTGAATACGGTGTCTGGTTTTGACCTCCATGGGGGGGATTTGATCGTTGTTGATTTTGGCACGGCCACGACATTTGATGTTGTGGATTACGATGGGGCCTATATCGGTGGCGTGATTGCCCCTGGGGTGAACCTATCACTTCGTGCCCTTCACGAAGCGGCCGCGGCGCTCCCACATGTGGATGTGACCAAGCCCGATCATGTGATTGGGAAAAATACGGTGGCCTGTATGCAAGCGGGCGTGTTTTGGGGTTATGTGGGATTGATCAATGGGATCAATCAACAAATTAAAAAAGAATTTGGACGCGACATGAAGGTTGTGTCAACAGGGGGGCTCGCGCCGCTCTTTCAACAAGGGCATGCGGTTTTTGACGTCTTCGAAGACGATCTGACGGTGCATGGCCTTCAAATTATTTACGATTATAATATCGAACAAGGAAATACCTAAATGGCGGAACGCCTAATTTACCTCCCGTTGGGAGGCGCCGGTGAGATCGGCATGAATGCTTATGTATATGGCTACGGCCCAAAGGGCAAAGAGCGCCTGATCCTCGTTGATCTTGGTGTGACATTTCCAGACATGGATGGAACACCGGGTGTGGACCTCATCATGCCGGATATCTCATGGTTAAAGGACAACAAAAATCGTCTTGAAGCGATCTTTATCACGCACGCGCACGAAGACCACGTGGGGGCCGTTGGGCACCTCTGGCGCGATCTCGGCGCGCCGATTTACGCACGCCCGTTTACGGCGAACCACGCGCGTCACAAAATGGCGGATCAAGGTCAGCCAGAAGAAGAGGTGCGCATCGTCAACGCCCATCCGGAAACGGTAAAAGCAGGGCCATTGACGGTGTCTTTCATGCCTGTGTCGCATTCCATTCCTGAAAGTTCAGGCCTCGTCATTGATACGCCTGCAGGGCGGGTTGTGCATACAGGTGACTTTAAGCTGGATGAAAACCCTGTGATTGGGGATCCGTTTGATCCTGAGCTTTGGGCGGAAATCGCGAAACCTGGCGTGAAAGCGTTGGTTTGTGATTCTACGAATGTCTTTTCAACCAAAGATGGACGTTCCGAATCCGAAGTGAAAACACCGATTACGGACTTGGTCAAAGGGGCCCCCGGCATGGTTGTGGCCACAACCTTTGCGTCAAATGTTGCGCGCCTTCAAAGCTTGGCCGAGGCTGGCGAAGCCGCGGGTCGTTCCGTGTGCCTTTTGGGCCGTTCGATGCGCCGTATGATGGCAGCAGGGTTGGAATCTGGTGTGATTACCAAATTCCCCAAAACGATTAGCGCCGAAGAAGCCGCAGATATTCCCCGCGAAAACTTGATGTTGATTGTGACAGGGTCCCAAGGCGAACGCCGTGCGGCCTCTGCCCAATTGTCACGCGGTAAATACCTTGGTCTTAGTATGAAAGAGGGCGATATGTTCCTCTTTTCCTCAAAAACCATTCCCGGCAATGAACGCGGTGTCATTCGCATCATGAATGCTTATGCGGAAATGGGTGTGGATGTGGTTGATGATCATGATGGGTTATACCACGTGTCTGGGCACGCAAACGGCCCCGATATTCAGCGCGTGCATGACTTGATGGATCCTGAAATGGTCATCCCGATGCATGGGGAATACCGCCACTTGCGCCAACAAGCGCGCATGGCAATGAACAAAGGCCGCGGTTCTGTGATCGCGGTGAATGGTACGATGCTCGATATCACAGGTGCGGCACCCGAAGCGGTTGAATTCATCGAAACGGGGCGAACTTATTTGGATGGGTCCGTAAAATTTGGCGCGTTTGATGGAATTATTCGCGACCGTATTCGCCTTGCCCTAAACGGGATCGTCACCGTGTCGGTAATCTTGGACGAAGAAGATGAACCGCTTGGCGAACCTTGGGTTGAAGCTAAAGGTTTGGCTGAAGTCGGCAAATCCAATGCCTCTGTGATTGAAATCGCAGAAGAAGACCTCAATCAATTCTTGATGCGCGCAAAACCCAAAACACTACGGGATGACGCGGTTTTGGAAGAGGAACTAAAGCGCATCACGCGGAAGGTATTTCGGGATGAGATCGGCAAAAAGCCTGAAGTCAGTATAACGATTTCACGACTAAGCTAAGGCCATAAAAAACCCCGCGTTAAGCGGGGTTTTCTTTATTCGGTGTCTGATGCGTCTTGTGTGTCAGGGGCTTCACTTGGGGCTGGTGCCTCGTCTTTGACCACTTTCTTACGCGGGGCGCGTTTGCGTTTGGGCTTTTCTTCTTTCACCTCTTCTGGGGTGTCAGATGTATCCACCGCATCGTCTGATGCGGCCTCAGCGTCCACTTTTTTCTTGCGTGGTGCCCGTTTGCGCTTTGGCTTTTCTGCAACTTCGGGCTGTGCCTTCGTTTCTTCAACACTCTCAGTCTCTGACGTGATCTGCTCTTGCTCTGAAACCGGTGCGTCCTCAACCTTTTTGGCTCGTGGTTTGCGCGTGCGTTTCGGTTTTGGCGTTTCCGTGACCTCAGCCGTGGCATCACCTTCTGGCTCGGAGATCTCAGCCTTCACGGCTTGTGGTCTAGGGAAGGCTTCACGGCGTTCCTCAAAGCTCATCGCGATAAACCCAGGGAGATGTTCCCCAAGGCCAATTGGGCTATCAGAATGGTCATCGCGACGTCCACGTCCGCGCCCACGGCGAGTGTTGGCATTGCCAGAGCGATTGCCCTTGGCCGCGTCTTCGGTGCGTCCGCGTTCAGTGCGGGGCTCTTGCGTTGCGCTTTCAGCTTGCTTTGGAGCTTTTGTAACCTCTGCGGCGTTTGGCTCTTCTGTCTTGCGACGCCCACGACGACGTGTATTTGGCTTGTCGTCTTTGGCGTCATCTGATTTTCCACGGCGTGCGCGTGGCGGCTCAGGTGTATAGGGGCTTTCGACGCGTGGGATTTCGATTTCAACCAAAGCTTCAATGGCGGCGAAGTTCTTTTGATCCGCAGGAACGGAAATCATAAAGGCTTTCCCACTGCGACCGGCGCGGCCGGTGCGGCCAATGCGGTGCACATAGTCTTCGGCGTGGCTTGGCACGTCATAGTTGAACACATGGCTTACATTTGGAATGTCCAAACCACGGGCGGCCACATCGGAGGCGACCAAGATTTGGATATTGCCATCGCGGAACCCATGGAGAACTTCCATACGTTTGTTTTGATCCAGATCCCCATGGATAGGAGCCGCATTATGCCCATGTTTTGCAAGGGATTTTGCCACAATATCCACATCAATTTTGCGATTGCAAAAGACGATCGCATTGGTGCAGGCATCGCCTTCTTGCGCAATAAGCGCCCGAAGCAGATCTCGTTTTTCTTTGGCGGCACGATCACGACGTGTTGGGGTGTAAAGAACCACGCCTTGTTTGATATTTTCAGATGTCGTTGCCGCGCGCGCGACTTCGATTTTCTCTGGATTTGAAAGGAACGTGTTTGTGATACGCTCGATTTCAGGGGCCATTGTGGCACTAAAGAAAAGGGTCTGGCGGGTGAATGGCGTGAGGCCAAAAATACGTTCAATATCAGGGATAAATCCCATATCAAGCATCCGGTCCGCTTCGTCGACAACCATGATTTTTACATCAGAGAGGATCAATTTGCCACGTTCGAAATGGTCCAAAAGGCGACCAGGTGTGGCAATGAGAACATCAACGCCGCGATCGATAAGTGCGTCTTGCTCTTTGAAGCTTACCCCACCAATGAGAAGGGCTTTGGTCAGCTTCGTATGTTGGGCATAAACGTCAAAGTTTTCAGCAACCTGTGCGGCCAATTCGCGCGTCGGGGCCAAAACAAGTGACCGTGGCATACGCGCACGTGCGCGGCCACGGGCCAGCATAGAAATCATGGGCAATGTGAAGGATGCGGTTTTCCCTGTCCCAGTTTGCGCAATGCCTAAAACATCGCGGCCTTCTAGGGCCGGAGGGATCGCGCCTGCTTGGATTGGGGTTGGGGTTTCATAACCCGCAGATTCAATTGCTTTCAACACTTTACGGTTGAGATTCAAATCGGTAAATTTTGTCATTACGTCCTAAGGTCGCCATTTGGGCGACGGTATGTAGGGGACGCATTTTCTCTCGCGTCCCTGCGTCAGAGATTCCACCCGAATGGTGATGCAAAGGGACCTAGCGGATTAAGGGCTTCGGGTCAAGAATACCCCCCCAAATCAACTATTTTGTTTGCCAAGGTGGTCGGTTAGTCGCTTTTGTGTGGCTTTATAGTGCCGAACAAATCCAAACCCTGTTAAAAATTGGGACAGCCGCCACGGTTTCCATGGCTTATGTGGGCCAATGAAGTGGATGATGATCGGGTCTTTCTTTGCCGCCAAATAGGGCGCGCGGCGGTCATTTGGCATCGGGGGGACAATGAGGCGATCCACCTTCGCAAAGAGGTTCCAGTTCGGAGGCAAAAGATAGGTGCTCTTGGCAAAAATGCGATTGAGCCAATCTTGATCCATGTAGTGCAAGCTGGCGGCGCTTTTGACATCCCCAAATTTGGCACAGATATCGGGATCCGCTTTGATTTTGTCGAGATCAATAAAAATCACGCCTGCATTAAAGTAATGAGAGAGATCCTCTGATTGAATCTCGCTACGCTTTAGCGCGAGAAAGTCACGATAGCGATGCCAACGTTTGTCTTTGCGCGTTGCATTCGCATCAACATAGGCCATGTAGCGATCGAGAACGGCGTCCATGACCGCCGCGACATGGTTGTGGCCCATATCTAATGAGGCAAGCGGCGCAACATCACCCATGACGCCTGTATCCCCATCAAGGTAAAGCACGCGCCCTGACATGAATTCAGGAAGCAAAAGTCGAAGGAATGTTGCAGGTGAAATATGCGGAACGCTTGTTTTTATGGCCGCAAGCCGATCCGCGGGGACCAAACATTTTGTAAAGGTTGCATTGGGAAACCCCGCAACCATGCGTTCAAACCGCGACCAGTCGATTGGGCTGCTTTCAGGCGCCATGATGGTTAAATCAATGCCACAACTCGCCTTTTCCAAAAGGGAAAATGCAGAGGTTAAGGACGGCTCGGCGTAGCCTTCATCGGTGCAATATACAACTTGGAGACGGGTATCAGACATCAGTTTAGCATTTCCTTTGTCGCAGACAGCCCCAGGTCAGGATGATCCCGCTCAACACGGTCAATATCCCATTGTAGCCGCGTTAAATACACCATGTCGCCATCATTATCGGTGGCCATATGTTGTTTGTTGAGGTCGGCAAATTTTTCCACAGCGGTTTTGTCGCCCTGAACCCACCGTGCGGAGGTGAACTGTGATTGTTCGAACCGCACAGGGAGGCCGTATTCCAGCTCAATACGAGAGGCCAGAACTTCAAATTGTAAGGCCCCCACGACCCCGACAATAAAGCCAGAGCCAATCATCGGTTTAAACACTTTTGCCGCGCCTTCTTCGGCAAATTGCATCAATGCCTTTTCGAGGTGCTTGGCCTTCATCGGGTCACCCGCGCGCACGCCTTGCAACAGCTCGGGCGCGAAGCTTGGGATGCCTGTCGCGCGGATCATTTCGCCTTCGGTCAACGTGTCGCCGATGCGCAATTGTCCATGGTTTGGGATGCCGATGATATCGCCGGCCCACGCTTCTTCGGCCAGTTCACGATCCGCAGCCAAAAACAAAACAGGGTTTGAAATCGCCATTGTTTTCTTTGACCGCACATGGGTGAGCTTCATGCCCCGTTTGAAATGCCCAGAAGCCAAGCGCAAGAACGCCACGCGGTCACGGTGTTTCGCGTCCATATTTGCTTGTACCTTGAAAACAAAGCCTGTGACTTTTTTCTCATCCGGGAGAACTTCGCGTGGGGATGCGGCCTGTGGCTGGGGTTCGGGGCCGTAATTGGCGATCCCGTCCATCAATTCCTTAACGCCAAATGAGTTGATCGCAGAGCCAAACCAAATCGGAGTGAGCGTTCCTTCAAGGAGCGCCTTTGGATCAAGTGGTGGGAGAAGCTCACGCGCCATTTCGACCTCTTCCAAGAACTTTTCCAATAGATGCGCTGGCACGTGTTCGGCAAGTTTTGGATCCTCAAGCCCGTTAATTTCGATGCTTTCGGCGATCTTGTTGCGGTCCGCGCGATCCATCAGTTCAAGCCGGTCCCGTAGCATGTCATAGCAACCGATAAAATCGCGTCCGACCCCAATCGGCCATGACGCAGGGGTGACATCAATTGCAAGATTTTCTTGAATTTCGTCAATAATATCAAATGTATCGCGGCTTTCGCGGTCCATTTTGTTACAAAAGGTCAGGATCGGAAGGTCCCGCAGACGGCAAACCTCGAAGAGCTTTTGTGTCTGGCTTTCCACACCTTTGGCGCCATCGATGACCATAACAGCCGCATCAACAGCGGTGAGCGTGCGGTAGGTGTCTTCGGAAAAGTCGGAGTGACCTGGCGTGTCCACAAGGTTGAAGCGGTAATGTTCAAAATCAAAAGACATGGCAGAGGCGGAAACAGAAATGCCGCGATCTTGTTCCATTTTCATGAAGTCGGAACGGGTGCGACGTGCTTCGCCTTTTGCGCGTACTTGGCCCGCCATTTGGATCGCGCCACCATAAAGAAGGAATTTTTCCGTTAGGGTGGTTTTACCCGCATCGGGGTGCGAAATAATTGCAAAAGTGCGCCGTCGCGCAATTTCAGGAGGTAAACTCATGGGGATTTCCGCTCGTTTGGAGTTGCAAGCTCTATACTGATCTTCAACTGCAAGGGCAACGATAATCACCAAGGCGGCAGGTGCAATTTTCCGTGTTATTCTGCTATAAGACGCTTTGTTGTTAGCGCTTTGGCCACCCGTGCGAGATCTTTGTTTTTAGAGCTGCCTTCGCTTTGCGGGAAGGTAAAAACATTTGTTGGTTGCACAGAGGGATGCATCGGTAAAAGCGCGGCTGTTTCTGCCGCAATCCCGCCCGCGAAAACCAACTCATTATTATTCGTATATATTTGATAAAGTTCGATAAAGCCAGCAAATTGGGGGTGGTTTATACCAAGCATGCCAACCAGATTTCGCGCCCTTAGATCCATCAACTCACCGTGTTTGCTTCGGGCTTTAAGGACATGATTTGGCAGGATTTCTATATCAGTTTTGTTATG
>JBMYYE010000034.1:0-21049 GCA_049609065.1 Halocynthiibacter sp.
ATTTAGCAAAATAAATAAAACAGAAAGCAAGAATGGTAAAGTTGAAGTTCAGTTTTCCAAAGCCTTTTTGCAATATGTATCCAATATTCGTAACGGTGTTTTGATCCCCTCAAAAGTTGATGGGGATATTAAACGTGTAATCACCCGTTGGGGGGCTGCGGATACGTTGACAGCATTTTCAAAATCATCACCAGGCGGATGGCTGCGTAAACTGCCGCCAAAAACGCCCGAATATACGCGATTGATGAAGGCGAAATTGAAGTATGAAAAGCAGCTCGGACGTGGGGGCTGGGGCGCAAAAGTGCCTGCTAAATCCCTCAAACCAGGTCAATCAGGGCCCGCGGTTGTGGCCCTTCGTAACCGCTTGATTTCAATGGGCTATCTGCGGCGTTCAAACACGCAAACCTATGATGCCAATATCCAAAAAGCCGTGCAGCAATTCCAAATCGCCCATGGCCGCAACCCTGATGGCGTGGCCGGCAAAGGCACCATCGCGGATATCAATACAAGCGTTCAAAAACGCCTTGAGCAAATCATGGTCGCGATGGAACGTGAACGGTGGATGAACCGTGAACGTGGCAAACGCCATGTGTTGGTTAACCTCACCGATTTCACGGCCCGTATTATTGACAATGGCTCAACCACATTTGTAACGCGATCTGTGATTGGTAAAAATGTGAAGGATCAACGTTCGCCTGAGTTTTCTGATGTGATGGAACACATGGTGATCAACCCAACATGGAATGTGCCGCGCTCAATCGCGACCAAAGAATATCTTCCAATGCTAAAGCGGAACCCAAATGCGGTTTCCCATTTGAAATTGGTGGATTCGCGCGGTCGCACGGTGAACCGCAGTGCCGTAGATTTCACACAATTTACCGAACGCTCGTTCCCGTTTAATATCAAACAGCCACCCTCACGGCGGAATGCATTGGGGCTTGTGAAATTTATTTTCCCGAACCCCTACAATATTTATTTGCATGACACGCCGTCAAAGAACCTCTTTAACCGCGAAAGCCGTGCCTTTAGCCATGGGTGTATTCGCCTCGGTGATCCGTTTGATTTTGCCTATGCGCTTCTTAAAAAACAAACACGCAACCCAGAAGAGTTCTTCAAAGCGCGTTTGAAAACGGGTAAAGAAACCGTTGTTCAACTCGAAAAACCGGTGCCTGTGCATTTGATTTACCGGACGGCATTCACCCAACCAAAGGGCCCCGTAAACTTCCGTCGCGACGTTTATGGCCGTGACGCAAAGATTTTGCGTGCTTTGACCAAAGCTGGGGTGGTGCTGCGCTCTGTCGGGAGTTAAGTTACTCCCAACAGTAACGAGCTCTAGGATAGGCGATGACATTTACAGTCGCACAGATTGCAAAGGCCCTTGGCGGAAACGCTGAGGGTGACGTAACGCTTGAAGTGACAGGCGCCGCAGAGCCGCATATGGCGAAAGCTGGCGATGTCGCGCTGGCGATGGATCCCAAATATGCGGATGGCTTCTCTGAGGGGCAGGCACAGGTTGCCATTTTGTGGGAAGGCGCCGATTGGCGCGCCTTGGGGCTTAGGGCGGCGATCTTTGTTGGACGGGCGCGCTATGCGATGTCGGGTTTGACGACCATGCTCGATCCAGGACCTGAGGTTGAAACAGGCATCCATTCAACCGCGATTATCCATGACACGGCTCAGATTGGGGCAGGGGCGGCCATTGGCCCGTATGTCATTGTTGGGCGCGATGTTGCGCTTGGGGAAAACGCGGTGATTGCGCCACAGGTGACGATCGCAGAAGGCGCACAAATTGGTGCGGATGCGGTGATCCATTCAGGGGCGCGCATTGGCGCGCGGGTGCGCATCGGGGCGCGGGTGTTTATTCAACCGGGTGCCGTGATCGGATCTGATGGGTTTTCTTTTGTCACACCCGAAAAATCAGGGGTGGAAAAAGCCCGCGAAAGCCTTGGAAATCAAGGTGAAATCACAGAACAAAGCTGGACCCGTATCCACAGTTTAGGAACTGTTGATATCGGGGATGATGTGGAAATCGGGGCCAATGTGGCCATTGATCGCGGCACCATTCGGGCGACTGTGATTGGGCGCGGGACCAAGCTCGATAATATGGTGCATATTGGTCATAATGTGCAGGTCGGCGAAGATTGTCTACTTTGCGGCCAAGTTGGCATCGCAGGCTCATCCAAAATCGGAAATCGTGTGGTGATGGGTGGTCAATGTGGGGTGTCTGATAATATTTTTGTCGGGGATGATGTGGTTGCAGGTGGTGCTACAAAAATCTTCACCAATGCGCCCAAGGGCCGTGTCCTTTTGGGATCACCTGCGGTCAAAATGGACAGCCATGTTGAGATGCAAAAATCGTTACGTCGGTTGCCGCGTTTGATTAAGAAAGTGGCCGATCTTCATGAAACTGTTTCAAAACTGACCGATAAGGGGCAAAATTAACCCGAATCCATTGGTTTTGAGTTGGAGGCCCCGAAAAATGTCACAAACAGTTCAAGAAAAAGTATTTAAAATCATAGCGGAACAGGCGCTTGTTGATGTAAGTGAACTTTCCCCGGATCAAACGCTAGAAGATCTTGGCATCGACAGTCTTGGTCTGGTTGAAAGCATCTTTGCCATCGAAGAAGCCTTCGACATCGAAGTGCCGTTTAACGCCAATGATCCGACCGCAAACGAATTTGATATCTCTTCCGTGGCGGCCATCGTGACGGCGGTTGAAAGCCTCGTTGCGCGCTCATGAGGCGCGTTGTCATCACGGGCCAAGGAACGGTAAACGCGCTTGGCTTTACTGTTGGTCAGACCTTAGATGCGTTTAAGGCTGGAAAATGTGGGATTGGGCCGCTCGAATTTCGCGATGTGGATCGGTTGTCGATCAAAATCGGGGGGCAGGTTCGTGGTTATGAACCAGAACGCCAATTTAACCGACAGCAAAACCTTCTGTATGATCGGTTTACGCAATTTACGCTGATCGCCGCCAATCAAGCCATAGAAGAAGCGGGCCTTGAATTTCACGCGGAGCTGTCTCAACGCTCTGGTGTGATTTTGGGCACGGCGGGCGGCGGCGTGAACACGTGGGATGAAAATTACCGCACGGTTTATGAGGATGGCAAAAACCGCGTACATCCTTTTGTGGTGCCTAAACTTATGAACAACGCGGCCGCGAGCCATGTGTCCATGCAACATAACCTCAAAGGGCCGAGTTTCACGGTCGCGACGGCCTGCGCCTCCTCCAATCACGCGATGGGGCAGGCGTTTCAGTTTATTCGCGCCGGGCTTGCCGATGTGATGGTCACGGGTGGATCAGAATCGATGCTGTGTTTTGGCGGCGTGAAAGCATGGGAAGGCCTTAGAGTGATGTCTAAGGATGCATGCCGCCCGTTTTCCGCCAATCGAAATGGCATGGTTCAAGGCGAAGGCGCAGGCGTTTTCGTGTTTGAGGATTACGCGCATGCCAAGGCGCGTGGCGCGGAAATTTTGGCCGAAGTTGTTGGGTTCTCCATGACCTCGGATGCGTCTGATATTGTCATGCCAAGCCAACAAGGTGCGGCGCGTGCCATTTCTGGCGCCCTTCGGGATGCGGGGCTTAATCCAGAGGATGTGGCCTATGTAAATGCCCATGGCACGGGCACGGCGGCCAATGATAAAACTGAATGCGCAGCGGTGGCCCAAGCCTTTGGTGCGCATGCTGATCAGTTGATGATCTCGTCGACAAAATCGATGCATGGACATTTAATTGGCGGCACGGGGGCCGTTGAATTGCTGGCCTGCATCATGGCCCTACGCGACGGCGTTATCGCGCCAACAATTGGCTATGAAGAACCCGATCCAGAATGTGCGCTTGATGTTGTGCCGAATGAAGCCCGCGAGGTCAAAGTCGATGCGGTCATTTCAAATGCCTTTGCCTTTGGGGGCTTAAACGCGGTTTTGGCCCTTAAAAAAGCCCCATAACCAAAAAACGCCCCCAATATGGAGGCGTTTTTAGGATTTTTTGCGTTAGCTTTAGTTTTTTACTTCAAGGCCTTTAGGCGCATTCAATGCGTCATAGCTTGCTGTGAACCCCTTAAGAGAAAACGTACCCGTCACAGTTTTGTCGGGCGCAACAGCCGGCACAACCGTGATGAAGGCCTCTTTGCCTGCTTTAAAGGCTTTGATGTCTGCAGCCGTAAAGCCCATGCGCGATACACAGCCCGTTGGCGAACACCAAGAGAACGGGTAGCCTTTGGGTTTCGCCTTATCAATGCGAAGCGACAAGTTTGCAGTGAGCAGCGTCTCAAGCGGAACAATCGATGTGCCACCTGCAACCGCTTTCCCGTTTTCAGGGAGCTTAAACAGTGTCACCTCTGCGAGAGGCTGACCTGTATTATCTTTAATGGCTTGGAAAATTTGACATTCTTCTGTTGCGACATCTTCACCTTTGATGCAGCGCACTTCCCATGCCCCATTGACCTGGCGGATATACGCGTCGCCGATTTTAGGTGTTGCAGGGGCCGCAGGTGTGGCGGCTTCATCCGCTTGTGCGGCAGGTTCTGTTTTTGGGGCCTCGCTTGTGGCTTCGGTCGCCGTAGGTGCAGGGGCTGTGGTGGTGTCGGTGCTTTGTGCAAAAACAGGCGCTGCGAAGCTGCCTGCAATTAAAAAAGCTGTTGTTGTCAAAAGCGATTTCATGTCTGCATTCCTTTTAAATAACGTGCCCTTCGGTAACAGGGTTTTAAGGGGGTGTCAGGTCCCTTTTTTACTTTGGGCCGTTTTTTGCAGGCTTTGATTAAGGGAGAAGTGCTTGACAATAAAGGTGTGTCTGATCATAAGCCTCCCATAGCTGCGTGCAGGATTCCCTTGCACGCGGTTTTACGTTTTAATAACGCTTCGCTATGAGGCGCGCTGTTTTAGGTGGGGTTTCCCCGTAAACGCTTGAAGATGAATAGGATTTTTAATCCGAACGCATCCCAAAGGACCGAATGACGCGGAATATAAAGGATAACGCGATGTTTGCGGTTATGAAAACCGGTGGCAAGCAATACAAAGTTCAAGCGGGCGATGTGCTCAAGCTTGAAAAATTGGCCGCCGCAGCTGGTGAAACAATCCAGTTTAACGATATTTTGATGGTTGGCTCCAAAGTGGGCGCACCTTTGGTTGAAGGCGCAGGCGTTCAAGCTGAAGTGATCGACCAGATCCGTGGCGAAAAGCTCATTCACTTTGTGAAACGCCGTCGTAAGCACTCTTCCAAACGTACCAAAGGGCACCGTCAATATTTGACACTCGTGCGCATCACGGATGTTTTGGAAAAAGGCGCTGACAAATCTGGCGTAAAAGCTGCGATTGGCGCGGGCTCTGCTCCTGCAGAAGTTGCAGAAGAAAAGCCAGCTAAAAAAGCGGCGGCTAAGAAGCCTGCTGCTAAAAAGCCAGCCGCGAAGAAAGCAGCGCCTAAGAAGGCGGCTGCTGAAAAGAAACCTGCAGCTAAAAAAGCTCCTGCTAAAAAAGCAGCGGCTAAAAAAGCTGACGACAAGTAAGGAGAGACCCAGATGGCACATAAAAAAGCTGGTGGTTCGTCCCGTAACGGTCGCGACTCCGCAGGTCGCCGCCTCGGCGTAAAGAAATTTGGCGGTCAAGCTGTGATCCCAGGCAACATCATCGTGCGTCAGCGCGGCAATAAGTGGTGGCCGGGTGAAGGCGTAGGCCAGGGTAAAGATCACACACTCTTCGCGACAAGCGAAGGTCAAGTGACTTTCCGCAAAGGCCTCAAGGGGCGCACCTTTATTTCGGTTCTCCCAGTGGCGGAGGCCGCTGAATAAGCCGAAACCTTTAGGTTACAAAGTTTAAGGGATCGGCACCGCCGGTCCCTTTTTTGTTTTCAATTCTGATTGTGGGGACAAAGGGCGGGGTTGAAGGTCAAATAATAGTGATTACCTAGACCAGATGATGAGGAACGGGAGCCCTCTCGGGTCTGCTTTTCGAGGAGGAAAGGCATGAAACAAGATAGTATAATACAATCTGGCGCAATTGATGCTGCTGGTGTGATGTTGCGCCCTGTGGTGTCCTCTGATCGTGGCCTTTTGAAGATGTATACATCTGACAAACGCGTGTCCGAAATGACGAGCTCCATTCCGCATCCTTTACCTCCTGGTGTGACAAAGGCGTTTATTGATCGTGCGATTGCTCTCGAAAATAGTACGGATGAAGCCATTTGGATTATGGATGGCTCTGCCTCTGGCTTGCCTGAGGTCGTGGGTGTTATTTCCCTGAAGAACATGGACCGTGATCAATCCGAACTGGGGATGTGGGTGGCGCCTGCGTTCTGGAATTCTGGAATTGCAACCCGCGCGGTAGAAGCCCTAATCGCGGAAAACCCATTGAAAAACAAAACAATTTTCGCTGGCGTTTTCCAAGATAACCCAGGCTCTGCACGGGTGCTGACAAAATGCGGTTTTGAATATTTGGGGGATGCAGAAGCGTTCTCAATTGCACGTGCGGCAAAAGTGACCACATGGACCTATATTAAGAAAATGGACGGCTAAAATGGCGCAGGCGGACATTCTTTTTCAGACATCCCGCCTGACATGTCGCAATTTTGAGAAAAGCGATTGGCGGATGTTGCAGCGCATTGGCGGGCATCCCGATGTGGCGCCTATGACGGGCACAATCACATCCCCGTGGCCCAAATCAGATGTCATGAAACGCATGCAGACCCCGTTTATTGGCGAAATCCCGTTTGAAGTGGGGTTATATGATGCGGATGGCTTGATTGGGTTCGTCGGTATTAGCCTTCGGGATGAAGTTGGCTATGCCATTGCGCCTTGGAAATCGGGGCAGGGCTATGCAACAGAAATGATGGGTCCCGTGCTCGATCTGGCATTTGAGAGGCTGAAGATGCCCTTCCTCAATGCGTCTGTTTTTGAAGATAATCCAGCCTCAACTGCGGTTTTACACAAAGCAGGCTTCGAAAAAATCAGTAATGGCATGGGCAAAGCCCGCGCGAGGCTTGAGCCTGCGCCAATAATCAATTATCGCCTAACACAACACAATTATGAAAGCCTGAAACCATGAAATTCCTTGATCTTGCCAAAGTATATATTCGGTCTGGCGCAGGCGGCGGTGGGTGCGTGAGTTTCCGGCGTGAAAAATACATCGAATATGGTGGTCCAAATGGCGGCGATGGTGGCCGTGGGGGCGATGTGGTGATTGAAGTGGTCGAAGGCCTCAACACGCTCATTGATTTCCGCTATCAACAACACTTCTTTGCCAAAAACGGCCAGCCGGGCATGGGCCAAGGCCGCACAGGTGCCGATGGCGATACGGTTGTGCTTCGGGTGCCTGCGGGCACGCAAGTCATGGATGAGGATCAAGAAACGGTTCTCAAAGACATGAGCGAAATTGGCGAACGCTACGTGATTGCCCGTGGTGGCAATGGCGGTTTTGGCAATCTGCACTTTAAATCTTCCACAAACCAAGCCCCACGACGCGCCAATCCGGGCCAAGAGGGCATTGAGCGCACGATCTGGTTGCGTTTGAAGCTCATCGCGGATGTTGGGCTTTTGGGCATGCCAAATGCGGGAAAATCCACGTTTTTGAGCGTCACCTCAAATGCGCGGCCAAAAATTGCGGATTATCCATTCACCACATTGCACCCGAATTTGGGTGTTGTCGGGGTGGATAACGTAGAATTTGTTGTAGCGGATATTCCGGGCCTTATCCAAGGCGCATCCGAAGGACGTGGCATTGGCGATCGGTTCTTGGGGCATGTGGAACGCTGTGCGGTTTTGCTCCATCTGGTGGATGGCACATCTGAGGATGTGGTCGAAGACTATAAAACCATCATCGGCGAACTCGAAGCGTATGGCGGACCGCTTGCTGACAAACCACGGATCACAGTTTTGAATAAAACGGATGCGCTCGAAGATGATGAACGGGCGGAAAAATTTAAAGCCCTTAAGAAAGCAGCAGTCGGTCAGGTGTTTGAAATGTCTGGCGTTTCACGCGCTGGCGTGGTGGATGTTTTACGCGCGTTACGCAGTGAAATTGATAGCAACCGTCTTCGCGAAAGCACCGCCGAAGAGGAAGACGTATCATGGCAACCTTAAAGGACGCCAAACGCCTTGTCGTTAAAATCGGCTCGGCCTTGCTTGTGGATGCGGCGACGGGGCGGCTGAAATCTGCCTGGCTACATTGCTTGGCCGAAGATGTGGCCGCGCTCAAAGCACAAGGCACGGATGTTGTCATCGTATCGTCAGGCTCAATTGCGCTTGGGCGGCAGATTTTGGACTTACCAAAGGGGGCGTTGTCCCTTGAACAGGCCCAAGCGGCCGCAGCCGTTGGCCAAATTCGCCTCGCACGGGCGTATCAAGAGGCATTGGGCCCCCATAATATCACCACGGCACAGGTGTTGTTGACCCTCGAAGACAGCGCCAATCGCCGGCGGTACCTAAATTCGCGCGCCACATTTGAGGCGCTCTTGTCCTTAGGGGCGGTGCCGATTGTGAATGAAAACGACACCGTGGCCACCGATGAAATTCGGTTTGGCGACAATGATCGATTGGCGGCACAAATTGCTGCGACATCTGGGGCGGATCAGCTGGTTCTATTATCTGATGTGGATGGGCTTTATACGGCGAACCCTGTGACCAATTCGGATGCCACACATATTCCCTATGTTCATGAAATTACAGCAAAAATTGAGGCAATGGCGGGTGATCCGGTGTCTGGCCTATCAAAAGGCGGCATGAAAACCAAGCTGATGGCCGCCAAAACGGCAACCCATGCGGGCTGTGCCATGGCGATTGCTGATGGCCGTGGGCTTAGACCGCTACACGCGTTGGAAACTGGGGCTAAGGCCACATGGTTTCTGGCGGACACGGACCCAAGAGCGGCACGCAAACGTTGGATTGGCTCTATGAAGCCCCAAGGGGCCGTGATCATTGACGATGGTGCAATTCATGCGCTGAAATCGGGAAAATCTCTCCTTCCTGCGGGCGCGACGCAGATTATCGGTGATTTTGGCCGCGGCGAGCCGGTGGAAATCAAATCTGAAACGGATGAGGTGATCGGGCAGGGGCTTATGGCCTACACGTCGGATGAGGCGCGGTTGATTATGGGGCATCAGTCCTGTGATATTCCTGACATTTTGAATGCGCCGGGGCGGGCTGCCATGATCCACCGCGATGATATGGTAGCCTAAAAAAGCCCAAATTCAGAAAAGTAGCGAGACAAAGAATGACACTTCAAGACGATATGAAAAACCTAGGGGACCGCGCCAAAGCCGCGTCCCGTGTGTTGGCATTTGCAACAAGCGCGGCCAAGGAAAAGGCCCTCCGCGAAGCGGCAAAGGCCGTTTGGGACATGCGCGCAGAGATCATCAAAGCCAACCAAGACGATATGGAATTTGGCCGGGCAAAGGGCCTTTCTGATGCGATGATGGACCGTTTGATGCTGGATGAACCCCGCATCCAAGGTATCGTTGACGGGCTCAATGCTGTTGCGGGTCAGGTGGATCCCGTGGGGGCTGTGTTGTCGGAATGGGACCGCCCAACGGGGCTTCATATCAAACGCGTGCGCACGCCTTTGGGGGTGATCGGCGTGATTTATGAAAGCCGCCCAAATGTGACGGCGGATGCTGGTGCGCTTTGTCTAAAAGCAGGGAATGCTGTGATTTTGCGCGGTGGATCGGAGAGTTTTCACAGCTCCAGCGCCATTCACAAAGCGCTGCAAAAAGGGCTAATGGCTGCGGATTTGCCAATCGATGCCGTGCAGCTCGTCCCGACGCGTGATCGTGCCGCGGTGCAAGAAATGCTCACGATGGTGGATCACATTGATGTCATCGTGCCGCGCGGTGGCAAAGGGCTTGTCGGTTTGGTACAACGCGAAGCGCGGGTTCCTGTTTTTGCCCATCTCGAAGGCATCTGTCACGTTTATATCGATGCGGCTGCGGATGCGAAAAAAACCCATGCGGTGGTGCTGAATGCCAAAACACGGCGCACAGGGATTTGCGGATCGGCGGAATGTTTGCTTATTCACAAAGATGCGGTGGCGTTAGGGCAGGCGGTCATCAATGATCTGATGGAAGCGGGTGTCGAAGTGCGCGCAGGCGCAGGGCTATCAGGATCTCTTGTTGCTGGTGATGACGATTTTGGCAAAGAATACCTCGATATGATTATCGCGGCCAAGATCGTTGATGATATTGATGGGGCCATTGCCCATATTGGTGAATTTGGTTCCAATCATACAGATGCGATCATGACCGAAGATGATGCGGCCGCGGCAAAGTTTTTTGCCCGTGTAGACAGCGCGATTTTGATGCGCAATGCCTCCACCCAATTTGCCGATGGTGGTGAATTTGGCATGGGGGCGGAAATTGGTATCGCAACTGGAAAAATGCACGCGCGGGGCCCTGTTGGTGCAGAGCAGCTCACAAGTTTTAAATATCTTGTTGAAGGCGACGGCACAGTTCGCGCATAAAGCCGCTTCTTTTAGGTGAGTGTGATGTGAATTTCGTTATCGGTTGGACGCATGGAAATGCGCCGGCCGGTGTCTTTGAGCAAAGATGGCAGCAAGGCAAATTGCAGTGTTGCGGGTTTAATGTTTTCGTATTCATCTGTGCGATTGAGATTGGCCCAGAGGGTTGGATTGATCTGTAGGCGGTCGCTTGTTGCGGTGATATCCCAGCCATCTTTTGTGTGGGTGATTGCGGTTTTCCCACCCCAAGGCAGCCCGGTTTCCAAACAAAGAAGCGTTAGAAATAAGAGCTTCGCATCCATACGGTGGGTGTCACCATCCCCTGTCAATTCATAGCTTTGCTTGCCAGTGGCTGTGATGTCTGTGAGGACGGAGCGCAATTCTTGTAAGGCGATGCGTTGATCCGTTAAGGATTGACCAAAGGCAATACGAAAAAAACGGATGCGGGCATTTGCGTGTTGAACACTTTGAGTGATGAGATCCACTTCTGGTCCCAAGTTTTCACCACTCATCTGCATGAGCTCAACCCCATTGGCGATTGCGCCGAGGGGGCTTATAAGATCGTGACAGATACGCGATCCGAGCATCGATGAAAAATAGTCTGTATCGTGATTTTGCATAGAAAGGTCCCCAATGATCGACACACCACATCCAATCAGTTTGTATCAGCCCGGAATGCGGGTGCGCCACCCAAGCCAGCCGGATTGGGGCATAGGGCAAGTGCAATCGAGCATAAACGGTACCGTCACGGTGAATTTCACCGAACAAGGTAAACAAGTTATTAAGGAATCCGAGATCCCTTTGGAAATCGTATTTGAGTAAGGATAACAAGAGCCCGCGGTCTTTGCCATGCCCAATGGGGTGAATTTCAAGTAATACCGGTTGAAACTTGGCGCAAGGATCAGGGCTTGACGTTGCGTGTTTACTTGCAAAGCGTAGGGGCAATCCGTAGAATGCCTCAATAATGTGTATGAAGGCGAGAGACCTTTGAAAACGCAGTTAATAGTTTGGGGTATACCGAGATAAATGAGCCGTTCTGACGAAAGTTTATTTGAAGTTCGCTTGGCCGAAAATGACGCTGAACTCCGCGCATCCCAACGTTTGCGGTATGAAATCTTCGTTGATGAGCTTGGCGGTGGCGGTGATTTGGTGGATCATGATGCGCGCTTGGAAAAAGACCGCTTTGATCCGTATTTCGATCATTTGATTTTGCTGGATAAGCGGCTCGATCCTGATGGGCAGGATGGGCTTGGTCAAGTGATTGGTGTTTACCGCGTATTGCGGGGGGAAAAAGCCGCCGAAATCGGGCAGTTTTATTCCGAAAATGAATATGATCTCAGCAAATTGAAATCCTCAGGCCGCCGTTTGTTGGAATTGGGCCGCTCTTGTGTGCATCCCGACTATCGTGGCGGTACAGCGATGTTTTATTTGTGGAACGGGCTTGGTGACTATGTGGTTGACCATGGAATTGAGGTTCTTTTTGGCGTGGCGAGCTTCCATGGAACCGATGTAACGGCGCTCAAACTTCCTTTGTCACATCTCTATCACAACCACCTCGCACCAGAGGAATTACGCGTCGTGGCGAAAGGCGAAGACGCGGCAGAAATGAACTTGATGCCAAAAGAGGATATCACACGTTCAGAAGCCGCACGTGCGCTCCCGAGTTTGATCAAAGCCTATCTCCGATTGGGCGGGTTTGTTGGGGATGGGGCGTTTATCGACCATGAATTTAACACAACGGATGTCTGCGTCTTGATGGATACAGAACAGCTTACGGAAAAGCAGCGTTCGCTTTATACAAAGGGGCGGCGCGCATGACCACGGGGCTGAATGATGTGAATGAAAGCCGCAACCGTGATCATGAAACCATTGTGCCTGGCCATGTGTGGAATCGAACCGTTTTCCCCGAACAAGATATAATCCCGTGGTGGGGATATGTTGTCTCAGCACTTCGCGGCATCACATTGATTTTGTTTATTTTCATTGGCTGGTGTGTGTTTTTGCCGGCCCGTGGAATTGAATGGATGATCTTTGGTTTGAAACGCCCTTTCACACCGTATATCGGCCAATTTGTGAGCCGCATGCATTTCTTTTTCATCGGCATGGGGTACCATGTGCAAGGCAAACCCATGGCCCATCCGGGGGCTGTGGTGGCAAATCATGTCTCATGGCAAGATGTGCTCATTGTGTTTGCGGGCATTCGCGTGTTTTTCGCGTCCAAGGCCGAAGTGCGCAACTGGCCATTAATTGGCTGGCTGACGCGGCCACTTGGTACGCTTTATATCGAACGCAATCGCCGCAAAGCCAAGGAACAAGAGGTGCTCTTTGAACGTCGCTTGAAAATGGGACATCGTTTGTGTTTCTTCCCCGAAGGCACGTCAACCGATGGCACTTTGGTGGTGAGCTTCAAACCAACCTTATTTGCGGCCCTTTTTTCTGAGGGGCTCAAAGATGTGTGTTGGGTTCAACCCGTGAGCCTCATTTACCACGCGCCCAAAGGCAAAATGGTGCATTTTTACGGCTGGTGGGGGGATATGGGTTTTGGTGAACATATTGTGAAGATATTTTCACCTGTCCCACAAGGACGCGTTGAAGTCATCTATCATGAGCCTGTCAAAGTTGCCGATTTCACGGATCGAAAGGCGCTTGCGCTTCATTGCGAAACCACCATTCGAGCGAGCTTTGAACGCGATTTAAGTGTCGATTTTTCTTAAACGACACTTATCCCATCAGGGCAATAAGGGCACCTAGGCGGGCATTTGGGTCCTCTGCGGTCCAAATTTCATCACCAATGGCAAAGAAATCCGTCACGGGCGCGATAGATTTGACGGTGTCATCATCAAGCGCACCTTCTGCGACGACTGGAACTTCAATCATCTCAATCCACCAGCGAAAGAGATCAGGACCTGCTTGGGTGCCGTCACCTAAATTGGACGTGCCAACTGGCCCAAAGACAACATAGTCGGCCCCAGCTTCGCCGGCGCTCATGCCGTCATGCTTTGAGGTGCCACAATGGGCGCCGATGATGGCATCTGCTCCTAGCTCCTTACGAAGATCACGTAATCCACGCGGATCAGCCGCCAAGTGAACCCCATCAAGCCCATGCCGCTGCGCAAGCATGATATGATCGGTCATGACAACTGCGATGTCACGGGCGTGACATGTTTCGCGAATGGCATCTGCCGCACGCCCAAGGGTGGATTCGTCCGTTGTGGCCATTTGCACGCGCACACAGGCAATTTCATGACTGTCGAGGATCGTTTTTAGGGTCGGAATGAATGTTTCCAAGTCAAATTCAGACGGGGTCACAAGATAGATTTGTGGGCGTTCGAGCTCAGTCATATGTCATGGTCCTTCTGGCTGATGCCGTATGGGCGTTTGGCCTCCTATAACGGGCCTGAACATATGGGGCAAGCTTTCGGGTCGCGCTTCGCGTGCATTTTTACATATTCGAGGTCTGCAAATGATGGGATGCCCTTTGCACGCCCCTTGTTTTCATATGCGCAAACGCGTATGAGGCGGCAACAAATATGAGGAAATCCCATGACCACACGCCCCGCCAAAGCGATGGCCAAACGCAACACAGATCCGCAACCCGCCATTGTGTTGGTGCGCCCGCAAATGGGGGAAAATATCGGATCGGCTGCGCGGGCAATGTATAATTTTGGGCTCGATCATATGCGGGTGGTTGCACCGCGTGATGGCTGGCCAAATGAACGTGCGGTGGCCACGGCCTCTGGGGCGGGGCGTTTGTTGGACGAAGCTGCATTACATGACGATTTGCCATCGGCGCTCGCGGATTGTCACTACGTTTTTGCCACAACGGCGCGGCTGCGTGGATTGACAAAACCTGTGCTCAGCCCAGAACGGGCCATGGAAAAAACCCGCGCGCTTTTGGCGGAGGGAAAACGCGTTGCAATCCTTTACGGCCCAGAACGCGCAGGGCTTGAAAACGAAGATATCGCGCGCGCCGATGCGATCATTACATTTCCGGTCAATCCTGAATTTGCATCGCTCAATCTTGCGCAATCGGTGCTTTTAAACGCCTATGAATGGCGCCGTCAGACCGAAACAGTGACCCATGAAGTGATGGAAATGGCCAAAACAGATTTCGCCACAGGCGAAGATGTTGAAAAACTTGGCGATCATTTCGAAGAGCGCCTTGAAGAAGCGGGCTTTTTCTTTCCTGAAGCCAAAGCCGAAAACATGAAGCTCAACCTGCGCAATATGTTTTCGCGTTTGCCGCTCACACGGGCGGATGTGCAACTCTTCCATGGGGTTTTACGACAAATGGTGCGCTGGAAAACGCGCGGCTAAACCACGCGGCAACGGGCATTTGCCCTTGAAAGAGGCGTCTTTCGCTTTTAGCGTATGAGAAAGATAAAAGGACCCGTCATGGCAGATCAAAAACCAAAGAAACGCGCTATTTTTGAAGATGTTACGGAAAATACTTCACGTGAAAACTCCGTCGGTGCGTCCAAAACCACAGGCGTCATCGATCAAGCATCTACGGGTGCGCGCGGGTTAATTCGTGTTTGGATCATGGTGATTTTTGCCTTGGTGGCGTCGATGGTGGTCGTGGGCGGTTTAACGCGGCTTACCGATAGTGGGCTGTCAATTACGGAATGGAAACCCATAACGGGGGCGATCCCGCCGATGAATGCCGCGGATTGGGGGGGGGAATTTGAGAAATACAAAACCATCCCAGAGTTCCAACTTGTGAATAAAAACATGACGTTGGAAGAGTTTAAATCCATTTTCTGGTGGGAATGGGGGCATCGGCAATTGGGTCGGTTTGTTGGGCTCGTCTGGGGCTTGGGCTTCTTATTTTTCTGGCTGACAAAGCGTATCCCTGCGGGCTGGACCAATCGATTATTGGGGCTTGGGGCGCTTGGCGGGCTTCAAGGTGCGATTGGCTGGTGGATGGTGTCCTCTGGGCTCACGGGGCGTATGGTGGATGTGGCGAGTTACCGGCTGGCCACGCATCTGGGCTTGGCTTTCATTATTTTGGGGCTGTCATTTTGGTATATCCAAGAATTGGGCCGCTCAGGGCAAGATATCCTTGCGGCGCGTCGCTTGGGCGAACCTAAACTGAAAAAACGGGCCTCTGGCCTCATGCATATGGTGATGTTGCAGGTGCTTTTGGGCGCCTTGGTTGCAGGCATTGATGCGGGGCGCGGCTATATTGATTGGCCATTGATGGCGGGTCAGTGGATCCCTGATGGCATGTTTGCGGAGACCCCGATCTGGACCAATTTCTTTGAAAACCCTGCTTTGGTGCAGTTCATTCACCGTCTGATGGGCTACGGGATTTTCATCTATGGCCTGCTTATTTGGCGTCAAAGCCGTCAGTCAGGCAATACCAGCACAAAGCGGGCTTTTGACTGGGTTATGGTGATGATTTTCGGACAAGTTGTATTGGGGATTGTCACCGTCATGCATGCCGCACCGGTGCATCTTGCGCTCACCCATCAAATCGGGGCAATTGTCCTATTTTGCTTGGTGTTGCGGGCGCGTTTCCTCTCGATTGCGCCCCTTTCACAATCCATTCGCGGCTAATCTATAGAGGTAAATCATGACCCCATTTGACGCTTTAATGGCGCATGCGCGTGATACATATGCGCTTGAACAAATTTCTGGCCGATTGGGCTGGGATCAAGAAACGGTCATGCCTTCTGGGGCTGCGTCACAGCGCGCGGTGGAAGTTGGGGCAATGGCGGGGGTTTTACATGCCCGTAACACCGACCCGCAAATTGGTGAGTGGCTTTCTCAGATTGATGAAAGCACGCTTAATCAAGTGGAGAAGGCGCAAATCCGACATCTGCGCCGCTCTTATACACGGGCTGGGAAAGTGCCGGCTGATCTAACGCGAAAGCTTGCGGCGTTTAAATCCAAAGCCCAAGGTATTTGGGCTGAGGCCCGCGCAAACGAAGACGTCGCGGCCTTTTTGCCGACGCTTTCGGAAATGGTGGCCCTGACACGCGAAGAAGCCGCCTGTTTGGCGGATGGAACCGAAGGGGCAGAGCCGCTCTATGACGCGTTGGTCCAAGATTATGAACCGGGGGCATCTGCCGCCAGCTTGGGGGCGATGTTTGACGCGATGCGGCCGCGTTTGGTGGCGCTTACGGATCAGGTGATGGGGGCGCGCTATCAGCCGCCTGCGCTCAATCATCGGTTTGAGGCCGCGTTACAAATGGAAATCGCGCGTGAATTGGCGGATGCGTTTCAATATGATTTTACCCGCGGGCGCATGGATAAAGCTGTGCATCCGTTTTCATCTGGTTCAGGTGATGACGCACGTATCACCACGCGGGTTGAGGAAACTGATCCATTTAACTGTTTTTATTCCACAATTCACGAAGTTGGCCATGCCTGTTATGAACTTGGAATTGATCGCGCCTATGCGTTCACGCCGCTTGCCCATGGGGTGTCTATGGGGGTGCATGAAAGCCAATCGCGCATTTATGAAAACCAGCTTGGACGTTCAAAGCCCTTCACTGATTGGCTTTTTGGGCGGATGCGTGCGAAATTTGGTGATTTTGGCATTGCTGACGAAGAGGCATTCTATGGTGCCGTGAACCGCGTGCGCAAAGGTTATATTCGCACCGAAAGCGATGAGGTTCAGTACAATCTTCATGTGCTTTTGCGCTTTGATCTAGAACGCGCGATGATTTCAGGGGCGCTTGATCCACAAGATATCGAAGAGGCTTGGAACACACGGTTTGAGGCTGATTTTGGCACCAAAGTCGACCGACCCTCCAATGGCTGTTTGCAAGATGTGCACTGGTCCGTTGGCTTCTTTGGCTATTTTCCGACCTATTCGTTGGGTAATGTCTATGCGGGGTGCTTAAATCAATCCATGCGCGCAGACGTGGCCGTAGATGACGGGCTGCGGGCAGGGGATGCCAGTTGCGCCACAACATGGTTGCGCGAAAATGTGCAAACCCATGGCGGGTTATATGAACCATCTGACGTGGTCGAAAAGGCCTGTGGCTTTGCCCCAAATGAGGGACCGCTTTTGGATTATCTCGAAGAGAAATTTAAACGGATATATCGAATTTAGGTCATATGGACTTGAAATTCAGATCATATTGACTATATTTGAGGTGTAAGAAAAGGAGCCTCAAATGGAAGCCGCTGTTTTTGAACGTCCTAAATCCGATGTGACCGCCGTTGCGCTTAAGGCCTTTGCGCGGATTTCTGATCATTGGTCTTTAACCTTAAAAGAGGCGGCCAGCCTTGCGGATATGTCCGAAAGCACTTGGAAACGCGCCAAGAAGGCGGGCTATCAGGGGGACCTGACCCAAGATCAAGTGCTGCGCCTTTCGGCTATTGTTGGGATTTACAAATCGCTTGAACTTTATTTTAGCGCCCCAATTGCGCGCGATTGGGTGAAGCTGTCCAATCAAGGCCCTGAATTTGAGGGAACGGCCCCGCTTTTGGCGATGATCCGTGGGGGATTACCCAAAATCATGCGTGTGCGGGCCTATGTGGATGCGTTGCGCGGTGGTGTTTAGGTGCAGATAACCAGTTTAAATGACCGCGCATGGGTGCGGTTAATTCCGCAGACCTATCATTTGGCGCCTGTGTTGCGCGGTGTGGTGGATACGGACGAGGAATTTGAAACCCTCGCAGAATTAGAAGGTCTGACCAATGGGCGGCTAACAGCCGAGCGCGAAAGCAGCCTCGCGCTGGATCGGCGCGAATTGGTGTTTGCACGGCGCGCCCGCGATCTTCGTGTTTATGGGGATACCCATATTAACGCGGCTTTTACCTATACGCGGCCAACGGGCAACCGGTTTAACGATGGCACACGCGGCGCGTGGTATTGTGCGTTTGATAATGAAACGGCCGCCGAAGAGGTTGGATATCACAAAACGCGTGAGCTTCGCTATATCAACCGGTTTGAGGATGAAACGATCTATGTTCAGCTTCTGGCGGATTTCATTGGGGATTTTCCGGATTTGACGGGCGAAGATCACCTCGCACTCAATCCGGATCCTGAGCTTGGCTATCCCGCCGGGCAGGCGCTGGCGCTTACTTTGAGGAAAGACGGCCATAGCGGGCTTATATACCCATCAGCACGCCGTTCTGGTGGGCGCTGTTTTGCAGTATTTGAACCGCGGATCATTCAAAATGTCCGCCCCGGTGCCAGTTGGCGCCTAAAATGGGACGGATCACCAGACTACACATTGGAAATGGCCTAATCTTGGGTCCATTTGGGGTGTTCTTTTTTAAAGAAGGACGCAATTCCACCTTTGGTATCCTCAAGCATGAGGTTTTCCGCCATCACGGTTCCCGTGAACGCATAGGCATCCGCGATGTCCATTTCGATCTGGTCGTAGAATGCAGATTTCCCAATTTTCAATGACTTACCGAGCTTGCCTGCAATGGTTTCGGCCATCTCAGTCACGGTGGATTCGAGGTCCTCTTCGGGAACGGCGTAATTGATAAGCCCAAGGCGTTCGGCGCGCTCTGCTTCGATCAAGCGACCCGTGGTGAGGAGTTCCATCGCAGCTGCGCGGCCAATTTTGCGCGTCAAGGCAACCATCGGGGTGGAACAAAAGAGGCCGATATTCACCCCGTTTACGCCAAAGCGTGTGCCATCCGCGGCAACCGCCATATCGCAGCTCGCCACGAGCTGACAGCCCGCTGCAACGGCCACTTTATGGACTTGGGCGATAACGGGTTGGGGCAGGCTTTGGATTTTCAACATCATCGCGCCACAACGTTTGAAAAGATCGAGATAGGCCGCCTTACCGCCGTCCTTCGCGTCGCGCGCTGCGGTCATTTCCTTGAGATCATGCCCCGCACAAAACGCGCGGCCCGCCCCCTTGATCACAATCGCACGGATCCGTGTATCGGTTTCAAGGCATTCGAATTCCTCCATCAGGCGCGCGATCATCGCATCTGACAGGGCGTTGAAATTGTCCGGACAGTTCAGCGTCAGCCACGCCACACCGTTATTGTCGTTACGTAAAAGTAAATCTTCCATCTTGCGCATTCCCTCGTTTTTCAAGAAGCTTAGTGGGGAAATATACGGGAGGAAAGCATGGAAATTCAAATGAGAGAGGACGAACTGACGCAGTTCTTGGCCAAAGTGTTCCCACAAGCGGCCCCGCAATTTGAGGTTCTGGCGCTTGAACCGATGAAGGCGCGCGTGCGCCTCAAAGTGACCGAAGATCACCTTCGCCCTGGTGGCACGGTCTCTGGTCCTTCTATGTTTGCTCTAGCGGATGTCAGTATGTATATCGCGGTGCTGGCGATGATTGGCCCGAAAGCGTTGGCCGTGACAACGAACCTCAATATTGATTTCATGCGCAAACCTGTTGCGGATAAGGACCTCATTGGGGTCTGTACGCTTCATAAGCTTGGCAAAAGCCTCGCGGTGGGGGATGTGCTTTTGTATTCTGAGGGTTCTGATAAGGTTGTGGCGCGGGCTTCGTCGACCTATTCGTTGCCACAAAACCCCGCCCATCAAGGGATTGGCTGAAATCTTATGGGGTATTATTATACCTAATTTATAACCTATTGTTTTTGCATAAATAATTGCCCCTTATGGTGCTTGACTGTGTCGGTAAACCCGTTAAAACCCCAGCATCAGTTTTTGACCTGCGCATGTCGCGTGGGTTTTTCTATCGAATAATAGGTCGAACACATGAAAACCTTTTCTGCTACTCCTGCGGATATCGACAAGAAATGGATCCTCATCGATGCTGAAGGCATCGTTTTGGGCCGTCTTGCTTCGGTTATCGCAATGCGCCTTCGTGGTAAGCATAAACCATCTTTCACACCGCACATGGATATGGGCGACAACGTGATTGTTATCAACGCTGACAAAATTCAGCTCACTGGTAAAAAACGCACAGACAAAATCTACTACCGCCACACAGGCCACCCAGGTGGTTTGAAACAGCGCACAGCCGGTGAAATCCTCGAAGGGGCACACCCGGAGCGCGTTGTCACCAAAGCGGTTCAGCGTATGTTGCCTGGCAACAAATTGTCCCGTCAGCTTATGACCAACCTTCGCGTTTACGCAGGGGCTGAGCATGGCCAAGAGGCACAGAAACCAGAAGTTCTCGACGTTAAGTCCATGAACAAGAAAAACACGCGGAGCTAATCATGTCTGACGATATCAAAACACTCGACGATTTGAACACCGCTGTTGAAGGTGTTGAAGTGCAAGTTGAAGACGCGATCATTCGCGAAGCTGTACGTGACGAATTTGGTCGTTCATATGCGACTGGTAAACGTAAAGATGCGGTTGCACGCGTTTGGATCAAACCTGGTTCAGGCAAAGTAACAGTAAACGGCCGTGACCAAGAGAAATATTTTGCGCGCCCTGTGCTTCGCATGATCCTTCGTCAACCATTTGAAGTGACTGGCGTTGAAGGCGAATTCGACGTGATGTGTACGGTTAAAGGCGGCGGTCTTTCTGGTCAAGCGGGTGCGGTTAAGCACGGCATTTCCAAAGCATTGCAAGTTTACGAACCAGCGCACCGCGCGGCTCTTAAAGCGGCTGGCTTCCTCACACGTGACGCACGTGTTGTTGAGCGTAAGAAATACGGTAAGCGCAAAGCGCGTCGTAGCTTCCAGTTCTCTAAGCGTT
>JBMYYE010000035.1:0-20988 GCA_049609065.1 Halocynthiibacter sp.
CCCATTCCCATGGGCAAAGATGAAACCATTTCCAAGAACCTTGAAAAACGCCGCGGCGATGATGTGGTGAAGGATGGTGATATCTTGAACATCGATGTGACCGTCATTGTTGATGGCTGGTTTGGCGACACGAGCCGCATGTATGTGGCCGGTAAACTCAACAAACGCGCCGAACGCCTTATTCAAATTACCCATGATGCGCTTATGCTTGGGATTGAAGCCGCAAAGCCCGGCAATACATTTGGCGATATCGGAGCTGCCATCCAAAAATATGCGGAAAAACAGCGCTGCTCCGTTGTGCGCGATTTTTGCGGCCATGGGCTTGGGCGGGTGTTTCATTCACCGCCAAATGTTCTGCATTACGGTCGCCCGGGATCTGGCCCAACTCTCGAAGAGGGGATGTTTTTCACAATTGAACCAATGCTTAACCTTGGCCGCCCTGAAGCCGAAGTCCTATCGGATGAGTGGACAGCCGTGACACGGGACAAATCGCTTTCTGCGCAATTTGAACATTCCATCGGCGTCACTGCAAACGGGGCGGAAATTTTCACCCTATCACCTGCAGGTATTTTTCATCCAACCTATAAATAAGCACAGCTACCCCCCCGTGGGGAATAATATTCGCAATTCACCGCAGTTGCGAAATACGAGCGTTAAAACAAAGGCTTACCATAGGTAAACATTCCAAATTCCATATTTGAACCTGTGTACTATTTGCACTCAGGTCCAATTGCCCATATTTATCGATCACTAACCCGCATCAGGTTGATGTGAGGTATGTAAATCAGGCTCGGCAAAGGGAGTCCCGCCTATGAAAATCTTATTGAAAACAGCTGCGATTGCGGCAACGACAGCAACGCTTGCGACAGGGGCTTTGGCACAAGAAGTAACACTGCGCTTTCAACATTTCGTATCTCCGAAATCCGCGAACCCAACCTATTTCATGAAGCCTTGGGCAGATAAGATTGAAAAAGACTCCAATGGCCGCATCAAGGTTGAGCTCTATCCATTCATGCAACTGGGCGGCAAAGCCCCAAGCCAATACGACCTCATCCGTGATGGCGCGGTTGATGGTGGCTGGGTTATCCCCGCATATCAGCCCGGTCGCTTCCCCGAAGCAGAAGCCATGGAAATGCCGTTCATGGTGACAAAATCCGCCGAAGACGCGTCAAAGGCGGCTTGGGTTTTCACCCAAAAACACCTGATGGATGACTTTAAAGATGTGAAGCTCATCTCTGCGCATATGCACGGGCGTGGCATCATTCACAAAAAAGGCCCTGCGGTCAAAACGATTGAAGACCTCAACGGTTTGAAGCTTCGGGGGCCATCCCGCGCAGCTACGCTTTTGTTGAAAAAGCTCGGTGCAGCACCTGTTGGTATGCCGGTTCCTGCCTTTCCAGAAGCGCTTTCAAAAGGTGTTCTTGATGGCGGTGTGATTACATGGGAAATGTCCCCATCGTTGAAGTTGAACGAACTCACCGACAGTCACACGGATGTTGCAGGTGATAAATCGCTCTATAACCTTTATTTCATCTGGGCGATGAACAAGGCAAAATACGAAAGCCTTCCTGATGACCTTAAGGCTGTGATCGATGCGAATTCAGGCTTCGCCGCCGCTGCTTGGTCGGGCCGCGCCCATGACACAGGCGATGTGGTTGGCCGTAAAGTGATGGCGGATGACGGCAATGAAATTGCGGAATTGTCTGAGGAAGAAACGGCACGCATCCAAGCGCTCGGCAAAGAAGTAGAAGCCGAATGGGTGGCAGAAGTCACCAAACGTGGCCTTGATGGCGCGGGGCTTCTTTCTGATGCGAAGGCCGCGGTACAAGTGACCCGTTCAAAATAAAAATGTGGCTCTAAGGCTGCCGAAATGGCGGCCTTAGCGTTTTTTTAGGATCGTGATATGGGTGTCCCCATATTTGCGATTATCGGTTTTTTCAAACCCCACAGGCGCGATTTTTTGATCGCGATCTTCCCAGACAATTACCGCAGCATCATTGAGCCACCCGCCATCTATTAAGCGGCGCAACGCCTGTCCCCCCATGCGTTTACCATAAGGCGGATCCATAAAGATTAGGTCATATCCCCCCGTGGATGACGGAGGCAAAAGCAGCGCATCGGCATCAATCACCGCCACCTGTGACGTCACACCTAAAAGCGCAATATTCTTTTTCAAAAGCCCCCGCGCAACTGACCCATTTTCGACAAAACCGACCTCTGTCGCACCACGTGACAGCGCCTCAAGCCCCAATGCGCCTGTGCCTGCATACACGTCCAACACACGTTTACCTGCGATCGGATTGCCATAACGCCCGCCTAGCAATACATTAAACAGGTTTTCGCGCACACGGTCGGTGGTCGGACGCAGATGCGCACGCGCATCCCCTTGCCCCACATCGGTAAGGGTTTTTCCCCGAAACTGCCCCGCAACGATCCGCATTAGAGCAATGACTTCAAATCAAGGTCAGGATCTGCGAGCGCCGCTTTGTCCACGGTTTTGCCCGCCTCGATCATGCGCTTTGCCACCATATAGGTGCGCGGTTCGTTCATCGCATCCACCGCGAGCAATTCGTCACCTTTAAAATACCAATTGGACTGCGCATGATCCGCCGCGCCTTTGCGCACAACAACATCATCATAGCCCGTGTTCAATCCAGCAATTTGAAGCCGCACATCATATTGATCAGACCAAAACCATGGTTTCGCGACATAGTCTTTCTTGGCCCCAAGGATGTTTTCCGCAACGATTTCGGCTTGGTCAATTGCGTTTGGCACACTTTCAAGCCGCACGCGGGATCCACGATAGGGAAAAGACGCGCAGTCCCCCGCCGACCAAATAGACGGATCAGAGGTTTGCCCAAATGCATCCGTTTTGATGCCATTTTCCAATGTTAGACCCGCTTTTTCCGCCAATACCTGCCCTGGCGTGACCCCGACGCCCACGACAACAAAGTCCACAGCGAGCAGCGTTCCATCGCTCAGCTCAGCCCCTGTTACATGGTCCTCACCAATTAAAGTAGAAAGCCCCGTGCCTTCGCGAATATCAACGCCATTGGCCACATGCACATCACGGAAAAAATCGGATGTTTCTTTTGCAGCAACCCGTTCTAAGATCCGGTCCGCCATTTCAACAAGCGTCACCTTAAGACCCTTTTTCGCGGCAACCGCCGCTGCTTCGAGGCCAATATACCCACCACCTACAATCAAAACATGTTTGCCTTCGGTGATCTCATTTGACAGCGCATCGGCATCCTCAAGGCTGCGCATCACATGCACGCCTTTCAAATCTCCGCCAATTTTTGCAGGCAGTCGGTTGGGCGCGGAGCCCGTCGCCAAGACAAGCGCATCATAGTCAACGAATTGACCACCAAATTCGACCCGCTTTGCGGCCGTATCGATCGTGTCAACTTTTGTATCAAGCATAAGCGTGATGTCATTGTCGTCGTAATAGGATCGTGGCCGCAGGAACATCCGCTCCAACGCCATATCCCCCAAAAGATATGCCTTAGACAGAGGCGGCCGTTGATACGGAATATTCTTTTCCGCGCCAATCATGGTGATCTGCCCATCAAATCCTAGGTTTCGCAGCTTCGACACACAGGCTGATCCCGCCTGCCCAGCGCCAATTACGACAATATGCTTCATCAACCTGCCTCTTTCTTGCTATCCTATCTGAGACATAGCAACTTCACCCACCAAATCAACAAAGGAACACCGCATGAAAAAGACGGTCAACGACAAAATCCCAAACGAAACCGTATATATCTTAGGCAACCAAGGCCCTGAGGCCATCGCGCTCAGCGATCATTGCGCCGGTAAAAAGGTTGTTATCTTTGCGTTACCTGGAGCCTACACCCCGACATGCCATTCCGCACATGTGCCCAGTTTCATCGCGTCTAAGGATGAATTGGCGGCAAAAGGCATTGATGAAATCATCTGCCTTTCTGTCAATGATCCGTTTGTCATGGGGGCGTGGGGGCGTGAAACAGGCGCAACCGATGCAGGCATCTTGATGGCGGGCGATGCACTCGGTGCCTTTACCAAAGAAATGGGCATGAATTTTGATGCACCGCCAGCGGGGCTCATGGGGCGGTCAAATCGCTATGCCATGGTGGTCAATGATGGGGTGATCGAAATTTTACAAGAAGACGCACCGGGCGCCTGTGCGATGTCCACAGGCAACGGTATTTTAGACGCTCTATAAACGAAAAAGCCCCGCTCAATTGGCGGGGCTTTAACAGATTGAGACGGCTTAACCGTATACGGCTTCTTTGCCGAAATGTTTTGTAAGCATATAGTAAACCACAGCGCGGTATTTGTTGCGCTCAGAGCGGCCATAGGTTTCGATCACGGAGTTGATCGCATCCATCAATTGTGGACCATCTGCAAGGCCGAGCTTCTTGATCAAGAAGTTGTTTTTCACAGTTTCAAGTTCGCTCTCTTGTGTCGCAGCAACAGTAGACGCGTCATCATTATAGATCGCAGGACCACAGCCGATTGTGACTTTAGTCAAGAGGTCCATATCTGGCGTCATGCCGCATTTGTTTTTTAGATCGTCTGCATATTTGGCGATTAAATCGTCGCGTTTACCCATAATATTCTCCAGCATGGTGTGTTGGCCAATTGGCGCTGACCACACGATAACCTGTCCACCGCAAAGCACAAAGGGAAAAATGTCGCCGCATTCCCCGCAGCAATTATGCGCCGCGCGCCCCAAAAAAACGTTAACCCGTTTCTACATTTGTGACAAAAGAACCTCGTGGCGCGCGACGAAATCCTGTCGCACGAACACTGGTGCCCGCAACACAATTTTAAAATGCTCTTCGATCTCTGGTGGCAAAATTCCGAAATACTTATCCGCTTCATTTCGTGAGAACCCAGCAATTTGAACTGCTTCTAACCACGCCGAAATTCGATCCGCCTTTTTAATCGCTTTTTTAATCTGAATGGGTAGCGCCGCAGGTAAACCGAACCGAATATGGATGGCTGATGTCAAACGTTGATCTAGAAGTTCATAGTCATTTCCCACCGCTGCTTTCACAGGTGAAATCATGTCGCCGATCACATATTCAGGTGCATCATGCAAAAGCGCCGCCAATTTCCATTTTGTCGGAGCCTTCGGGTTGAGATGGCAAAAAATTGCCTCCACCAGTAAGGAATGCTCCGCTACTGAATACGCAAAATCACCACTTGTTTGCCCATTCCAACGCGCCACAAAGGCCAGCCCATGGGCGATGTCTTCGATCTCAATATCCATTGGCGTCGGATCCAAAAGATCCAATCGCCGTCCTGATAACATTCTCTGCCATGCCCGTGCCTGTTTCATAAAAACCTCAATCATTTTTTCGAAACTATCTTCGAATTCTCTCGTGTTGTCGAGCTAGCAATCTCATGATATTGGACCGTAAACATATTTCAATAGGAGCCAAATTATGGCGAATGACTACATTGTAAAAGACATCTCTCTTGCCGAATTTGGCCGCAAAGAGTTGGACATCGCGGAAACTGAAATGCCCGGTCTTATGGCTATTCGCGCCGAATATGGCGACGCGAAACCGCTTGCTGGATCCCGCATTGTTGGATCTTTGCACATGACCATCCAAACGGCCGTTTTGATCGAAACATTGGTCTATTTGGGTGCGGATGTGCGTTGGGCCTCTTGCAACATCTTCTCAACCCAAGATCACGCAGCCGCCGCAATTGCGGCAGGCGGCACACCAGTTTTCGCAATCAAAGGGCAAACCCTTGAAGAGCATTGGGATTATCTCGACAAATCATTTATGTTCCCAGAAGGTCCAAACTTGATCTTGGACGATGGCGGCGACGCAACGCTCTATATCTTGCTTGGTGCACGCGTTGAAAACGGTGAAACGGACCTCATCGAAACGCCAACTTCTGAAGAAGAAGTGGCTGTATTCGCGCAAATCAAAAAACGCATGGCCGCAACACCGGGTTGGTTCACAAAAATGCGCGCGCAAATCCAAGGCGTATCCGAGGAAACAACAACAGGTGTGCATCGCTTGTATGAGCTCGTGAAAAACGGCCAGCTTCCGTTCCCAGCAATCAACGTGAATGATTCCGTAACCAAGTCAAAATTCGACAATAAATACGGTTGTAAAGAAAGCCTCGTTGATGGCATCCGCCGCGCGACTGACACAATGATGGCGGGTAAAGTTGCTGTTGTTTGTGGTTACGGCGATGTTGGTAAAGGCTCCGCCGCATCCTTGGCGGGTGCTGGTGCACGTGTGAAAGTGACCGAAGTCGATCCGATCTGTGCGCTTCAAGCAGCAATGGACGGGTTCGAAGTTGTAACACTTGAGGACGCCATTGAAACGGCCGACCTTTTCATCACGACCACAGGCAACAAAGATGTCATTCGCATCGAACATATGCGCGCGATGAAAGACATGGCAATCGTGGGCAATATCGGCCATTTCGACAATGAAATCCAAGTTGCCAGCCTCAAAAACCACAAATGGACCAACATCAAAGACCAAGTGGACATGATCGAAATGCCGTCTGGCAACCGTATCATCCTCTTGTCTGAAGGCCGTTTGTTGAACCTTGGCAACGCGACAGGCCACCCATCCTTCGTGATGTCCGCCTCTTTCACCAACCAAGTTTTGGCGCAAATCGAACTTTGGACCAAAGGCGATGAGTACAAAAACGACGTCTATATTCTTCCAAAGCATTTGGATGAAAAAGTGGCGCGTTTGCACCTCGATCGTATTGGTGTGAAGCTTTCAAAATTGGACCAAGAACAAGCCGACTACATCGGCGTGTCCACCGAAGGTCCATTTAAGCCAGAGCATTATCGCTACTAATTCGCTTTAAGAGAGCCTATTTATCGCCGCCCCTTCGGGCGGCGATTTGCGTTTGGGCTATAGTGGTTCAATCAAAATTGCCCGAAAATCATTTACATTTGTTAATGTTGGACCCGTCACGATCTGATCATCAAGTGCGTCGAAGAACCCGTGACTATCATGCACCTCTAAGGCTTCAGCTGGGTCTATGCCGAGAGACCGCGCACGCCCAACCGTGGTCCCATCAGCAAAAGCGCCTGCGACCTCAGCGGCACCATCAACCCCGTCTGTGTCGCATGCCAGCACCGAAATCCCAGCGCGCCCTTCAAGCGCAATGGCCATCGCCAACGTAAATTCCGCATTCGGACCACCAATCCCTGTGCCGCGGTGGGATACTGTGCATTCGCCACCTGACAGCAGCAAGGTAGGCTCACCCCCTGAATCCATCTTAGACTGCATCTTTAAGGCCATATTTGCCTGTATTAGAGCCACTTCTTTTGCCTCACCCTCAATGTCATCCCCAAGAATTTTCACGGCCCATCCCCAAGTGAGCGCCAGTTGTTTTGCCGCGCGCAAGGACTGCATCGAAGCGGCAATAATTCGGTTTTCCACATGGGTGAATTCATCTTCGCAGGCCATTTCTGGGGCCGCCAAAACATCCACCGCAGAGCGCGGCAATTGCATATCATAGCGCGCTACAATGCCACGCGCTTGCGCAGATGTGGTGTCATCCCTGACCGTTGGGCCAGAGGCAATATCTTGGGGATCATCCCCCGCCACATCCGAAATCATCAATGTGAGGACGCGGGCCGGCATGCATGCACGTGCCAAGCCCCCGCCTTTAATTTTCGATAGATGTTTACGCACAATATTCATATCGCCAATCGGCGCACCCGATTGCAATAGGGCCTGATGCACTGCTTGCTTATCCGCAAAACTCATCCCGTCCGCAGGTAATGACAACAGCGCAGATCCCCCACCAGACATAAGCGCAACAACAAAATCATCTTCGGATAAATCTGACACCATGTCCAAGATCCGCGCCGTTGCATTCAACCCAGCCTCATCCGGCACAGGATGCGCGGCCTCAACAATTTCAATACCACATGTCGGGCGCGCATACCCGTAGCGCGTAATCACCAGCCCCTCACAAGGGCCCCAATGTGCTTCCAAGGCTTCGGCCATGCGCGCCGATGCTTTCCCCGCGCCAATGATAACCACACGCCCCTTTGGTTTTTCAGGGAGGTTCGCGGGCACGCTTCGTATCGGATCAGCCGCATATACGGCGGCATCAAAAAGCATGCGAAGGTGATGTTTAGATATATCTGACATGAAAAAGCCCAAACCGATTTACATCAGCTTAGGCTTTTCCAATTTTTCAAACAACAAGAGTTGTGAACGGGTTTATGCGCCCGCTGCGATCATTTCTGATTGGCTTACGATCACTTCAGCTTGCTTGATGGATGCGATGTCCACAAGTCGACCTTTGTAAACGGTAGCGCCTTCGCCGTTGGCTTTGGCCGTTTCCATTGCCGCAAGGATTTCACGGGCTTCTGCGACTGCATCTTCGGATGGGGTAAATACATCATTGGCGAGCGCGATTTGTTTTGGATGGATGGCCCATTTGCCAACCATACCCAATGTGGCGGACCGTTTTGCCTGTGCGATATAGCCTTCGTCATCAGAAAAATCGCCAAACGGACCGTCAACAGGCAGAACGCCGTGGGTACGGCACGCCGCAACAATCGCCGCTTGTGCCCAATGCCACGGATCGGACCAATGTTTTTCACCACCACGGAGCATATAATAGTTTTCTTGCGTGCCACCGATGCCCGTTGTTTGCATCCCCATGGAGGCTGCGAAATCTGCGGCGCCCAAGCTCATGGCTTGCATGCGTGGTGAAGACGCTGCGATTTCTTCGACATGAGCAATCCCCGCCGCAGATTCGATGATAACCTCAAAGCTCACTGGTTTTGTGCGCCCTTTGGCCGTTTCAATCGCCGTCACCAAAGCATCCACCGCGTACACATCTGCCGCACAACCCACTTTCGGGATCATGATTTGATCGATGCGATCACCCGCTTGTTCCAAGAGATCCACAACATCGCGGTACCAATAGGGCGTATCCAAACCATTGATGCGTACGGACATATATTTGTTGCCCCAATCAATGGTGTTGAGGGCCTCAATGATATTTGCGCGGGCTGTATCTTTGTCTGATGGCGCCACCGAATCTTCGAGATCAAGGTTGATCACATCCGCAGCAGAGGCCGCCATTTTTGGGAAAAGCTTCGTGTTGGAGCCTGGTCCAAACAACTGACAACGGTTTGGGCGGGCGGGGGCTGTTGGCTGAAGGCGAAAGCTCATACGATTATGTCCTTGTCTTGAAGGTAATGAAATTACCAATGAAGTTAATGGATGGGTATTATATTGCGCACCCCATCGCAAGCCCTCTTTGCAGGTGCAGCAATTTTTCAATAAAAAAGCCCCACAAGCAAAGCTTGCAGGGCTTTTAATTCAATATGATGGCGACTTTAGTCGAGCTTACGTTCGATTTCTTCGCGTTCGAAAATCTCAATCACATCACCTTTGCGGATGTCATCATAGGCTTCGAATGCCATACCGCATTCTTGACCTGATTGGACTTCTGCAACTTCGTCTTTGTGACGTTTGAGCGTTTTCAAGGTGCCTTCGTGAATTACAACGTTGTCACGCAACAAGCGTACACCCGCAGAACGACGCGCCACACCTTCGGTGACGAGGCAACCCGCAACTTTACCAACATTAGAGACCTTAAAGACTTCTTTGATCTCTGCGTAACCGATGAAGTTCTCACGAATTTCAGCAGACAAGAGGCCAGACGCCGCCGCTTTCACATCATCAACGAGATCGTAGATAACAGAGTAGTAGCGAATTTCGACGCCTTTTTGGTTGGCTGTGTTCCGCGCAGACGCGTTGGCACGGACGTTAAAGCCCATGACCGGCGCACCGGATGCTTCGGCCAAACCGATGTCAGATTCGGTAATCGCACCCACACCGTAGTGAAGAACACGTACGCGAACTTCGTCATTGCCGATTTTTTCCATCGCCTGAACGATTGCTTCTGCAGAACCTTGAACATCTGCTTTAACGAGGATTGGCATTTCCGCCATGTTTTCGTTTTCTTTGGCTTGCGCCATAAGCTGTTCAAGTGTTGTTGCGGCACCCGCGGCTGCGCGTTTTTCTTTCGCAGCATGGGCACGGTATTCCGCGATTTCACGTGCTTGGGCTTCGGTTTCAACCACGTTCAAAACGTCACCTGCTTCTGGTGTGCCGTTTAGGCCCAAGACCTCAACCGGAACAGAAGGGCCAGCTTCGTCAACGCGTTCACCTTTATCATCGATAAGCGCACGCACACGGCCATATTGTTCACCCACAACAAAGATATCACCTTTGCGAAGTGTACCATTTTGCACAAGGACCGTAGCAACTGGACCGCGACCAACATCAAGCTGCGCCTCAATCACTGCGCCAGATGCGGCACGTTCAGGGTTTGCTTTCAGCTCAAGGATCTCAGCTTGAAGCGCGATTGATTCGAGCAATTGATCCAAGCCTTGGCCCGTATGAGCGGAGACTTCGACATCTTGCACATCACCAGACATGGCTTCTACGATCACTTCGTGCTGCAACAATTCCGCGCGCACTTTGTTGGCGTCAGCTGCAGGGCGATCCATTTTATTGATCGCAACGATCATAGGAACACCCGCTGCTTTGGCGTGGTTGATCGCTTCGATTGTTTGCGGCATGACGCTATCGTCACCAGCAACCACCAAAATTACGATATCCGTAACCTGTGCACCACGTGCACGCATGGATGTAAACGCCGCGTGGCCCGGTGTATCGAGGAACGAAAGCACAGTGCCATCATCGGTTGTCACCTGATAGGCGCCGATATGCTGCGTGATGCCGCCGGCTTCGCCGGATACAACTTTGGCTTTACGGATTGCATCCAAAAGCGATGTTTTACCGTGGTCAACGTGACCCATAACCGTGATCACCGGTGGGCGACCAACGAGGTCCTCGTCTTTGTCTTCAACGCTATCGATCACGTCTTCAACATCCGCATCAGAAACACGTACGATTTTATGGCCGAATTCTTCGATCACAAGTTCCGCCGTATCCGCATCAATGGATTGGTTCTGCGTGAGCATAAGGCCCATTTTCATGAGTTCTTTCACAACGTCAGCAACGCGTTCCGCCATACGGTTCGCAAGCTCAGAAACAACGATTGCTTCTGGAACCTGAACCTCACGAACGATCTTTTCACGCTCTTGGGTTTCACCCATTGCCTTTTGACGCATGCGCTCTTGCTTGCGCTTCATGGATGCCATGGAACGTTGCCGGCCATCACGACCAGAAAGCGCTTGGTTTAACGTCAACTTACCAGAACGGCGGCCATCATCACGGCCTTTGTTCTTAGCAGGGCGCACTTCGCGATCTTTTTTCGCAGGTGCCGCAGCTGGCGTTTTAAATGTTGTCGTACGTGCTGGCGCTTCTTTAGCGGCAGGGGCCTTCGCCGCCGCCTCTTTTTTCGCTGCAGCCGCTGCTACAGCTTCGGCTTTGCTGGCTTCTTCTGCTGCTTTCGCTTTCGCGCGCTCTTCACGTTCTTTTTCTTCACGAAGCTTGGCTTCTTGTGCCGCGCGACGTTCTTCGCGCTCTACGGCGCGGGCTTTTTCTTCGGCTTCGCGCTTTGCTGCATCTTCAACTTCGCGCGCCTTCATGGCCTGAAGCGCCTTCATACGGCGTTCCATTTCAGCATCTGTGATGCCGGCCGGACGTTTCGACGGGGAACTGCCCGTTTTGGCGTTTGAGGCCGCAGGCTTTGTCGCACCAGGTTTTGGCACCACAACGCGTTTGCGTTTGGTTTCTACAACAACGCTTTTGGTGCGCCCGTGGCTAAAGCTTTGCTTTACATTGCCAGGACGTGCGCCGCCTTGGACGCCGAGTGTCTTTTTGCCGTCATTATCGCTCATGAGGTCTTCGTACCTTTCAGGTGAGCATCCCCACCATTACTTTTGCGAATTCCGCCTAGTTTCACCGCATCCTCTACAACACGATCGGTTAAACCACCAGCGGCAAGCGCTCCATGTATCACATTTTCTCGTCCAAATGCCAAACCCAATTCCTCTGCGCTTAGCATTCCGATATATTTATTTGGATCCTGTGGCGCGCGGATTTTTGATTTCCCGCGCTCTGATCCATCGGAGGCTTGGAACAAGACGCTGGCCTGCTCCGTTGCCATCCAATTTTTTACCTTTTCATACCCTGTCACGGCTTTGCCTGCTTTGCGTGCAATGGAAATCAAATCCACAACCCGTCGCGCGAGAACCTTATCGACCATATCGATGAGATTCTCTGGCACTTTGACCGCTTGTTTTGCCCCTTTGGAAAAGCCCCCTTTGGTTGCTTTCGCCAACACATCAAGATCAGATGCCACATAAATACCGCGCCCAGGAAGTTTTCCTAAAACATCTGGCATAATCGTATCATCAGGTCCGACCACAAAGCGGATAAGACCCGCTTTGGGCTGTGTTTCACCCGTGACAACGCAGCGCCGTTCAGGCGCTTCACGTTTCATATGTCTTTCACGACCACCACGGGGCATGGGCAAACTCCTACAGGTTACTCTTCAGCTTCGGCTTCTGCTTCGGCCGCTGCTGCAGCTTCGGCTTCTGCTGCCGCTTGCAACTCAGCGGGGTCAACCCAGCCAAGCTGAACACGCGCCGTCATCACGAGGTCTTGCGCGGTCTCAAGGCTCATGCCAAAGGGCTCAAGCACGCCATCATCTTTGATGCGCTGACCGTCAACAGACGTCCAACCACCCGCAAGTTCCCAATCCGCACATGTCGCGAAATCTTCGAGCGTTTTGACATCGTCATTCGCCAAAGCTTCGATCATTTGCGCTGTTAGGCCTTCGAAATTGATGAGGCTATCTTCCGCACCCAAAGCACGTGCATTTTCAATCGCTTTGGCCGCAGCCGCTTCGATATGTTCACGCGCACGCGTTTGAAGTTCGTTTGCTGTGCCTTCATCAACACCGTCAATCACGAGCAATTCGTCGATTTCAACATAGCCGACCTCTTCGAGGTTGGTGAAACCTTCAGACACGAGAAGCTGCGCAAAGAACTCATCCAAATCAAGCGTATCCATGAAGAGCTGTGTGCGTTCTGCAAACTCTTTTTGGCGGCGCTCAGATTCATCTGATTCCGTCATGATATCGATATCAAGGCCCGTCAATTGTGACGCAAGGCGCACGTTTTGACCGCGACGACCAATGGCCAAAGACAACTGTTCGTCAGGCACCACAACTTCGATGCGTTCTGCTTCGTCATCCAAAACAACTTTGGACACTTCCGCCGGCTGCAACGCATTCACGAGGAATGTTGGCTGATCTTCATTCCAAGGAATGATGTCGATCTTTTCGCCTTGAAGTTCATTCACAACGGCCTGAACACGAGAGCCGCGCATACCAACACACGCCCCCACAGGATCGATAGACCCGTCATTGGAAATCACAGCGATTTTCGCGCGGGATCCAGGATCACGGGCCACTGATTTAATCTCAATGATGCCTTCATAAATTTCAGGAACTTCCATTTTGAAAAGCTCCGCCATGAATTCAGGCGCCGTACGTGAAAGGAAAATTTGCGGACCGCGTGTTTCACGGCGCACATCTTTGATGAAGCAGCGCAAACGGTCGCCATTGCGATAGCTTTCGCGGCCGATTTTTTCATTGCGACGCAACACGGCTTCGCCACCGCCAAGATCAACAACAACATTGCCGTATTCTTCGCGTTTCACTGTGCCGTTGATGATAGTACCTGCACGGTCTTTAAACTCTTCGTATTGACGATCACGTTCGGCTTCGCGCACGCGCTGCAAGATAACTTGCTTACCGGCTTGTGCTGCAATGCGACCCATTTCAACAGGTGGGATTTCTTCTTCGAAGATGTCGCCAATTTCAGGGGTCTCAAGATACTGTTTTGCATCTTCTGGTGAAAACTCCGCTTGGTAGTTTTCGATTTCTTCCGCCGCAACCACGGTGCGACGACGTGTGAATGTTGCACGACCCGTTTTGCGGTCGATATTCACGTGGATATCCATCTCAGAGCCGTAGCGAGACTTCGCAGCCCGTGCGAGTGATTCCTCAAGCGCCTGCACCACAAGATCGGGATCGATCATTTTTTCGCGGGCGACCGCTTGGGCTGTTTGCAAAAGCTCTAGCTGGTTTGCAGAAGTAATTGCCATGTTCACTCCTCCTCGGAAGCGTCAGTTTCTTCGATCTCATCGAATTTGGTTTCATCAATAGCACCAGACGCTTTGCGCTGGCGTAACATTTCACGGATCAATTCATCCGTAAGAATGAGTTTAGCCTCAGAAATCCAATCGAATTTCAGGCCAATCGTTCCTTCGCTGATGGTGATCAAAATTTCATCACCCTCAACACCGCCAAGAGTCCCCTTGAAGCGTTTGCGACCGTCGATCATGTCAACGGTTTCAAGCTTTGCTTCGTAGCCTTCCCAGAGGTCAAAATCTTTCAACCGCGTCAACGGGCGATCAATCCCAGGGGAGGAAACTTCAAGAGAGTAGTTCTCAACAATTGGATCTTCAACATCCAACACAGCACCGATTTCCGTTGAAATCCGCGCGCATTCATCGACTTCAATACCACCATCAGGGCGTTCCGCCATGACTTGCATTGTCCGGTTATCCTCTTTGCCCATAAGGCGGATCCGCACAAGCTCAAAGCCCATGCTTTCAATCACAGGCTGAACGATCTTCGCCAAGCGCTGATCCATCGTGGTCTTTGCAATAAGGTTCGCCATCGGGCTATCCTTCATACGAGTTAAAACAAAAAAACGGGCCGTGCGGCCCGTTGTTTTTTCCGGTGGAAATTTAAGTTTGGACCTTAAATCGCCGCTATTACAGTCCATATAGATCACGCGATCACGGATTGCAAGCGATCAAGCGTCTTCTTGCTGAACCACGCCGACAGCCCAACGGTTTAGCCAGGCCAACGCCGCCAAAGTCAAACCCAGACCCAAGAATGAAAACACGCGCACCAATCCCGTAAGCCCTGCGGCATCCACCAAGAAGACTTTCGCAATGGTCACAATAATAATCACCATCGCCGCGCGCCGCAGGAGACTAGATTTTTTCCAAATCGCCGCCACCAACAGCCCCGTACCAAGAACAAGAAGCACCGCGGAATACGTATAGATTTCACCCTGAGACATCGGACCATCAAGTTCTGGTCCAACCCAAATATGGCGAATCGTAAAGAAGCCGTATGCCGTTATAAGCACAACAGATAGAGCATAAAGGACATATCTCACCCATGTCACAACATGATCACTCCGCGCAGTCCCAATCGCAATAGCAACCGCTGGAATGAAATAAGCCACGAACACAGTGTTGAAAATGACCGGCCCAAACACATGACCACCCAAGACCATAGGCGACAGAACGCTGAGCGACAAAAGCAGAAGGCAAATCCCCAATACCAACATTACGCCCCCCAAAATTTTGCGCACAATTTGGAGTTTCCCGCCCATTTTGATACGCGTGATTTGCACATAGGCAAGCGTCAGCCAAATCATTGCCGATAGGGATGTTTCCATATGCACGGGATCGCGAAACAAGGTGAAACCAGAGCTTGGCTTATACAAGTAAGCATCTACGAATCGGTGCAACGCAACATTGATTGCGATCCCCACTGCACCAACGACCGCAGTTTCAAGAAGCATTGCAGTCGACTGTCGTTTCGCCGGATCAATCAGTTTGCGCGCGTAAACAAAGGCAAAAATCACAAACGCAAAGGTCAAAGCCACCATGAACAAATTGCCCTCAAGCGCCCAATCAAACCCAGGGTCCACCACCAAACGATACCCAATAATGGCCACGATCACGGCAATCAAAAGGTTCAAAACAGGCATGACATAGCGGCGGTCAAGATACGCCGCCCCCAGCATCGCCACGGCGAGTGAAATGGTCAGCGCCGAACTGCTTAGCAAAACAAAAAACGCAAGCGTGATGGTCGACATGGAACTCAGCGCCGCAAGGGATGCGCGTTGTTTGTCCGCCCCATCTTGTCTCGCGAGGCGTTCAGCAAAGATCATCATCGAAACGGCAAACACCGCCAAATGAAGCGCCCAATTATAGTTCCCCGTGATCCGCGCGGGCATCCACGAAAACTCAATCGCACCCACAATCATCGCAGGGAGAATTGTCGCGGCTAAAACCCACGGCATTCGGTGTGTTTTCGTCGACAAACTGCGCGCGGCCAAGGCCAAGAACACCACAAACCCAATCGCAAACAACAGCGTATGATCATAGGCTGTGCTGCGCGCCTCAATATCAGCGGCAACGGCCTCATAGACTTGATATGCCGATCTCTGAATGAAACCTTCCGCGATAATCGCCGCTAGGATTCCGATAACTGGAACCACAAGCTGATCTGATAGGGCCTTTGCGGTGCCGCTCCACACAACCCAAATCAAAAACAGCGCCAACAACCCGGCAATCGCAACCCAAAATTCTGTTTGTGAATTTCCCGATTGAACAAAAAGCGCAAAACTTGTCACGGCCAAACTCACGCCAGCGAGCCATGTTGGAACAACCGCGGTTGAAAGCGTTTCCATCTTTGTAAATTGCATCGACATCATCGCCCCATCATGGCGAGGCGTAATCGACCGCACAGGGATTAAAACCGCCATGAGCGGAAGGATCAGCAAAGCAAGAATATAGCTCACATCATGACCAGAGGTGATCCCGAACGCTACGATCGTGACATAGCCACCAACCATAGACAAAACCGAAACCCACACCCACCGATGCACGGCGTCCACAAATAAACCAATAGCCGCAATCAAAGCAAAATACGCAAAAAGCCATTCGGGGTTGGTGTTATTTCCACCAACCAACATCGGTGCCGCAAAGGCCCCTAGAAGCCCGATGGCCGTCAAAAGCGGCCCATAGAACCACCCAAAAACAATCGCCAAACCCGCAATTACAATTAAGCCAATGAAGCACATTTCCATCCCGATGAGGTCATACAACCCCCGCGCGGCAACGATCGCGGCAAAAAGCGTGACGATCCCCGCACCAGAAAATGTTGAGGGCAAATAGGCAGAGCTCGCTTCTTTTCCATCTCCGAATTTACGGCGGACAAATTCCCCAATGGCAAGGAACGACGCGCCCATAGCAAGCGCCATGAAAATGCGAACACGTGGGGAAAGAAGACCATTTTCAACCCCATATTGAACGAGATAAACCCCCGCCAAAATGAGAGAAACAGCCGCAACTGCGTAGAACCAGTTTTGCGTGAGCCAAGAAAATAGATTTTCCACGACGCTCGGCCCCGTCGCCGCCGGTTTTCCCGGAGCGGGAGAGCTTTGCGTGACTTTTTTCCCAGTCAGCTCAGCTTTTGCCCGCATGGCGGCCGCTTTCTTGACGGCTTTATCATCATCATTCGGTTGCGCCGAAACAGCAGGGGAAGGCGTGGCTATCTTTGCTTGAACAGGATCTTCAGGTGGATTGCTCTGGATCAAGCCTTCGGCAGGGTCCAGACTTTCAAGTGCTCCGATGCGCTGCTTTATCTTTTTATTTTGAACAAAAAGATAAACAACAGCCGCCACCATCGCCCAAAATAATATATTTTCCAGAAAATACAAAAACGAAAACATATCTCACCATTTTTCTGGTGAGACTGGTCCATTTTTCATATTTTTACAAGAGCTTGTGGATCTTAGATCAAAAGAACCTGTGTTCCAATTTTAGCCAAGCCAAACAATTCTTCGATTTGCGCATTATACAAACCGATGCACCCGTTTGATGATTTGCGGCCAATTTTGCGCGTATCGTGGGTGCCGTGGATGCGGTAATATTTCCAGCTCAAATAAAGCGCATGAGTGCCAAGCGGGTTGTCAGGACCTGGGCCCACATAGGGTGGCCATTCCGGATTGCGTTTACGCATTGCGGGTGTTGGGCTCCAGCTTGGGCCTTCGACTTTGCGAACAACGCTTGTACGGCCAAGACGTGTGAGGTCGTTGGTCAATGGCACAGAAGTTGGATACAACTTATAAATCGTTTCATCTTCAGACCAATAGTGCAGCGCACGCGATGTCGTATCGACCAAAATCGCGCCTTTTTTCAGATTGCTAAAATATGGCTGCCAGCTCAAAGATCTAAAGCTCGAAATGTTACGCTGCACGGTTTCGGATAAATCGCGCTCCACCTCAGTTGTGGATTCATTGAGCGGAAAACCGTTCTCATCATACCCTTCGGGCAAGGTCGGTTTAATCGCGCTTTCAGCACGCACAATTGCCGGCGTTGCAAATACTGCAGCGGACGCCATGATGAATCGTCGACGACTCACCGCTGTCTTTTTAATAGAATCTTCCATCTAGGCACCTAATCTCATCAAAATTTTCTGATATATATGGCGTGAAAGCCGCAATCGCAAATCAAACTCACGTGATTTCGCCTATTCACACATTTGTGGGTTTGAAAGACAACAATTCATCGGTAATGAGTATTTAGTTAATTTAGGACGAAAAATGACGAAGTTTCTTGCACCCGCACTTATCGCACTGATGGCACTTTCCGCCTGTACAAACGGCACGGGCGAACCCGGCCAAGGCGTATATCGCATCAAGCGACACCAGACGGGTAAAATTCAATTTCGCATGCTCGATAGCGTCAATAGCTTGCGCCAAGCCGCAAGCGTTGCCCCGCTACAATTTAGTTCGGAGCTAAATGCCGCGGCCGCAACCCATTCACGTGATATGTCTGCACAAAATCGCCCTTGGCATTTTGGATCAAACGGATCGTCCCCGCTAGACCGTGTTCAACGCAGTGGGTTTAATGGCACGCTTGTTGGCGAAAATATTTCTGAGACCTTTGAAACCGAGTTGAAAACGCTTTCAGCTTGGATGGATCAATCTGACACCAAAGCCGTCATCCTCTCACCTGCCGCAACACATATGGGGTTTGCGTGGCATCAGGACGAAAATGGAAAAATCTGGTGGACACTTGTAACGGGTGCCTCAACCGCTTCGGATAGCCAATAGGGCATACCACCTAAGCGGCAGAATATTCGGCCACCCATTTTTTCAAAAATGCACGTGGGTTTTCGACGCCATTTTCCAACTCCCCTAGCATCGTTTCACAGTCTTTCATGCTCAAGGAAACTTCGCTCGCCCGGAGGATCTTTGGATGTGGCGTAGATATTTGCGCATCATCAATCAGAAGCTCTTCGTAAAGCTTTTCACCAGGGCGCAGGCCAGTCACATGAATTTCGATGTCTCCATCAGGATTATCCGTATCTTTCACCGTTTTTCCTGACAGCTCAATCATTGAACGTGCGAGATCGTAAATCCGAACGGGTTCCCCCATATCAAGGACAAAAACATCCCCGCCTTCTGCATAGCTCCCTGCAAGCAAAACAAGGCTGGCGGCTTCTGGGATGGTCATAAAGAAGCGCGTGACGTCATTATGCGTCAAACGCACAGGGCCGCCTTCATCGATCTGTTTTTTAAAGAGAGGAATAACCGACCCAGATGAGCCCAAAACATTCCCGAACCGCACCATAGAAAAAAGCGTTTTATCGCAATTTTCAGCAAGGTTTTGAACCAGCAGTTCCGCCACACGCTTCGTGGCCCCCATGACATTCGTCGGGCGCACCGCTTTATCCGTAGATATCAAGATGAAACGCTCAAGCATTAGGTCTTTCGCCGCTTTGGCCACTGTAAAGGTGCCCAGAACATTGTTTTCAACGCCTACGATTTCATTATCTTCAACAAGTGGCACATGTTTATAAGCTGCGGCATGTAAGATAATTTGCACATCTTCGGCTTTTAGCGCCCGCTTCAGATGATTTTCATCTAAGACGGATCCCAAAATAGGCACGGCAACCACAGTTTCATGGTCATAAAATTCCTGATGAATAGTGTAGAGCGCAAATTCGGAATGCTCGTAGAGCACCAATTTCTTCACGTCACATTTTAAGAGCTGCCGGCACAGCTCTGATCCGATTGATCCGCCTGCACCCGTCACCATGACTACCTTGTCTTTATACGTATTTCGCACCTCCGGCAGATCCAAATTAATGGCGTCACGCCCAAGAAGGCTTTCAGGTGTGACCGTCATCAAACTGCTGACAAGCTCCTTGCCTTTCACCAATTCAACAAGGGACGGAAGCGTTTTAATTTGGCACTTAAAGCGGCTCAACCTTTTAAGGATTTCCTGACGCCTATCGTTTGGTAGAGATGGAATGGCCAATATAATTTCATCTAGGTTTTTTGACGCAACCAAGGCCTCCAGTGCATCTGGAGCATGCACCTGCAAACCTGAAACAATGACGCCATTCAAATTTGGGTGGGCATCAATAAAGCACACCGGATTATACTCGTCCGTTAGATTAAGTGCACTGGCGAGCTGAATCCCGGCGCTGCCCGCACCATAAATGGCAACGCGCTTACGCTTACTCTTATGGCCTGATAAAAATAGAAAGATGGCCTGTATGGCAAAGCGGCTCATTACATTAAGCATGAAGAACAAAAGCCCCATGATAATCGGCACGGAACGCGGTGCGCCATATCCCGTCATGTAGCTTGCTGTGCTCGTTAACACGACCAATCCGAGAGAAATCATCGCCACACGAGATATTCCAGACGCCTCATAGGTGCGTGTTTTCACTTGCGGAAGTCTAAGGCCTAGAAAAACGATCACACCGATTGCGAGTACAATAAAAAATAAAGGCCATGACGTAGATAGGTATTGAGATGGAACCAATGTCCCTAACCGCAATGCAAACGCAAAATAAAGCGCGATCATTAAAAGTATGCAGTCAAAGATGAGCACCAAGCGTGCTTTTCTACTGCGTGGGGCCGAAATAATATCTAAATATATTTTTCTTTGGATTTTATTCTGTTGGCTCTTCATTTTAATTCCGCTTGCATCGTCCTGATGAGGTGCCATCCAAAACAAGATGTCTAGAACCTTGAAAATCAGAACAATTTTAAAATTTCAATATCGTACGTCTATCCTATCCGAACAAACAGTAAAGTGCTGAGACAAATTTTATGCAAATGGTATGTATATTTTTGTTATCGAAGAGAGTTGTTGATATTTTCTAGGTTTGGCG
>JBMYYE010000036.1:0-20577 GCA_049609065.1 Halocynthiibacter sp.
GTTTACGCTCCAAGATTTTTTGCCACTGCGCGATGGGCGCGACACGACGATGGGGGTTTGGATGCGGCGTGACGCGGGGGTCTCAGCGTAATTGAGCGTGGCGCTTTTGATGGCTTGATCGACGGCTTCGCGGCTCACGCTGACGCGTTTTGGTTCGTGTTGGGAGTTAGAGGCTTGCGCCTCTGAAAGAGCGGAGGCGATCCCAGATTGAAGAGACGCAACCGTTGTTGCAACCACTTCAGGCGCCACATTTTGGCTAGGGCGGCGTTTCGGACGGAGACTTTTGCTCACGGCAGTCATCAAGCGAATGGTTTTCCCTGCATTCCCTGGTGTCGGGGTGGCACCGGCATATTGCGGGCGTGCAGGTTTGCGGGTGGCAACATTGCGCGGCGCACGTGAAAATCCCATATCAAGAAGTTCCGCGACGCGCGCGTTGCGAGATGCGGTTGAACGCCCGCCAAAAACGGTTGCAATAACGCGTTCACCGCCGCGTTCTGCAGAAGCCACAAGGTTAAAGCCAGCCGCGCGGGTGTAGCCAGTTTTGATGCCATCCGCGCCGCGGTAATTGTCGAGCATCCGGCGGTTGGTATTGGCAACGCGCTTGATCCCTGCATTGGTGGAACGGCGCGAAAAGAGGTTATAATATTCAGGGTAGTCATAGAAAATATGCCGCCCCAAGACGGTCATGTCGCGGGCTGTGGACAAGTGACCTTTTTCCGTGAGGCCATTGGCGTTTTTAAAGGTTGTCCGCGTCATACCGAGCGCCTTTGCCGTGCGGTTCATACGACGGGCGAATTTGGCTTCGGAGCCTGAAATGGCCTCACCGATAGCGGTGGCCGCGTCATTTGCGGATTTTACAGCCGCTGCGCGAATTAGATAGCGAAGTTTGATGCGTTGCCCTGCTTTTAGTCCAAGCTTTGAAGGGGGCTCAGCGGCGGCAAATTTAGAAATGCGCACATTTGTGTCGAGGGAAATTTCACCGTTTTCGATGGCCTCAAACGCAATGTAGAGCGTCATCATTTTTGTGAGAGACGCGGGATGTAGGCGGGTATTTGAATTGCGTGAATGGAGCGTTTCCCCACTGCGGGCATCAATCACCATCGCAGCATAAGGGGCCGCGTGAGAAGCGGAGGTCGCGATCATTGCGACCAATGCGCAAATCGCCCAAAATACCCCAAAAGGGTTTCTATTCACTAGACGTAGTTGCAAAACGTCTGCCTTTTCTGCCTCATGTCGGTCGTTTTATTTTTTGCCGACTTATAATTAATATCCTTCTAACATATGGACGGATTTGAGGAAATAGTTATTTTATTCATGTTTTAAATTTTGCGCCCTAGATATAGTGGGAGGATCATATCGGGGCACTAAATAGAAAAAACGGGCAAATACGATAGCACGTCTGAAGGTGGCAGGAACTGCGTTCTAGCGTTTGTATTTCTGTTGCAAGCCCCGTATATATCAAAGCAAGAAATTGGTCCCACATAAGGCATGTGAACGTGACGACAGAAAATCCGTATTGGCATATGTCTGCCGAAGATAGCGACAGTGACGTTGGTGTCATGGTTGCTCCGAAAGAAAAAACCAAACGCCCACCTCTCTATAAAGTCATTCTTTTGAACGATGATTTTACACCGATGGAATTTGTCATAGACGTGTTGGAACGTTTTTTTGGCCTCGATCATGCCACGTCTTTTGAGCTGATGCTGACGGTTCATAAAAAAGGCTTGGCTGTGGTCGGCGTGTTTAGCTACGAAATTGCAGAAACTAAAGTTACACAGGTGATGGATGCCGCGCGTCAAAACCAGCATCCGCTCCAATGTGTTATGGAAAAAGAGTAAATATCATGTCCACTGGCCGTTTTTTTGCCGCCTTATCACAAGGCGCAGCCGTCCTTCCGTCTGAAGGGCGCATTTTGCTTTTGGGGGCGAGGCGTGAAAGTGATCTGTCTTGGGTCGATGCAGACCGCGTTGATATTGTCACGGGATTTCGCCCCGATTTCAATGCGTTTCGCGATGCGGGCTATCAGGTGAAAACAGCAATTGAAGGCCCATATCAAGGTGCGGTGATTGAACTCCCGAAGGAAAAAGCGCTGGCAAAATCCTATATTGCGGATGCTCATGCGGCGCTTGAGGCGGGATATGTGTATGTTGATGGGGATAAGAAAAACGGCGTTGAAAGCATGTTTAAAGCGTGCCGGTCCCGCACCGCGGTGAGTGCTGCGTTTTCCAAAGCCCATGGCAAAGTTTTTTCAATGGAAAAGAGCAATGCATTTGCCGCGGATGCGCCCAAAAAACGCACGCAAATTGAGGGTGGCTTTGTCACAGCCCCTGGCGTGTTTTCCGCAGATAAGATTGATCGAGGCTCGGCGGCGCTCGCGCCATTTATCGGTGAATTGAAGGGGTATGGAGCGGATCTTGGCGGGGGATGGGGCTATCTTTCGCGCCATGTGTTGGCCTCCGATATTGTAAAAGGGTTGGAGATTGTCGAAGCCAACCTTGCGGCGCTCGATTGTGCGAAGGAAAATATTGATGACCCGCGCGCGACGTTCCTTTGGGCGGATGCGCGTGACTATATGGCTAAGGCGCTTTGTGATTTTGTGGTGATGAACCCACCCTTTCACGAAGGTCGCGTAGGCGATACATCCCTTGGTCAAGATTTCATTACAGCAGCGGCGCGCAATCTAAAACCGAATGGGCAATTATGGGTGGTTGCCAACCGGCATTTGCCTTATGAGGCAACGCTTGAGGCGCATTTTCGATCCGTTGTAGAAAAAGGGTCTGACAAATCATTCAAGGTTTTCAAAGCCTCTTCGCCTTATGGAAAACCTCGCGATACGCGCTAAATCGCGCTAAGCTTCTCCAGAATCACGTAAGGATTATCGGATGTCATTTTCGATCGAAGGCAAAACGGCCATCATCACAGGCGGCGCTGAAGGTATCGGTTTGGAAGTTGGGTTACACTTTCTCGAAAAGGGTGCCAAAGTTATGTTTGCGGATACGGATGAGACCGTTCTCGAACGTGAACTCTCCGAGCATATTGGTGAGAATGCCCAAATTTTTGCAGGGGATTTGAGCAAAAAACTCTGCCGTGCCAATTTGCTCTCTGCGGCAATTGATGCCTTTGACACCATTGATATCCTTGTAAATGCGGATTTGCATTTTGCGCCATCTGATCCCATGGATGTGAAGGCTGCAAATCTCGATGAAGGGTTTGAGAAAAATGTGCTCTCAACCTACAAATTGAGCCAGCTCGTCGCGCGCCGTTTCGTGAAACAAGTTGAGCATATTGAAGCAGATGAACAAGACAACACGCCGATTGGGAGTATTATTAACCTCTCATCCATTGTTGCGTCCCAAACGCAGCCTAAGCTAAGCGCATTTTCAATTTCCATGGCCGCGCGCGATCAAATGACCCGCGCTTTTGCGGTGTCTTTTGCGGAACACCGTATTCGGGTGAATGGCATTTCAATCGGCTCCGTGATGACGCAAGCTTTTCAGCGGCGCATGAACAGCGAGGATGACAATCGTCGTGAATTGATCGCAAAAACACCGCTTGGGCGTTTGGCGACGGCCAACGAAGTGGTTGAAACGGCGCAATACCTCGCCAGCGAAGCTTCGGATTTTATGACGGGGCATATAGTTGTGCTGGATGGTGGCCGAACCCTTTACGACGCGGCCTCCAAACCTTCTTGGTGACGCGCTAATTGCCCGCGCGGCAGGTTTTTTCAGCGGCTGCCGCGTCTCGTGCCAGCTGCTTGCGCTTTGTTTTTAAGGTCGCAAGCTTTCGCTTTTCCGCCACAGGATCAATCGCGACAGGCGTTTTTACGGTTTTGGTTTCTGTTTGCCGGCAATAGAGAACATCGAGCGAATTTTCAGCCCCACCAATGCACCAGTTAAATGACGGGCTAATGCGTTCAGATGTTCTGACGGCATATCCACGGCTGAGATTTTTGCTGGTTTCAACGATCAGGGCATCAACCACGTTTAAATCATGGGTCGCGCGTTTGATGCAGGCCTCTTCAGGGGACATGCAACCAGCAAGGCCAACGAGGGGAATGAGAAAGTAATGCTTCATGATATCCTCTATATAATACAGGTATTTTATGTTTCTTTAAAATGGGGCTCAACACTTCAGTGAATTATTAGCGCTTGAAGCTAGAAACCGCCTATTAATCAGGCTAAAGCTTCTTAAAACGGATAACAAGGAACGGATCATGGTAGAAGACTTCATTTCAGAGAAAGAGCGCGCCTCATCATGGTTTCGTCAGTTGCGCGATACGATTGTTGACGCGTTTGAAACCCTAGAGGCGACCCAAACCGAAGGGCCTTTCGCCGACGCGCCTGCGGGCCAATTTGAAGTGACAGAAACCACGCGTAAATCCGCGGATGGATCGGATGCGGGTGGCGGCCTCATGAGCGTTATGCGCGGCGGCCGCGTGTTTGAAAAAGTGGGCGTGAACGTATCTACGGTTTACGGCACGCTCGGCGAGCGCGCGCAGATGGCGATGGCGGCGCGCAAAGGTTTGGACGGTATGAAAGAGGACCCACGTTTTTGGGCCTCTGGCATTTCTCTCGTGGCGCATATGCAAAACCCACACACGCCGGCGGTTCATATGAACACGCGGATGTTTTGGACACCCCATGGGTGGTGGTTTGGCGGCGGATCGGATTTGAACCCGTGCATTGAATATGACGAAGACACAGCAGATTTTCACGCGGTTCAAAAGGCCCATTGCGACAAACATGACATAGGTCTTTACCCACGGCTAAAAGAATGGGCGGATGAGTATTTCTACGTGCCGCATCGCAACCGTGCGCGCGGTGTTGGTGGTATTTTTCTCGACGATCATAACACAGGCGATTGGGAGGCGGATTTCGCGTTTATCCAAGATGTCGGGCGGGCCTTTTTGCCAGCCTTCGTGCCCATCACAGAACGGCGCCGCAACACAGCGTGGACAGATGCAGATCGGGAAACGCAGTTTGCCCATCGTGGGCTCTATGCGGAATATAATTTGGTTTATGATCGGGGCACCAAGTTTGGCCTAGAAACCGGTCATGATGCGAACGCTGTTCTCATGAGTTTGCCGCCGATTGCCAAATGGTATTAAAAAATTGGGGCCGGTGTGTATCACGCGGCCCCAATTTACATTAACCTTCGCGTACCGCGTCGATCATGCGTTGTACGTTGTCGGGATCCGCATCCGGTGTGATGCCATGGCCAAGGTTGAAAATATGCGCGCCACCAGACAGTGTTTTGACAATGCGCTTTGTTTCATCCGTGAGGGCCTGACCGCCCGTGACCATATGTGAGGAGGCAAGATTGCCTTGCACACAGCCGTCCACTTGCACATTTTTTGCAACCCATTCCGCTGAAACGGAGTTGTCGACCGCAACACAATCAACGCCTGTGGTTTTTGCAAATCCGATATAGCCATCGCCCGCTTCGCGTGGGAACCCAATGACCGGGATGCCGGGGTGGCGTTCTTTGATTGCTTGGGTGATGATCCGCGCTGGTTCAACGGCGTATTTGAAAAACGCATCCCCTTTGAGCGACCCGGCCCAGCTGTCGAAGATTTTTACAACTTCTGCGCCGGCTTGGATTTGCATGGATAGATATTCGATTGTCGCGGCGGTGATTTTGTCTAAGAGCGCTTCAAAGACAGCAGTTTGACCCTGCATCAACGCATGTGCTGGCCCTTGGTCTGGCGTGCCGCGCCCTGCGATCATATAGGTAGCGACCGTCCAAGGCGCACCTGCAAAACCGATCAAAGTGGTCTGCTTTGGAAGTTCAGAAGACAGGATTTTCACGGTTTCATAGATCGGCGAAAGCGTCTCATGGATGTTGTCCACGGAGCCAAGCTTATCAAAATCGGCTTGGTTTTCGATGGTGGAAAGGCGGGGACCTTCACCTGTCACAAACCAAAGGTCCGCACCAAGCGCCTGAGGAATGAGTAAAATATCAGCAAAAAGGATCGCAGCATCAAAATCATAGCGGCGAATGGGTTGGAGCGTCACTTCTGCGGCCAATTCAGGATTGTAGCACAGGGATAAAAAATCACCCGCTTGGGCCCGCGTGGCGCGGTATTCAGGAAGGTAGCGGCCTGCTTGGCGCATCATCCAAATGGGGGGGATGGTTTGTTTTTCGCCGCGAAGAGCTTTGAGGATGGTTTTATCAGCCGCCATATCAATATCCTTTGATCCGTTTTCCTACTCGTCATTGGTTCTTTCATAGATGTCAACTGGCCGATAGGGCAATTGGACATTGTCACGCAGTTTTTACCCCTATAAACGGGGGGTATGACTATCGATCTTCCAACCCCGACCGCGACGCTAAAAATTGGCACACGCGGCTCACCGCTTGCGCTTGCGCAGGCTTTTGAAACCCGTGCACGCCTGATGGCGGCGTTCGATCTGCCTGAAGAGGCGTTCGAAATTGTGGTGATTAAGACGACAGGCGACCGTGTTTTGGATCGCCCCCTGAAAGAAATCGGTGGCAAAGGGTTGTTCACGCGCGAAATCGAAGATGATCTTCTCTCAGGTGCGATTGATATTGCCGTGCATTCGATGAAGGACATGCCAACTTTGCAGCCTGAGGGGTTGTTGCTCAATACGTATTTGCCCCGTGAAGACGTGCGCGATGCGTTCGTATCTAACACGTATTCATCGATATCTGACCTGCCAGAAGGCACCGTGGTTGGCACTTCAAGCCTGCGCCGCAAAGCGCAGCTTATGAATCGCCGTCCTGATTTGGATGTGGTGGAATTTCGCGGAAATGTGCAAACACGATTGAAAAAGCTAGATGACGGTGTTGCGGCCTGCACGTTTTTGGCGATGGCGGGGCTGAACCGTTTGGGGCGTGATGATGTGCCTAAAACGGGGATCGATGTGACCGACATGTTGCCGGCCGTTGCCCAAGGGGCGATCGGAATTGAGCGGCGTGCAGATGATGCACGCATGGCCCAAATGCTGGCGGCCATTCACGACCATGACACGGGCTTGCGGCTTGCGGCGGAGCGGGCATTTTTGCTGCGCCTTGACGGATCGTGTGAAACGCCAATTGCGGGTCTTGCGGTGCTGGACGGTGATACGCTTTGGCTGCGTGGGGAAATTTTGCGCCCAGATGGCAGCGAAGCCATCGCAGGCGAACGCCGTGGCTCCGCCGCACAGGGGGCGGAGATTGGCACGCAGTTGGCCGAAGAACTCCTAGCGCAAGCGCCTGACGGTTTTTTCGACTGGAAACTGTAACGACTTAAGCGTCGGGAATAACTTTCCCTGGGTTCATAATATTGTTTGGGTCAAGCGCGCGCTTGATCTGACGCATTACGCTCAAGGCGACGGGATCTTTGTGCCGCGCCATTGAAGGCTTTTTAGAAAGCCCGATCCCGTGTTCCGCAGAAAACGTCCCCCCAAGTTCCGCCACCAGATTTTCAACAGCTTCCATCACCTGCGTGTTTAAGGCGGGATCGGAGGAACTTAATGAAGCGGCGTAATGCACATTCCCATCACCAAGATGCGCGACATTGACCGTGTAAGCTTGCGGGTCAATTTCCGCAAGCTTTTGGCGCATGCGGTCCATAAAGGTGGCAACTTTTTCCAACGGCAAGGCAATATCGTTGATGCAAATTGGCATATGGTCAAACATCAATTCGCCCGCCAATTCACGGGCGGCCCAAATTTTTTCGCGCTGATCTTCGTTTTGCGCCACGATGGCATCAAAAATGTCACCGGCTTCTAACATGTCGCCTAAAATCTCTTCGAGCATGGCTTGAACAGGGAGGCTGCCGTCATCTCTTGGACTGTAGTCGCGCGGGGCAATGGCGCCAACCTCCACCATGATATTGGTTTCATATTTTGTATCAAATTTGATTGCCAGCTCAGGATGCTGGTGTTCAAGGGCATCCATGTAATCGCGGGGCATGTATTCAAAGGCTTCGACGGCGCCGCCTGTCAGGTCTTGGAGTGTGTTGAGAAGGTTGAGCGCCGTTGAAAGGTCTTTGGTCGCGACCATCGCGGTGGCATAGGCTTTGGGCTTGGGGGCGAGTTTTAATACAGCACCCGTAATGACACCAAGGGTTCCTTCTGCTCCGATAAACAAATCTTTGAGGTCATAGCCCGAATTGTCTTTGTGCAGCTCGCTCATCAAATTCATGATTTCGCCATTGGGCATCACCACTTCTAACCCAAGACAAAGACCCCGCGTGTTACCATAGCGTAGCACATTTGATCCGCCCGCATTGGTCGATAAATTTCCGCCAATCATCGCGGATCCCCGCGCGCCAAAGGTCAGGGGAAAAATCAAATCATGTTCGGCGGCTTTGGCGTGTAAATCCGCCAAGATAACACCAGCTTCGACAATGGCGATTTTTGCCTCTGGGCGGATGGCTTTGATCTTATTCATGCGTTCCATTGACAAGACAATGGCCCCGTCCGCTTTGGTGCCTCCTGCCAGGCTGGTATTGCCTGACATTGGAACGACTGGTGTGTGATGCGTGTTGGCAAGCATAAGAATGCGGCTAACGTCATGGCTGGTGCGCGGCTTAACAACGGCCAGCGGAGTAAAGGGGTATTTTCCGAGCCAGTCTTGGCTGTATTTTTCAATATCATGGGTGAAAACAGTGTCGTCAGGGAGGATCTCGCGAAGGGTATCAAGTAACGTCATCTGGTTTTCCTTTTCATATGTGACCATGTCATGGACTGAAAAAGGGCGCAAGATCATGCGTTAAGGTATAAATTTTCGCCGCGCCTTTTGGCGTTCTTTATGGGCTGCAAGCTCCATCTTTTTTTGTAAAGTTATATGTTGGCCCGTCGCCTTTTTTAGGCTTTCTTTTTGCCCCTCGATTTGTACCAGAAGCTCCGCGCGCGTCATGTTGAGGCGTGTGATCTCTTGTGTGGTCCAAACCTGCACCCTTTGATGATTTAGTTCAAGCGCGGCATCAATACTGTCGTTCGAACTGCGGCGTCGCGCACTGTCACGGTGGCGGTTTATTTCGGCGCATAGGGCCGTATCTTGAGCCATTAAATGTGACAGTTGAAATTGTTCGCGGGTAACCACATCAGACAAATACGACAGAAGATCCTTTAGGTTGGATGTCATTTTCGTGGGGCTTTCTTGCGCATGCTTTCAGCGAAACGGATTGCCACGGCCACGGCTTGGTAGTGATCGGGTTGGATAGGCTGATTGAGTTCAACGGATGCGTGTAAGGCCCGTGCCGTTGGTGGGTCGCTATGGATGGGAACGCCGTATTCGGAGGCGACTTCGCGAATTTTTAGGGCGATTTCATCGGTGCCTTTGGCGACGCATATGGGGGCAGAGCCAGCGGTCCGATCCCATTTTAACGCGACAGCGAAATGGGTTGGATTTACAATGATGACATCGGCGCTTGGCACTTCAGCGAGCATTTGATTTGTTGCAATTTCATACCCTTTTTGGCGCCTTTGTTGTTTGATATGCGGGTCGCCCTCTTGTTGTTTCATTTCATCTTTGAGCTCTTTGTGGGACATACGATTTTTACGCATATGTTCCTTATACTGCCAAAGATAGTCGAGGCCGCCGATCACCACCGTAATGAGAAAGGCCAGCAGGAAAAACTCCAACATCATATCAAGTAATATGAGGATTCCTTGTCGGCTTCCAATATGCATGGTTTCGGTAATTTCGGGCAATTTTCCAAGGACAAAAACCCAAAGGAGCGCAGCAAACAAAATCAACTTGCCTGTGCTCTTGCTGAATTCAAAGAGCCCAGAACGCCCAAATTTGTTCTTTGCATTTTTCAAAATGGAAATGCGAGACAGTTTCGGCTGGAGCTTTGATGGGACAAAAATGATGACGCGTTTTACGGCTAAAACCAATAGTACAAGGACCGCGGGCCCCATGAACCACGCCGCGAGAGCCATAATGATGGAGAACAAAAGACCGGACCAAAGCGCCGTGGCAGTGCCATCAAAAAGCCGTGTAGACAAGCGATCGGATTGTTCGAGCATCCCCGCGAGAAGAGATCCGGCATCAGATAGGGACTGAGCGCCCATTGTGAAGGCGATGAGAATAAGACCTGCATAGCTTGCTGCGGTGGTGAGATCCGTTGACTTTGGAACTTCGCCTTTTTTGCGCGCATCTTCGAGTTTCTTGGGGCTGGGTTCGTGTTGCTTGTCTTCGTCTTCTTCTGACATCAGAAGACCTCAAACGGGAGTTGAAGATAACTGTAGAAGGCTTGATACCAAACATTTAAAATGAGCGGCAAGATCAAAAAGAGGATGACCAATCCTCCAAGTGTGATGGCCGGTGCCCCGACAAAAGCCACCATAAGTTGTGGCATGGCTTTGTTGATTATCCCAAGCGCAAGGTTGTAGATGAGGGCCGCAATTAGAAATGGCAAAGAGAGCGTGAAGGCGATCTCAAACGTTAAAAGCACATGTGCAACGCTCAGCTCACCAAGTGTTTCGGGGCTTGGAAATACGCCGATTGGGAACAGGGTGTAGGACTTCACCAAGGCACCGATAAAGTCGATGTGGATGCCTGATAAGGCTGCAAGCGCCATGCCAGCCATGATGATCAAGTTCCCAACCGCGGGTTGCGGATCAACAGTCGGCCCGCCAAAAATTTGCGAAAGCGAAGAGGATTGCGCAATGATCGTCCCCGCAATTTGGAGGGCGAAGTAAAACGCGCGAAAAAATGCGCCAATAGCCAGCCCATTCACGGCCTCAGCACCAAATGTAATAAGAGGAACTGGCGCAACCTCGGTTGCGGGGATAATCGGAAATATGAGGAAGGCGAACGCCACAGCCAAGGCCAATCGCACACGCACAGAAATGGCCTGTTGGCCAAATATAGGCATAAGCGCCATGACCGCCCCCATGCGAAAAAAGAGGGCAATGAAATGTACCACAATTTCCGTGCTGGTCGATGTGATGGATGCTAAATCATTGATCATATTGGCACCATGCCAATCAAGGATGGCTGGGCGTGCGTGCCAATTTCTTCATAAGATAAAACGGGTGTTGATATGCCTTTCGCCGCAAGGATCGTGCGCAAAAACCGCCGCCATTTTCGGGCAGTGACGAGCGCGGGGCTGTTTCCTGCTTCGGCGGCTTTTGTAATGCGCTCTGCAATATTTGTGGTAAGAAGATTAAAATCATCAGGAGGGAGGGCCACATCTTGGGCTCCTTGAAGCCCCTCAATGGCATATTGTTCGAATTTATGATCCCATTCGGGGGCAAGCTGCACCAGCGGCAAGGTGTTGTCTGATCGCTTTAATGCCGCCACGATTTGAAAGCTTAGTTTCTGGCGTACATGTTCGCAGATGTCTTCAGCGGCGCTATAAAATTGGCGTCCTTCTGCTGTTGCTTCTAAAATGAGAGACAGATTTCGCACGCTTATTTGTTCCTCCAAGAGGAGCTTAAGGATGGTTTGCAGGAGGCTGAGCGTAATTTGATCTGGGATAATGTCCGTTAAAACGCGTTTGTTGGCTTCGGAGCGGATTGGGTCGCTTAGGTTTGTGAATTCTTCAAGAAGGCGATTGATTGATTTTTGGGTCATGAGGCGTGAAAGATTTTTCTTAATCACTTCGAGTAAATGCGTCGCCAAAACCTCAGCTGGGTTCACCGTTGTCACACCCGAAAGCTGTGCTGATTCTTGTGCATCAAGTGAAATCCAACGGGCAGGGGCCCCGTAAACGGGTTCAGCGACATCCGTACCTGATGGGACGTTTTGCGCATCATCAGGTAGGAGGGCCAAAATGTGGTTGGGTTGCAAAACATCTGTGGCCTGCTCAACGCCCAAAATATCAATGGCATATTGCCCTGAAGCGAGGGCATCTTCGTCGGTGAGACGAATTTCAGGTAAGATCACGCCGTATTGTGTTGCTATATGTTTACGCATGTTTTCGATGCGTGCGTCCAAACCCGTCGCAGGATCAAGGATCATGGCAATAAGGTCTGGGGAAAATTTGACATGAATGTCGTCTAAATCAAGGACATCCCCCATAGTGTCTTGGGCTGGTGTCGTTTTTGGTTGCGCATCATCGGTAAGTGAGATTTCGAGCACTTGTTTTTTACGAACCCCCCAAAATGCAGCGGTTCCAGTTAGGGCAGACCCTATTAAAAACGGAATGAAGGGAAGCCCTGGAACCAATGCAAAAAAGAACAACAAAACGGCCACAGTTCCAAGGGCAAGCGGATAGCGCCCAAGTTGGGCAAACAGTGCCAAATCGGCGGATCCAGAGGCCCCGCCCCGTGCCAATAACAGAGCCGACGCGATTGAGATGATGACGGCTGGAATTTGCGACACCAAGCCATCACCAACGGTTAAAATGGCGTATGTTTCAAAAGCAGTTGCAAATGGCATGTTGTGCACGGCAACGCCAATGACCAGTCCCATGACAAGGTTGAGTAGAGTAATAAGAAGCCCTGCAATTGCGTCGCCTTTCACAAATTTTGAAGCCCCATCGAGGGATCCAAAAAATGTGGTTTCGTTTTGTTCGGTTTCACGTCTTGATTTGGCCTCTTCGTGGTTGATTGCGCCTGCGGACATGTCGCTGTCAATTGCGAGCTGTTTTCCGGGCATTCCATCGAGTGCAAACCGAGCGCCAACTTCTGCCATTCGGGCGGCCCCTTTGGTGATGACAATGAAATTCACGATGAGCAAAACACCAAAGACCACAAGCCCGATGAGGATACTGCCCCCCATGATGAAGTTTGCAAAGCCTTCGATCACATTGCCAGCGGCTGCCGTTCCGGTATGGCCTTGTCCGATTATCAGTTTGGTCGAGGATACATTCAACGACAATCGTAGCATAAGAGACGCAAGAAGAATGGTCGGGAACGTTGAAAAATCAAGCGGGCGTTCAATGAAAAGTGTGATGGTAAACATCAATATGGCAAGCGCAAAAGAGGCCGACAGGCCGAGGTCTAATATCCATGCAGGCATTGGCAAAATCATCATGATGATGATTGCCATAAGCGCGACAGCCAAAAGAACTGTTGGCTGAAACAGCGCACTTTGTGAAATGGCTTTCATGTTTATCTTTCCGGCGCAAAAAAGGCTTGGGGCGGGATTGCGTGATTTGACGGCACAAGAGATCCAAGGGACATACGCCGCCGTGTTGTGGCCAGAAACGGGTGATGGTGGAGGTGCTGCATTTCAATCGCATGTGATACACGTGGCGCAGATGATCCAATACGTTCAGCCGTTTTGCGTGAGTAGCCAAGGGCATTTTTAAATCGCGCGATGTATTTTGTTGCATGTTTAAGCGTTCTGGAGTGGTAGGCTCCGACTGCTTTTTCCCATGATCCAAATTCAAGGTAGAGCGATTTGAGAAAACGCGCGGCATATAATGCATTTTTTTCGGGATCGAATATCTCCTCTAAGGATGAGAACCCAGTGTGGTGCCAGCGGTAGTTGATTTGGAAACAGCCACTGTCGAAATTGCGTTTGCCGTCCTCTAGTAGGGATTGGGCAAAGGAAATGGCGGCGTGTTTCGTGTCAAACCAATAGCCCTTTCCACGCCAATTTATGACCCATGGTGCGCTTACTATTTGATTGCCTTTCTTGGTTCCAGATTCGATGTGAGCAACAGCAATTAGGACATGATTGGGAATGGTTAAGGTTTGTGCCGCAATAGCTGCGGCTTCCTCACATAAAAGCTGAGGCTTTTGGGCTTTTGCAGGCAAGGGCAGGGCGCACATGACGAGAAGAGCCAAGACGAACTTGTAAAATAGAACTGTATTATTTTTATTCATCTGAAGTCCATTTTTAGATAAACACAGAAGAACAAAAAATGATTAAATTTTATCAAAGATTAGTTGTGAGATGGGCTTTTTATTTCATCTAAAAGTGAATTAATTTTGCGGCTAATCTCTGCTGCCCTTCGCCGTGCGGTTGCCGCTTGATTGATTAGAGAATCTGAAGAGGCCAACTGTGGGCTATTGGTTTGTGGGGGCGTGGACATCTCATGAATAATGCTGTCGAGTATTGGGCTATCTTGTGAGAGTGTGAAGTTTTTTGCCCGCCATGCATCTTGTTGCATTCTTTGGGGGTCTTCCAGCTTTTGGCTAAGCTTTCTTGCATCTTCATAGCGCCCCAATCGACGTAACGCAGTTTGCCGAATTTCGTCTGAAATGCTGTCATTTAAGAGCGTAATAGTTTGTAAAGCCTCTGCAGGTTTTCCTTCTTTAACCGCTATTCGTGCCTGCAATTGTTTCGCACGCGCATCATTGCGCATGTCTTGGGGGATGAATGCCTTTGCGTGTGTATGTAGGCCGTTTTTTTCTAACCGTTCCGCCAGTTGAAACTTTAGCTCTGTCGCAATCGCAAGCGATTTTATTTTGTCGAAATGCGACAGGGCCGTTTCGACAAACAGGGCATCGCTTTTGGTGGTCAGCAATGTGTTCACAAGTGGTAGCCACAGTTCTTGAATGTTCGTATCTGAAACGGGAAATGGGCTCAGGGCATTGATTGCCTCGGTGAAGTTGTCTTGTTTGATAAATAAAAATGCTTTGAGTTCTGCTAAATCGGCTTCTTGGTCGGTCCCTTTGTATTCGCGCTCTAGAGATTCGATCCATTGGATATCTGAATTTTGCGGGGTGTAGCTGTCTGCGATTTTGGCGCGTAAAATTTTTGTGGCTGCGATGGGGGCATGCTCTGTGTCTTGTGTCAGCATGGCTTGGAGCTGCGCTGTATTCGCATCATTTATTGAGGCCGCGCCATCGCGAGACAAAATATGCGTCACTGTTGCGACATAGTTTTGTCCACCATAGGCGTTTAACTGCGCGATGAGCTGGTTTTCGGTTAGCCTTTTTAAATGTGGCGGTAGACTGGAAAAAGTACGTAAAATCGCGCGGAAGTTTGGATCAAGGGTTGGATCTTTCTTGCGGGCCCCAAGAAAGGTCCAAAATGCAGCATATCCATTACAAGTGATTTGACTTTCTAATGCATCAAGCGTGGGTTTCCCATCCATGATTAGCGCAACTTGCGTAAGAGGTGTGAAGCGTTCTTTTGAGGCGCTAAAACTTTGCAAAATTTGAAGGGCTTCAGCGCCATAGCCTGCATAAAGATATGCCTTAACCAATGACATAAGGAATTGTTCATTTGGGTTGTCGAATTCCCCGATCAGCATTGATTTTGTTTGAAAAATTTTTGCGGCGGGTGCTTCGGGTGTGCCCCAGTTTTGGATGTCGAGTGAAGTATCTTTAATACATGTAGGCGCAAATGTATTGCTAAGGGGCTGTGATGAGGAGCGAGGAGAAATAGGCACATGGCTCTTGATACGTGTGCTCGACGGAGGAGGCATATTGGAAGAGGGTTTGCTCGAAGGTGAAGCGTTTTTGGGGGAAAGGTTAATCATGCCTTCAGCGGCAGCGTGCGAAAGAGCCGCAATGAATTTTTCTTTCAGTTCCTCCTCATGTGCGGTTTGTACATTTTCTTTGCCAATTGTGTCGGCGCTTTTGGTAAATGTAGTTGATGGCGGAAGCGTTGGCTTGATGCGATTTAGGGCTGGCGGTATTGGAGGAAGGCTTACTAACGGTTGGGTGTTTTTCGCTGGAATGATGGATTTTGGTGGAAAAAAATCTACGAAAAAAAGTGTTTCACTTTCTTTTCCCACGCGGCCTTCACACGTGCAGTTGAGGTCTATAATGATCTTATCGGATGTTGTTGAAAGTTGTTTAATACGATCTGTGGTTAATCGATCAAAGGCCTGTTCTTTCTGGATTTTGTGTGGGCCGTTTTCAAATAGTATTTCAAAACGGCGGCCATCTAAGCGGCTCTTTAAAGTGAGGGCATCTTGAGCGTCAAATGTCAGGCGCGTGAAATCTGGGTGCTCCCCGCCACGGACGGTAATTTCACTTCCTGTTGCAGCAGTTCCAAGTCCTAGTGTGAAAGCGAGGATCAGAAGTTTCATGCGGCACCTTGCTTTACTTCTTTCAGGGCCTCTTCAAGGTCATTGAAGCTCGGGCGGTGGTGGGTCGGGGTGTTTTGTCGTCCTACTTCGATGCAAATATTGATCGCATGTTCATAGAGATTTGCGACAAGAACCTCACGAATAAGTTGGTAAAAATGCCCGTCCTCTTCTGTAACGTCTTTGACACGCGCAGAAAATGGACCGACCAATCCATAGGCCAAAAACACACCAAGGAACGTCCCAACCAACGCGCCGCCGATCATTTTCCCCAAGACTTCGGGGGGCTGATCAATTGATGCCATGGTTTTGATCACGCCGAGAACAGCTGCAACAATGCCAAGTGCGGGAAGGCCATCGGCAAGGGATTGCAATGCGTGGCTTGAATGAAGCGCATGATGCATATTTGCCTCCATTCGTTTTTCGAGCACTTCTTCTACCTGATGTGGGTCATCGTAATTTAAGGAGGCCGAACGAAGGGTGTCGCAGATGAGTTCAATGGCCTCTCTATCTTCTTTTATCTTTGGGTATTTTTCAAAAATGGAAGACGTATCAGGAGATTCGATATGCTCTTCTAAGCCAACAGGGTTTTGCCTGGCCAAACGAATGAGTTCGAAAAGAAGGCAGAGTAAATCCCTATAGTCTTCGTGTAGCCATTTGGGGCCTTTAAAAACCTTTCCAAGGTCTTTTAAGGTGTGTTTGATCGCGGCCCCATCGTTGGAAATGATGAATGCGCCTGCCGCGGCGCCGCCAATCATGATCATTTCAAAAGGGAGTGATTTCATAATGATCCCGAGCTTGCCGCCCGCAATCATGTAGCCCCCAAAGACCATGACAAAAATCACGACGATACCGATTATACCAGTCAATGTATTGCTCCTATCTATGTGGGTTTTGTGACATGTATTGGTTAAAAAATGTCTTAATTGGTGGTGTTAAATTGGCTGTTTCGACCCGCGAGTACGACACTAATCGTATAGGCGGTTTCAGACGGGAGCCCCGCCATTATAGCGGCAGCCGCATTTGGAGACATTTCGGCAAGGAAACCAGCCGCAAATTCGGGTTCCATTTCTTCAAATAGGCGCGCGGCATCTTTGGGCTTCATGTTCTCATAAACTGAAGTTAGCTTTTTCACGTCGTTTTCTGCGGCGGTATCTGTCTGTGAAATGCGTTTTGAAAACCGTGTTTCAGCACGCTCTAAACGCTTTTGAGCTATGTCGAGTTGTTCCAGTTGTTGTTTGATAAGGGTTTCAGTAACGTGAAGCGCGGTCAACCTTGATGCTAAGGCGTTTTCTTGATTGATGATATTTGTTTCGCGTTCTTTTAGAGCCTGAATAACCACATCCATATCGGCATCCGGCCCACAATTAAAAAGCGACACAGGGTGGGTGGTCTCGTGAACTTCCTCAAGAGGCTCCGCCATTTTGTTGGTGAGACTTTTCTTGATGCCATCGGAGGCTTCCACAATTCTAATTGTGGTGGAGGCAAAGAAAAGAAGGGCGATTGTAAATAAGACGCTCCGCACATTGAACATAGACTTAAGCATTAGGTACCTGTTGCTTTCTGAGGTGCTGGATCAATATGCCGGATAAAGGTGACCTTGGCGCTTTCCTCGACATCCGTGTCTTCAAGTTCGCGGGTGATTCCTTCGGAAATGCGTTCGGCCTTTTCTATGAGTGCCAATAATGTGTCTCGGGACGCTTCGGTGTCGGAGCGTGCGGCATCTAGTGCGTCTGTCATTTCTTCGACTTGGATTGAAAGGGCCGCGACTGCGCCTCCGACACCATTCTTTAGGTCCCCGAATCGGGACAGGCGCCGCGAAAGAATGAGGCAATAAAAGCCTGCTCCAAGCGTGCCGGCGATTAAGAATATATCAGCAATAAATGACATGGTATTCTTCCTAGTTGATGACAAATTCCATGATGAGGATGTCTTGCACACGACCTTCACCTACGACGATTTGAATTCGGCGGAGCATTTGGGCGCGCAGTTTAATGAGGGCTGCTGGATCTTCGAGTTCTTGCACCGGAACCGCGCGGAGGTACCCATTGAGGATATCAATGATACGTGGCTGTAATGTTTGGACATCATCGAGATAGGCAGGGATGACTTCAAGCTGCGCGCGAAAGCGTAAATGCATTGGCTTTTGGGACCGGCTGACATTGATGACCATTGGGTCCAAAGGTAGAAAGCTGACATCTGCAAGGGGGGAAACCGGCTTGGTTTCTTCAACCTGCTCCTCTGGTGCAGTATCCCCAAAGAGCAACCCACTATAGGTCACAAAGAAGCCTCCCGCGCCAAATACGATCGCTAAAATAAGCCCAATTAGTAAGGGGCGCTTGGACGCTTTGGCCGGTGCTTCGTTGGTTTCGTCGATTTCGTCAGACATGGGTCACCAAATTATTTCGATGAAACACATATAGACAGAACATAACTAACCGATTGTTAAGGCTCCTCGTTTTATATCGTTTCAAATCTTACAGGACGTAAGGCCAAAGGAGAATAGGTTGAACCGGATCCTAAGCATTTGGAATGCAATGCAAATGCGCAAGCGCATTGTTATGATTCTCGCCGTGATCGCGATGAGCGTTTCTGTCGCCGGATTGGCGCGTATCGCAACAAAGACAAATATGTCCCTTTTATATGCAGGCTTGGAAACTGGTGCCGCGGGCGATGTTATCAAGGCGTTGGAACAACATGGTGTCGCATACCAAATTCGGGGGGGCGCGATTTACGTTGATGCGTTGCGGCGCGATGAATTGCGCATGACACTGGCCAGTGAAGGGCTCCCTGAGAATAGCACATCTGGATATGAGCTCTTAGATACGCTGTCTGGCTTTGGGACAACATCACAGATGTTTGATGCTGCATATTGGCGTGCCAAGGAAGGTGAACTGGCGCGCACAATTATGGCCAACGCAAAAATTAGAAGCGCACGTGTGCATATTTCAACGCAACCAGGGCGTAGCTTTCGCAAATCGCGGCTGACAAGCGCATCTGTTACGGTCGTTTCTGCAGGGGGCGCACTTTCAACAGGGCAGGCCAATGCGTTAAAATTTTTGGTGTCCTCTGCTGTCTCGGGCCTTCAGCGAGAAAACGTTTCGGTCATTGATGGCCGCTCTGGCCTCGTCTTAGGGGGCGGAGAAGAAAATATGGGGCATGCATCAACGGACGATCGTGAAGAGGCATTAAAGCAATCTGTTCAGCGCCTACTTGAGGCGCGGGTTGGATATGGAAATGCTGTTGTTGAGCTGTCGCTTGAAACAGAACAAGAAAGGCAGTCAATTTCAGAGCGCATTTTTGACCCAAATTCACGTGTGGCCATCAGCACCGATTCCGAAGAACGCAGCACAAAGTCAGATGATGTCGCAGGTGGCGGGAGCGTAACCGTTGCGTCAAACTTACCTGATGGAGCAGGAGGGGCTGACGGGAAGTCGTCGAGTGAAAATAGTGAAACGCGTGAGCGTGTTAATTATGAGGTCTCCGAGACGAAAAGAGAAACTCTTCGCCTACCTGGCGCAATTCGTAAAATATCGGTGGCTGTATTGGTGGATGGAACGACCGCTGTTGCAGAGGATGGCGAACAGTCATTCTCACCAAGATCGGATGAAGAGCTGGGCGCGCTAAGAGAACTCGTCGCATCTGCGATCGGGTTTGACGAAGCGCGCGGCGATACAATTGTCATTAAATCGTTAGAATTTGACACGGCAAGCCTTGCGGAACCTACGGCCCAAAGCGGGGCATTTTTAGGTGGCGCCTTAGATGTGATGTCATTGATCCAGATCGGAGTTTTAGCCGTTGTTGCATTGGTTTTGGGCTTCTTTGTTGTGCGCCCCGTTATGCTTAACACGGTGCCAGAGGCCACAGTCGGTATGCTTGCCTCGACTGGAGCACCTGAATCGCCTTCTGGACAGGTGGCGGCGATTGAAGGTTCCCGTGCGGATGCCGGAACATTGATTACGCATACGCAATCAGGCCCGCAAAATATTGATGTTGTTACCAGTGGGACAGCGCCCTCTCTTGCAACCGTTCAAGTTTTGCCTGAGAGCGCGGATTTTGGCTTTGGGAACATGGACTATGATGCCTTAGACATTCCTGAAACGGGGGGGCATCAATCAATGGCCGCCGGGCTTTCGGATCTTCCTGAACCCGTTCGGAACCCCGTTGAGAAATTGCGCCAGCTGGTAGAAGAGCGCCAAGAGGAAGCAATTGAAATCTTGCGCGTGTGGCTCGAAGACGAGGTGAATGAACAAAAGGAGCCGGGTGTTCTTGAAGAGGGAATTCACTGATGTCTGGTCTGAAACTTCAAGATTTTGGCCGCTCGATTTCCCCAGCCCAACCAGAATTGGCATCTAAGATGGGTGAAGCACAGCGTTTAGAGCAGTATGAAGAAGGCTACAAAGCAGGCTGGGCGGATGCCGCCAAAGCAGGTGAGGATGATCAACAGAAAATCAAGGCTGATTTTGGGCGCAATTTGAGTGAGCTGTCGTTCACATTTCGGGATGCTCAGCATGCGATTTTAAGATCACAAGAACCATTGTTTCGCGAAATTATTGAACGCGTTTTGCCGCTGATTAGCAAAAGTACACTGGTCGAACAAATAGCTTCAAAGTTGTCCGATATTGCGAAGGAACAGTCAAAAGAGGTGGTCCTAGTTTTTCGACCAGTTTACAGCCTGTTTAAGGTGG
>JBMYYE010000037.1:0-20210 GCA_049609065.1 Halocynthiibacter sp.
CTGCTCCTTTTGCTCAACCTAAGAGCGAAGTCAAACGGGTCGCAAGGGTATTTTTTGCAATTGAGAATAATTCGCATTTACAAAAGCAAGCAAACCCCCTACATGGAAGGTAGAAAAGGAAACCCCATGACCGATATGACCGCCAACATCCCCAATAAAACATCAAAAATTGGGCCGTTTCGCTCCAAGCGGCTGCTGGTTGTGTTGATTCTTACCGCCCTTGCAATCGTGCCAACCGGCCTTGGGGAATTGACCCGCGGTCTAATGGTCGACGCCTATGTGCAGGTTTCTGCCTTTGTGGCGGCAACGCTTTTTTTGTTTTATGGGGCTGAGCGGCTTTTCAAATTTGATATTGGCACTGCGCTCAAATCATCCAAAGGGTTCCAAGTTCCACTGGCCGCACTTTTGGGGGCAACGCCTGGCTGTGGCGGTGCGGTTGTGGTCGTTGCCGCCTATTCTTCGGGAAATGTCGGGTTTGGCGCGGTTGTTGCGACATTAACCGCAACCATGGGGGATGCCGCGTTTTTATTGATCGCAACGCGCCCTGACGCGGCAATTGTTGTGTTGCCTATGTCATTTGCGGTTGGCATTCTCTCGGGTTGGCTCGTGGATGCCTTCAACAAAGTTGAACTCTTAGCCGAGGCCAGTGATTGCGAGCTGGCCCCATTTATCGGTCGGTTGCGCGCCAAAGATGCCATTTATGGTCTTATTGCCATTCCGGGTCTCATTTTTGGGATTTCCCAGATTTTACAAGTCGATCTTGAGGCAACCTATGGCAGTCTGATGCCGATTGTCGGCCTCGCAGGCACCGCCACGGGACTATACATTTGGGCGACCTCCCCGCTTCAGGCGATGAGCCACACCCAAGACAGCCCCATCACGCGTATGGCGGAAGAAACGAGCTTTATCTCAATTTGGGTGATTGGGGCTTATCTTGCTTATGACTACCTTGCGACCTATGGGGGGCTCGATATTGAGGCGCTCTTTAGTTCGGTTGCGCCGTTGCTACCGCTCATGGGGATTTTGATCGGATTTATTCCGGGCTGTGGGCCACAAGTGTTGGTCACAACCCTTTATATTAACGGCCTTGTACCCTTTGCCGCCTTGATCGGGAATGCCATTTCCAATGATGGGGATGCGCTTTTCCCGGCGATTGCACTGAACCCTAAGGCAGCGGTCCTTGCGACGGTCTATTCCGCGCTGCCTGCGGTCCTTCTTGGCTATGGATTTTACTTTTTCGCACCACATTTTATGAACTGAAGCGTTGATCCTTCTTCACAATGGCGATAGTTTTCTCCTAACATAGAGGATACCCATGCCCGAAGACCGCATCAGTTTCAAAGACATGTGTGCCAAGTTTGACGTCACACCCCGCACCCTTCGATATTATGAATATATCGAGCTGCTCCAGCCTGAAAAAGAAGGGCGATCGCGGTTTTACACCCCACGTGAAGTGGCGCGTATGACGCTTATTTTACGCGGGAAAGCATGGGGGATTAGCCTCGAAGAAATTCGCCAATGGCTCCTTATCTATGAAGAAAAAGGCACCAAAGCGCAGCGCGATGAGTGGATAAAGCTTGCAGATCGACAGCTCACGGTTCTTACACAGCAAAAAGACGAGCTAGAACAAGCCATTGCAGGCCTACGCGAAGCGCGCAACCTTTACGACATCTAAAAAAGGCACCCGCGAAAAATTGGGCTGGGTGATTTTGTGACGCAGCGTTACGTTGACGTTAACGTCAATTTTCTTGATCACGGCCCTGCCCTCGCATAAGTTTTCCTCAACTGGACACCAGATTTGAGGAAGATCCGTGCCCCAAGACACAGACACATGCATGACCATCCGTGAGATGTGCGACCACTATAATGTGACCGCCCGCACCTTGCGATTTTATGAAGCCAAAGAGCTCCTTTCCCCCATTCGTGATGGGCAAAAGCGGCTATTCACCAAAAGCGACCGCGCGCGTTTGAAGCTTATCTTACAAGGCAAACGCTTTGGGTTTAGCCTCGAAGAAATTCGTCAACTTTTGAGCCTCTATGATATGGGGGACCAACAACTCACCCAATTGACGCGCACCTATGAAGTGGCGCTAGAGCGCCTTGATGACCTCAAGGCGAAACGATCCGAACTGGATACGGCCATCGCCGATCTGAGTGAACAAATTCAATGGGGCGAAGCCCGCATTGCTTCTTTGACAGAAGCCCAAGACACCTAACGCAAAAGGACCACAGCCATGCAAAACTACAAAGCTCCCGTCAATGATATGCAATTCCTTTTGCACGATGTGCTTAAGGCCAGCGAAAGCAACATTCCGGGTTATGATGAACTCGACGCGGATTTCACAATGGCGGTTTTGGACGAAGCCGGCAAACTCGGCTCCGAAGTTATGGTGCCTGTGAACGCGTCAGGCGATCAAGAAGGCTGTCGGCTTGAGAATGGCAAAGTGATCACCCCAAAGGGATTTAAAGAGGCCTTTCAGGCCATGGCAGATGGCGGATGGACCGCCCTTGATGCGGGTCCTGAATATGGCGGTCAGGGGCTACCATATATTATCGGCATCGCCACGAATGAGATTTTCTCATCGGCAAACATGGCCCTCACGATGTATCCGGGCCTGACCCATGGGGCCGCGAGCGCCATTAATGTTCACGGCACAGATGCGCAAAAGGCAAAATTCCTTCCGAAAATGTACAGCTGTGAATGGACAGGCACCATGAACCTGACGGAGCCCCATTGCGGCACCGATCTTGGTCTCATGCGCACCAAAGCTGAGCCGCAAGACGATGGCAGCTACAAAATCAGCGGTCAGAAAATCTTCATCTCAGCGGGTGATCAAGACATGACTGATAACGTCATCCATCTTGTGCTTGCGAAAATCCCAGGTGGCCCTGACGGAATCAAAGGCGTGTCCCTTTTCATCGTGCCCAAAGTCATGGTGAACGAAGACGGGAGCCTTGGCGATAAAAACGGCGTCTCCGTTGGTAATATCGAGAAGAAAATGGGCATCCACGGTAATTCCACCTGTGTGATGAACTACGACGAAGCCACCGGTTACCTTTTGGGCGACATGCATAAAGGCATGCGCGCCATGTTCACCATGATGAACGAAGCGCGTTTGGGTGTTGGTATTCAAGGCTATTCCCAAGCCGAAGCCGCCTACCAAGGCGCGGTAGAATATGCCAAAGACCGCCTTCAAGGCCGCGATGTCACGGGCGCGAAAAACCCCGATGGGCCCGCGGATCCGTTGATCGTACATCCTGATATTCGTCGGTCTTTGATGGATCAAAAATCCTTCACCGAAGGCGCGCGCGCCTTTGCATTCTGGGGCGCTGAAATGATTGACCGCGCGCACCGCTTGGACGACAAAGACGCCGATGGGCTCATCAGTTTGCTCACCCCTGTGATCAAAGGCTTCTTGACGGATAAGGGCTTTGACAGTGCCGTTTTGGCCCAACAAGTCTATGGCGGGCACGGCTATATCGAAGAACACGGCATGAGCCAATATGTCCGCGATGCACGTATTTCCATGATCTACGAAGGCGCAAATGGCGTGCAGGCTTTGGACCTTGTGGGACGCAAACTCGCCCAAGATAGCGGCAAACATGTGATGGCGTTCTTTGATCTGGTGAAATCCTTCATCAAAGACAATGCAGGCGATGAAGACCTTGATGCGGCCTACCTTGAGCCGCTCAAATCCGCATCCAAAGATTTACAAGCCGCGAGCATGTTCTTCATGCAAAACGGCATGACCAACCCGAACGCAGCACTTGCGGGATCTTATGACTTCATGCACCTCTTTGGGCACGTATCCTTAGGCCTGATGTGGGCGAAAATGGCCGTTGCGGCGAAAGCCGCGCTCAAAGATGGTGGCACCATCGGTGACGCGGGCTTCTATGAAACTAAACTCGCGACCGGACGCTACTATATGGCGCGGAGTTTACCTGCGACCAAGCTCCACCTCGCCCGCATCGAAAGCGGCGCAGACACCGTAATGGCCCTAGACGCGGACGCATTTTAAGGCAACCATAGACCTGAACGCATCCCAACCCTTGGGATGCGCGAACAGGATAAGGACAACAAGATGATTAAGCTCTATTGCTTTGGTGAAAGCGGAAATTCCTATAAGGCGGCCTTGCCTTTGGCGCTCTCTGGGCTCGACTGGGAGCCCGTTTATGTGGACTTCTTTGGCGGCGAAACCCGCACGCCAGAATTCCGCGCAATCAACGTTCAAAGCGAAGCCCCATATATGATTGATGGGGATTTGACCATGTCACAATCCGGCGCAATCCAAGCTTACATCACTGAAAAAACTGGGAAATTTGGTGGCAACACCGCCGACGAACGCCGCGAAGTGTTGCGGTGGGTTTTGTGGGACAACCACAAACTTTCCTCCATGGCGGGGCTGACGCGGTTCTTGATGAATTTCTTACCCGAAGACAAACGTCCAGCCGAAGTCATCGCCTTTAACCAAGGGCGTTTGAAGGCGGCATATGCGACGCTAAATGCCGCGCTTGAAACCCGTGACTGGCTTGTTGGCGACGGGCCAACAAACGCCGATTTTTCCTGCTGCGGATATCTTTTCTACCCAGAACCCTTTGGGTTTGAACGTGCCGCTTGGCCACATATTGATGCGTGGCTGACGCGAATTGAGGCCCTAGATGGCTTTAAACACCCCTATGATTTGATGCCGGGATCCCCTGCGGATCGCGCTTAACCAAAAGGACTGACACCATGACAGACGCCTATATCTATGACACCGTGCGCACCCCGCGCGGCAAAGGCAAAAAGGACGGCACCCTCCATGAGGTAACGGCCGTCGCCCTTTCCAAAGGGGTTCTCAATGAGCTGAAATCGCGAAATGGCCTAAAAGGCAATGAAATCGAAGATGTGATTTGGGGCAACGTGACCCAAGTGGGCGAACAAGGCGCATGCCTTGCACGGACCGTGGTGTTGGCGTCCGATCTGGATGAATGCGTGCCTGGCGTGTCCATCAACCGGTTTTGTGCCTCTGGCCTAGAAGCGGTGAACATGGCGGCAGGCCAAGTCATGGGCGGCATGGGTGATGCCTATATCGCAGGCGGCGTCGAAGCCATGAGCCGCGTGCCAATGGGCATGGATGGCGGCGCGATTGCCGTTGACCCTTCGGTTGCGATGAATAACTATTTTGTGCCGCAAGGCATTTCCGCCGACCTTATCGCAACCAAATATGGATTTAGCCGCGACGATGCGGACGCCTATGCGGTCGAAAGCCAAAAACGCGCCGCAGCGTCCCAAGCCGCGGGTCGATTTGACAAATCCATCGCGCCTGTGCGTGACATCAACGGATTGGTTATTTTAGACCGCGATGAAATGGTGCGTGGCACAACGGATATGCAATCCTTGGGCGGGCTTCGCCCATCCTTTAAGGACATGGGTGAAATGATGCCGGGTTTTGATGCCGTGGCGCAAATCCGCTACCCTGAAATTGAAACCGTGACCCATATTCACCACGCAGGCAACTCATCTGGCATTGCGGATGGGGCCGCAGCCGTCTTGATCGGGACCAAAGAATTTGGCGAACGCATGGGGCTTAAGCCACGCGCGCGCATCCGCCAAACCACAAAAATTGGCACTGATCCAACCATCATGTTGACGGGTCCTGTGCCTGTGACGGAAAAGGCGCTCGCACAGACGGGCATGTCCATTTCCGACATCGATCTTTTTGAGGTGAACGAAGCCTTCGCCTCCGTTGTGTTGCGCTTCCAACAAGCATTTGACGTCGATCACGCCAAGCTCAACGTTAATGGTGGCGCGATTGCCATGGGCCACCCATTGGGTGCGACGGGTGCCATGATCCTCGGCACGCTCTTGGATGAAATGGAAGCCCGCGACCTCAACACAGGTCTCGCCACGCTTTGCATCGGCTCCGGCATGGGTGCAGCAACGATTATCGAACGCGTTTAAGGAGAGTTTAAATGTCTGATTTTAAATATGAAGTAGACGCCGACGGTGTAGCCGTCATCACATGGGACGTCGAAGGCAAATCCATGAACGTGATGAGCGAACAAGGCTTTATCGACCTCAATGACTTTGTGAATAAAGGTCTCGCGGATGACGCGGTGAAAGGCATCGTGATCACCTCTGGCAAAGCAGATTTCGCCGGGGGCATGGACCTCAATATCATCGCAAAAATGCGTGAAAACGCCGGTGGAAACCCCGCCCAAGGGCTCTTTGATGGCATCATGGATCTCCATGGTATTTTGCGCAATATCGAACGCGCGGGCATGGACCCAAAAACCAATAAAGGGGGCAAACCGATTGCTGCCGCCCTCCCTGGGACGGCGCTTGGCATTGGGTATGAAATTCCATTGTCGTGCCACCGTATTTTTGCCGCCGACAAACCCAAAGCAAAAATTGGCCTCCCTGAGATCATGGTTGGTATTTTCCCAGGCGCAGGCGGCACAACCCGTTTGGTGCGTAAAATGGGCGCAATGACCGCCGCGCCATTCCTTTTGGAAGGCAAAACACTGGCACCTGCCAAAGCCAAGGCCGCAGGGCTTGTGGATGAGGTCGTGCCAGCGGATGAATTGCTCTCTGCGGCCAAAGCATGGGTGCTCTCCGAGCCAAAAATCGTCAAACCTTGGGATGAAAAGGGCTATAAAATGCCAGGCGGCGCGCCGTATCATCCATCTGGTTTCATGACATTTGTGGGCGCATCCGCGATGGTCAACGGCAAAACCAAAGGCGTATTTCCCGCCGCCAAAGCCATGCTTCAGGCGATCTACGAAGGGGCGCAAGTGCCCTTTGATACGGCCCTGAAAGTTGAAGCGCGGAACTTTGTCTCCGTCCTTATGGATCCAACATCTTCGGCGATGATCCGGTCCTTGTTCATCAACAAACAAGCCCTTGAAAAAGGCGCAAACCGCCCTGATGTGCCAGATCAAACCGTCAAGAAAGTTGGCGTTTTGGGCGCAGGCATGATGGGGGCTGGCATCACATTGGTATCCGCCATGGCGGGCATCGAAGTTGTGCTTTTGGATGTGAACCAAGAGGCGGCAGATCGCGGCAAAGCCTATTCCGAAACCTATATGGACAAAGGCATCGCGCGCAAAAAAGCGACCGAGGAAAAGAAAGCCGCCATTTTGGGCAACATCACAGCGACCACCGATTTGGACGCGCTTAAGGGCTGTGATTTGATCATCGAAGCAGTGTTTGAGGACCCAGCCGTGAAAGCGGAAATGACCAAAAAGGTCGAAGCGATCATTCCAGAAGATTGCATTTTCGCCTCCAACACGTCGACTTTGCCGATCTCAGAATTGGCGAAAGCATCATCTCGTGCGGATCAGTTCATTGGCATTCACTTCTTTAGCCCTGTTGAGAAAATGTTCCTTGTGGAAATTATCAAAGGTGCAAAAACAGGTGATCGCGCGGTGGCCAAGGCGTTGGATTATGTGCGCCAAATCCGCAAAACGCCGATTGTTGTGAACGACGCGCGCTTCTTCTATGCGAACCGCTGTATCATTCCGTATATCAACGAAGGCATTCGCATGATTGGCGAGGGGGTTGAACCTGCGCTTATCGATAACGCGGCCAAGATGCTCGGCATGCCGGTGGGGCCTTTGCAGCTCACGGATGAAACATCCATTGATCTTGGCGTGAAAATCGCCAAAGCCACCAAAGCGGCCATGGGTGATGCCTATGATGATGGGGCGGATGCGGTGATTTTCCACATGTTTGATGCGGGGCGTTTGGGTCGCAAATCCAATGCGGGTTTCTATGACTACGACGAAAAGGGCAAACGGACGCTCTTGTGGCGCGGCATTCATGACGCATTCCCATTGGCCGATGTTCAGCCAAGCATTGAAGACGTGAAAAACCGTCTTTTGATGGTGCAGGCGTTAGAAGCCGTGCGCGCATTGGAAGAAGGCGTTCTCGAAGATATCCGCGAAGGCGATGTTGGCGCGATCTTGGGCTGGGGCTTTGCGCCGTGGTCCGGTGGTCCGATTTCCTTGATGGATATGAAGGGTTTGCCAGAAATGGTTGCGCTTTGTGATGATCTCACAGCGCGGTTTGGGGATCGTTTTTCCACCCCTGCTCTGATGCGTGAAATGGCTGAAAAAGGTGAAGAGTTCTATAAACGCTTTGCCGCGTAACAACGCAATCAACTGAAACATAAAAACCCTCAACCAGATATGGTTGGGGGTTTTTTTATGAGGCCAACATTCCTTTTTGTGCCCATCGGCCCTTCAGCAATGACGTCACCAGACGCGGCAAAGGCTCATACCGGATTTCGGCGTCTTGGCCGCGGCATACGGAGCGCGCTTTTTCTTGGGCCGTTGTTTCGCTTTTGAACAACACCCCGCAATCCGAAAACAAAACCTGCTCTCGTTCACAGTGAATGCGCGTCACGGTCCAGTCAGATGATGGCCGTATCCGCTTAATCCCCCGCACCCCAATCAGACATTTCATCTTCACGATGGCGCATGGGTCCATTTGCAGATCATGCAGCCCCCCTGTCTCAATTTTGATGGTTTGTTCCGCACCACATAAAAAAGCAGTTGCATTGCCGAAGACTTGCTCTGGCACAAAAATGGGCCACAAATCAGGTGGACACTCTTCGTCATATTTCCAGTATTTCCCGGTTGAGACATCCGTCACCTTTTGAAGCTTTTCATCAAAGGTCATCACATGTTGCCCAACGCAGATATCTTGGGCGTCTTGTAACCCCATATCCGTAAGAAGTTTTACTCCAGAGAAAAATCCATTGACCTGCTGGCGGTGCACCCCACGCAAAAGCCATGTGGACATCATGGGCCCTTTTTTCATTAGGTTATCTTCGGGCACAATCACAGGTTTTGTGCCTGTTTCAGGATCGACTGATATATCATTTCGCAAATACATATATCTAAGATGGCATCTAAATATTAAGGTAAAGATAATATAAAGATGTAAAGAGTATATGTCTGTCTATGACATGATCATACGGGAAAAAATAACCCCGTATTTTTAACATATTTTACCCTACATCACAGTTTATTTTCAAAAAATGTAGCCAAACCGATCAATATCCACATGGCAAAAGCGCGCAACAAGATCACGGTCCGCCGCCGAATAATAGTCTTGATAATCAGGTCGCCGTTGGGAGGCATTTTCATGCGCAAGCGGCAGAAGATTAAATCCCAAATGGGCCTCAAACGGTTTCAAATCCTGCGCAAGATGTTCAAGACGCACATAGTGATCACAGCGCTCATTCCCCGCCGCATCCGTCACATAGCTTGCCGCAGGCTGCGCCTCAAACGCGGTTTGAATTGTTGGATGCTGCAAAAATTGTGGAAATGATAGGGCCTTTGCCAAACCGATTGCGGGATGGTCAAATTCTTGTTCTTTGGCCCAATGATAATAGCTCACCAATCTATCCCAAGGATTGCGCACCAAGGTCACAACACACATTTCAGAAAGCTGTTGCTCTGACACGACTCCATCAATATCGCGAAGCGTCGAATGTTTCCACAATCGCCCACGCGCAGACATCGCCTTCAGTCGGTGCTTTCGCTTCTTTGCTTTAGGGGTATCACCAATCGAAATATCCTCTTTGCCAAGCCGCGCTTCCAACGCCAAACTCAACGATGTTCCCCCGGTTTTGGGCGCGTGCACAAAGATATACTTATGGCGAAATGAAATAATCATGTCTTACCCTACCGTCATTTTGCAGCCCTAGGAAAGCGCTTTTAGAAGGGCGCGAAGTTTCCTTGCAGCACAGCGCACTCTCGCTTATGTTTAAGGGATTAGAGGTCAAGATAAGACCAGAGCATATGACAGCAATTACAGAATTTGAACGCCTAGAGGCAACTGGCCTATGGCGCCGCAATGAAGCGGAGCAACGCCAGAACGTGATCGTGAGCCTTGGGAACACGTCACTCATTGTTATGGACAATAACGAAAACCCGCTTAGCCACTGGGCGCTCCCTGCGTTAAGGCGGCTAAATGCGGGGGTGCGGCCTGCTTTGTTTGCGCCAGGTGTCGGGGCGGAAGAACAGCTCGAAATTGAAGATGACACAATGATTGACGCGCTTGAGGAATTGCGGTCGCGCATTGATCGTGTGCGGCCTCACCCTGGGCGTCTTCGCGCGGCGCTGACGCTTTCGGGTGTGGCGGGTTTCTTGGCGATTTCTATTTTTTGGGTCCCAACTGCGCTTACGAATTATACAGCACGGATTGTACCCGACGCCCAAAAGAACGTGCTCTCAGCGCGCCTCATTTCCCGCATGTCGCGGATCTCAGGCCCACCATGTTTGCCGCGGGGATCCGCCACCGCGCTGGCCAATTTTAGCACACGTATATTTGGCACACAGGCACAGCTTATTGTTGTGCCAGATAGCCCCAAACCCACCCTAAGCCTGCCCAATAATGCGATCCTCATGAGTAAAACTCTCTTTGAGGATTTCGACGATCCAGCCGTGGCGGCAGGGTATCTCATTGTGGAAAAAGAACATCAACCCGAACATCCGAGCCTACGTCCGATGCTGCGCCATCTTGGGCTCAAAACCAGCATTCGCATGCTAACCACAGGGGAAATTTCGGACGCGGATTTAGACCGCTATGCGGAACATATTTTCCTCGCTCCCGCCAAGGAAATCGACATAGACCGCAGTATAAATGGGTTTTCAAAGGCGGGCATTCCATCAACGCCCTACGCCTATGCTGTTGATGTAACAGGGGAAAAGACGCTTTCATTTATTGAGGCGGATCCACTTTCGGGCCTAAACAGCACCGAAATCCTTCCTGATCAAGACTGGGTCTCTCTTCAAGATATTTGCAGCGGCTAACATCCATCACACGGACAGCGTTTTAAAACCCGCCAAAGAGCTTTGAGATAGGGTTTGAGGACCCCGTGCCAACAAGACGTCGTGGAACCGTATTGGTCCAAATTTGTGCCATTTGCGCATCGCCCAAAGCCGTACCCGTTGCCCGCAATGGATTAAGCCGATCATCTTTCCAAACATCGGTATAGCCTTTTGGGCGCATAATGGCTGGGGTCGGAAGGCGTTTTGATGTGCCAATAAAGCGGCGCCCCGTATTATAAGCCCCATGGACCATATTGGCCCGCACCCCTGTCGCGGTGGTGATAAACGCCGGCACTGAACCATCTGGCGCGATCAAAGCGGCGCCATTGCGGCTCCGCACGATGTCTTCGGGGTGGATGGCCTGTGGACCGCAGCGCACGGCCACCCCACCTGAGACCCGCATATATCGCCGCGCAACAGGATCAAGGTTTTGACATGCTGGGTTGGGGGCTCGGGCCGCCAAACTCGCGGTGTCCACCCCAACAACGCGCCCAGTTCTACGGGCATCTTCTGCGGTTTGTAAGGCTGGTTTTGTGTGTGCGTTTGTGCCCGCCAAAAGAGGGGTCGCAGCCATCGGACGACGTCCAAAGAGCGACCATTTTTTTGGCTGTGTTTTTTGAACCGTGTTTTGGGCAACAATAGGTTGAACAGCCGTGGTTTGGATGCCCTTTGACAAACTGGGCTCTAAGCCGCAAATCACCTTTCGCCCGCGGGTGACGCGTGGCACCCATTTTATAACACCAGTACCACCCGCACGAATATACGCGCAGCCTTTGCTGTCGATATATTGGGAGCCCGTAAAGCTGAGAGGCGGCTGCTCCGCGGGTGGGCCAGCGCGCCTAAGCGTCGTTGCGGACGCTGCCGATGAAAATGCAAATATGCTACCAATACAGAGCGCAAAAGCGATGTTTTTTGCGTTTGTCATAAATTGCCCCCACAATATATGTAGGAACAATTGCAATAAAACTCATATATAGTAAAGGGCTATCCGCTATTTTGTGCCAAACATGCGATCACCCGCATCCCCGAGACCAGGTGTGATGTAGCCTTTTTCGTTTAAACACTGATCGATGGACGCTGTCACGATTGGCACATCTGGATGGGCCTCTTGCATACGTGCGATTCCTTCAGGTGATGCCAAAAGGCACATAAAGCGAATGTTCTTTGCGCCCTTTTTCTTAATGAGGTCAATCGCCGCCACGGATGAATTCCCCGTTGCCAACATCGGATCCACCGCAATCACAAGCCGGTTTTCCAAATCCACTGGAAGCTTGCAGTAATATTCAACAGGTTGGAGCGTTTCTTCGTCACGGTACAATCCGACAAAGCCAACACGCGCCAAAGGCACAAGTTCAAGCACCCCATCCAAGAGCCCATTCCCTGCGCGTAGAATTGACACCAAGGCCGGCTTTTTGCCTTTCACCATGGGGGATTTCATCGGCATCAAAGGCGTTTCGATGTCAACATCTTCCATCGGAAGGCTGCGGGTGATTTCATAGGCAAGGAGCTGACTTATTTCACGCAACAATTGACGAAAAAGCACGGTTGGCGTGTCTTTTTTGCGCATAAGCGTCAATTTATGTTGCACCAATGGGTGGTCTACGACGGTTACGGTGTCAGTCATTTCTTTTGCCCTCTCGCATTTTTGGCGGCTTATAAAAAGCTCCGCCCCGCTCCTCTATAATCAAGCTTCAGATGCGCTGCAATACTTGCCCCGATATCTGAAAACCCGACATGGCCGATGGCTTTGCACCCTGCCCCGATCCCGATAACGGGCACCCGTTCGCGGGTGTGATCCGTGCCCGTCCATGTGGGGTCATTGCCGTGATCTGCGGTGAAGATCATCAAATCCCCCTCCCGCATATCCGCCATCAGGCGTGGAATTTGCGCGTCAAACCATTCCAGATGGCGCGCATAACCGGCCACATCACGGCGATGACCATATTCGCTGTCAAATTCCACCAAATTGGCGAAGGTCAAACTCCCTGCCTCAGCCGTTTGAACATGTCCAAGGATGGCCTCAAAAAGATCCACGTCAGGACCTTTGACGCCATCTGTTATGCCCCGCATGGAGAAAATATCACCAATCTTTCCAACGGCATGCACCTTGCGCCCCGCAGCCTGCGCCATATCACAAAGCGTGTCTGATGGCGGCGCGAGCGCAAAATCTTTGCGGTTGGCGGTGCGGGTAAAGCCCGTTTTTTGATCCCCGACAAAGGGCCGCGCGATCACACGCCCGACCCGCATATCATGGAGCATCGGCGCAATGGCCGCACATAGATCATAGAGGTTTTGCAGGCCAAAATGGTCCTCATGGGCTGCGATTTGCAACACGCTATCCACGGATGTGTAACAAATAGGCCAGCCCGTTTTGATATGCTCTTGGGCGTACTCATCAATCACCACGGTGCCTGACCTGTGCCCATTGGCCAAAATACCGTCTACGCCGGCCGCCTTACAGATGGCGTCGGTCACATCCTGCGGAAATGCGGGAACCGTGTCTGGAAAATAGGTCCAATTAAACGGCACGGGCACGCCTGCGATTTCCCAATGCCCTGAGGGCGTATCTTTGCCGTTTGATATTTCGGTTGCCGCGCCCCAAAGGCCCTTAGGATCCGTATTTAGGTTTGGCGCAGTCTCCCCGCTTGCAAGCGTGATCGCCAAGCCCAGCCCCAACGCATCCAAATGCGGCAGCTGAAGCGGCCCCGCGCGGCCAATATCGGCGCGGCCCGCCGCACATTCACGGGCAATATGGCCAAGGGTATTCGCGCCTTCATCCCCAAAATCCGCCGCATCTGGCGCACCACCGCAGCCCACGCTATCCAAAACAATTAAAAATGCACGCCGATCGGGATGTGTCACCTGTGGACCTCTTCTAATATCAATGGGGCGCGTATTGGCGCATTTTCCGTCAGATAAAAGGCCGTTTTCACGCGCGTCATCACGGCTTTGGCCTCCGCTTCATTGGCTGCATGGATGGTGGCGAGCCGCCCGCCGGCCTCTACATATGCCCCAAGGCGTAAGATGTTGTTGAGCCCAACCGTTGGATCAATAACATCGGTTTCTTGTTCACGTCCCCCACCAAGGGCCACCACGCTTTGGCCAAGCCCCACAGCATCCAGTTCTGAAAGATACCCCGCCTCGGGCGCGGTCACATCGAGCTGAACCGATGCTTTCGGAAATGAAGTTTCGCCTGAAAACGGTCGATATGTCGCCCCCATTTCGCAAATCATATCATCAAAAATATGGGCCGCTGCGCCAGTTTCAAATGCGTGGCTCAAAGCCGTGAGCGCATCCTCGCGTGATCCCATTTTTCCCAGCTCCATGACCGCCGCGCCAAGGCGCAAAACCACCTGAAGTATCGGATGATCCATATCGCGTGCCACCAGCACATCACGCAGCGCCGCCAGTTCAAGGGTATTGCCAATCGCGGGCACCAAAGGTTGATCCATATTCGTTAAAAACGCCGTCGTTTGTAATCCCGCGCCTTGTGCCGTTTCCACCAAAGACACCGCCAAGGCCCGCGCATCCTCAATATCAGGCATCACCGCGCCTGCACCGAATTTTACATCTAAAACAAGGGCATCTAGACCTGCTGCGAGTTTTTTTGACAAAATGGACGAGGTCACAAGGTCAACGCTTTGAACCGTGCCTGTAACATCACGCACCCCGTAAAGACGTTTATCCGCAGGCGCGATATCCCCGCTGGCCCCAACAATGGCACAGCCGGTTTTTTGCAAAATATCCGTAAATTTTTCCCGTGATAGCGTGGTCTGCACCCCATCCACGGCTTCAAGTTTATCCAATGTCCCGCCTGTATGGCCAAGCCCGCGCCCTGAAATCATCGGCACCTTCGCACCACATGCCGCAAGTGCGGGCGCCAAAAGCAAAGACACCGCATCCCCGACCCCACCTGTGGAGTGTTTGTCAAGCACAGGCGCCTCAAAATCCCATGTCAGGACATCCCCGCTATCACGCATGGCCATTGTCAGCGCCACGCGCGCCTCGCGGCTGAGCCCACGGGCGCACACCCCCATGGCAAACGCCCCCGCTTGCGCGTCGCTAATCGCATCCGTGCCAAGCGCGCGGCCAAACCACGCGGCGTCCTCAGGCGACAGCGGCGTATTTTGGCGCAGCTTTAGCAAGACACTTCGTGCAGTTGCCATTAGTCCGCTTTCAAATGCGCAGGAGAGAAGCTCTCAGGAAGGAGATCTACAACCGTGCGTGTTAATGTTGCCCCGCCAGTTGTGGCCATGGTCACCGTGACATCATCAGCGGAAAACTCTCGTAATTTTTGGCGACAGCCCCCGCATGGGGGCACGGGGGTGTCTGAACCTGCGATCACCGCCACTTCGGTAATGACGGTGTCACCGGCCACGATCATGGCGGCAATGGCCCCTGCTTCGGCGCAGGTGCCTTCGGGATAGGCCACATTTTCAACATTCACGCCCGTATAGATTTTTCCAGACGCCGCCATAATCGCGGCCCCGACTTTAAATTTGGAATAAGGCGCATAGGCATTTTCACGCGCGCGGCGTGCATATTCGATAAGATCCGTCATTCGATTTCCGTTTCAAAAACACCAGGGAGGCTCACTTCGAGCAGTTCGAGATCCTCAGAGGCCTCCATATAGCGTGTTTTCATTGCAGGCGGAATGACAAAGGCATCCCCTGCTTCAAGCGTATAGGGGTCTTTGCCTTCGCCATGTAACACCATGGTGCCCTCCATCACGAAGTTAAAGAGAATATCACTTTGATGGCTGCTCCAAGGACCGTTGCTCTCTTTGGCGCGCACGACCTGAACCCCTGCCACGTTTTTCGTGTTTTCGGCAATGGTGGTGTCACGGCAAATCATGCCGGGGATGCGAAATGGGCCCCATGGGGATTTATCCCCTTCATTATAGACAAACCGTTGGCCTTGCCATTCCCGCATGGGATCACCCGTGCCATTGGGCAATTCCATATCATGGTCAATTTCAGTCACATGTTCCGCAGGCACCCCAATTTCGATCACTTCGATATTATCGGAGGCATAAAGCACACGGTGGCGAATTTCAGGGGGCTGAATAAAGCAATCCCCCGCCTTCAAACGAATAGGATCACCTTGGTCTTCATAAACCACATCCACCCAGCCTTTATAACAAAAGATAAGCTGAAATCCGACCTTATGATAATGCACCATGTCCGGCACAGGACCCCCATCGGGGATGCGAATGTGGCTGGCAATAATGGCACCGCCTAAACGCGTTGGCACAAGGTCACGGTATTGCATCCCAGCGCGCCCAATCACCCATGGGGCCTGATCACGCAACCGCCGCACCACAAAGGCATGATCCGTTTCAGGCATCACCAAAGGTGGGTTCAGGTCACAGATTTCGATCTTGGTGCCATTGGGTGCCGTTATTTCACGCGCGCCATCTGCGATATCATCAGGCGCATTTGTCATAATCCGAAGCGTCCCTGGGGCCTCAGGCGCGTCCTTTTCCAACCGCAACCGCACCCCATGCCCCGAAAACACCGCAACCGACGGATTGTCCGCAGGGTAAATCATATCCATACGCATCTTTAACACTTTGGTAAAAAACGGAATATCATCACGAATTTCAGACGTCGGCAGACGAATTTCTGCGCGTATTTCTTGTGGTTGTGGCATTGCTTTTTCTCCCTACTTGGACCGCAGAGTGCGCCTCAATTATCGTATTTGCAAGTAAAAGCCGCTTGCCATCTCTGCTTTGCTTTTTCACTTCCCTAAGGTAAGTTGCGACAAAATGGCAGACAGGACATAGCAATGACGAAGAAACCCAGCAAAGACGAAGCCACCCGCCAACGCGCCCTTGATTATCATGCGCTCCCAAAGCCTGGGAAACTTGAAATTCGCGCGACAAAACCTTTGGCGAACGGGCGTGATCTTGCACGGGCATATTCCCCAGGTGTGGCAGAGGCCTGTATTGAAATCCAAAAAGACCCAAGCACTGCGGCCAAATACACGGCGCGCGGCAATCTTGTTGCGGTGGTGACCAATGGCTCTGCGGCTTTGGGGCTTGGGAATATCGGGGCGCTGGCGTCAAAACCCATCATGGAAGGCAAAGCTGTTTTGTTCAAAAACTTTGCCAATATCGACTGCTTTGACATTGAAGTGGACGAATCTGACCCAGAGAAGCTTGCTGATATTGTGTGTGCTCTAGAACCGAGCTTCGGGGCCATCAACCTCGAAGATATCAAAGCGCCTGAATGTTTTATTGTGGAAAAGCTTTGCCGTGAACGCATGAATATCCCTGTTTTTCATGATGATCAGCACGGCACCGCCATCGTTGTTGGCGCGGCGGCCACAAATGCTCTTAAAGTTGTGGGCAAAAAGTTTGAAGACATCAAAATCGTGTCTACCGGTGGTGGGGCCGCTGGCATTGCCTGTTTGAATATGCTCTTGAAACTGGGCGTGAAGCGCGAAAATATCTGGCTTTGCGATATTGACGGGCTTGTCTACCAAGGCCGCACATCCGAAATGACCCCGCAAAAGGCGGATTTTGCCCAAGGCAACAGCGCAAAGGCCTTAGGCGATGTCATTGAGGGGGCGGATCTTTTCTTGGGGTTGTCTGGTCCTGGGGTTTTAAAGCCTGACATGGTTGCAAAAATGGCCCAAAAGCCGATCATCTTTGCCCTTGCAAATCCGACCCCTGAAATCATGCCCGAAGAGGTGCGTGCCGTGGCCCCTGATGCCATCATCGCCACAGGGCGGTCCGATTACCCGAACCAAGTCAACAATGTATTGTGCTTCCCCTTTATTTTCCGAGGGGCCTTGGATGTTGGCGCAACAGAAATCAACGACGCCATGCAAATTGCCTGTGTCGAAGGGATTGCCGAATTGGCCCGCGCCACAACCTCCGCCGAAGCGGCGGCGGCTTATAAGGGCGAACAGCTCACTTTTGGGGCGGATTACCTTATTCCGAAACCATTTGATCCGCGACTTACGGGTATTGTGTCTTCTGCTGTGGCCAAGGCCGCGATGGAAACTGGTGTGGCCACACGGCCCATGGACAACTTAGCCGAATACCGCGCGCGTCTAGATCAATCGGTGTTTAAATCCGCGCTTATCATGCGCCCCGTTTTTGAAGCCGCCGCCACCGCATCACGTAAAATCGTCTTTGCCGAAGGGGAAGACGAACAGGTTTTGCGCGCCGCCAATGCCATGCTTGAGGAAACCACCGACAAACCAATCCTCATCGGGCGCCCCGATGTGATTGATATCCGCCTTGAACAATCAGGCCTGCAAATCAAACGCGGCGAAGATTTTGACGTCATCAATCCCGAACGCGATCACCGCTACCGTGATTATTGGCAGACCTATCACAAACTGATGGAACGCCGCGGTGTTACGCCTGATTTGGCCAAAGCCATCATGCGCACCAATACAACGGCCATTGGGTCAATTATGGTGTACCGCGAAGAGGCAGATAGCCTCATCTGTGGGACCTTTGGTCAGTATCTCTGGCATCTCAATTATGTGCAGCAAATTTTGGGCACAAAGGACCTCCATCCGATTGGCGCTTTGAGTCTCATGATCCTCGAAGACGGTCCGCTCTTCATTGCCGACACCCATGTGCACACCACCCCAACCCCTGAGCAAATTGCAAATAGCGTGATTGCGGCTGCGCGCCATGTGCGCCGCTTTGGCGTCGAACCCAACATTGCGCTGTGTTCCTACTCACAATTTGGCAATCTCGATTGTGACACCGGCCAACGCATGCGCGGGGCGCTTGAGATTTTGGATCAAAGCCCACAAGATTTCACCTACGAAGGCGAAATGCACCTTGATGCGGCTTTGGATGAACGGCTGCGGCGGCGCATTTTCCCCAATTCACGCATGAAAGGTGCGGCCAGTGTGTTGATCTTTGCCAATACTGATGCGGCCTCTGGTGTGCGCAATATCTTGAAAATGAAAGGCGGCGGGCTAGAAGTGGGGCCAATCCTCATGGGTATGGGCAACCGCGCCCATATCGTAACACCTTCTATTACCGCACGAGGGTTACTCAACGTGTCCGCCATCGCAGGCACACCTGTGGCGCATTATGGCTAGGCTTTTGGGGCACGCGTTAATCGTGGTGCTGCTGACACTGACCACCCAAATCGGCGGGGTCCTTTGGCTTTTGTCGCGCCTGACACCGAAATACAAAACGCTAAGCTTCGCCGCCCTATATCTGGCGGTGACACTTTGCCTCCCGTTTGTGGCCCCCCGTTGGGGGCGGGTTGCGCTTCCCTGCACGGGAGACACGCTTCGAAGCCAAAGCCTGTTCTATTGCGCCCTTAACCGCCACTATGTGACACCCGAAATGGCCAAAACCGTCCATGATCTGGCCAATAAAATGTCAACACAGTTCCCAAACCAATCGGTTCAAACCTTAGACGGGAATTTTCCACTTCCCATTGATTTTCCTTTGCTTCCTCATTTGAGCCACTCCGATGGGCGCAAAATTGACCTCGCATTATTCTATAAAACACCCGAGACCCATGCGCCGACGGACGACACACGTTCCCCGATTGGGTATTTTGCCTTCGAAGACGGGCCAACACCCTGCCCGCATAATCAACGCCTTAGTTTGCGGTGGGATTTTGAGTGGCTACAGCCGTATTTCAAAACCTTACCGCTTGATAAAGCGCGCACACGGGCCGCCTTGAACATCCTTGCGGATGATCCACGTGTTGAGAAAATTTTCGTTGAGCCGCATCTTAAAAAAGTTATAGGCGTTTCTCATGCCAAGATGCGTTTTCAAGGTTGCCGCGCCGCGCGTCATGATGATCACATTCACTTTCAAACCCAAAGCCCGTGATCTAGGGTACGATAAGCATAAATATCTAGCCGCAGCGCCCCAAAGCGGCAATCGGACGCGGGGGCGTTACCTTGCGTCCATCGCCCAGTTCTGATTAGCTCTCTCCCAACAAAATGGGAGAGATTTTTATGAGTTATGCATCCGTTTATGGCGAGTGGCAAAAGGATCCTGATGGGTTTTGGATGAATGCGGCCAAGGCCATCGATTGGGACAAAGAACCGTCAAAGGCGCTCTTTGATGACAACGCGCCCCTTTATGAATGGTTTGCGGATGCCAAGGTCAACACATGTTATAACGCGGTCGATCGCCATGTTGAAAACGGGCGCGGTGAGCAAACGGCGATTATTTATGACAGCCCGATCACCCATACAAAACGTGAAATTTCCTATGTAGAGCTGCGCAATCGTGTTGCCATGCTGGCGGGGGCTTTGCGCGCCAAAGGCGTTGAAAAAGGCGACCGTGTCATCATTTACATGCCTATGGTTCCAGAGGCGCTCGAAGCGATGCTCGCCTGTGCACGCTTAGGGGCTGTGCATTCCGTGGTCTTTGGCGGGTTTGCGGC
>JBMYYE010000038.1:0-20159 GCA_049609065.1 Halocynthiibacter sp.
ACCGTATAACGCGGGAATGGCGGCGGCCAACGCGATTGAGGTTTGCGAATTGGTGACCCATGGCATGACATCCGTTCATGGGGCGTTGGATGGGGAATTTGGTTTTGGTGCCACGCATTTTGGCGCGCAAAAAGACCCACATCAGGTGGTGTCGGATTTGGGTTCTGTCTATAAAATGTGTGATGTTCGTTATAAATTCCATGCCTGTTGCCATGGCACGCATGCCGCCCTTGAAGCGTTTTCAAAGGTGCGGCCCAAGGATCTGCCGCGCGCCCGCGTAACGGTGTTTGTGCATCCAAAATGGCTAGATGTTTGTAATATTGATGCGCCTCAGACGGGGTTGCAGGCGAAATTTAGCTATAAACATGTTTTGGCCCTGATGGCACTTGGATATGATACGGGGCAGCTCGATAGTTTTACGGATGCGATCTGCGAAGCCCCTGAAATTGCAACATTTCGAAATCAGATATCGGTCGTGGCCGCACCTGAGCTGACAGATAGTCAGGCACGTGTAGAAGTGGATGTGGATGGGGCGCGTCAGCAAGCGTTCTTTGATCTCCATTCCCCTACTGATCTGGACGCCTTGCGCATACGTGTTGAAGAAAAGTTTAAAAAATTGGTACCGCCGCAGGATGTGAAAGCTCTTATCGATTTGTCCTATCCACTTGCGCGTTTGGCCACGCTTGATCCCATAGCAGAGCGCATATCAGCGGCAAAAAATAAGGCTTTTCAATCTTTGTAAAATCAGGCTTAGTGCCTGAAAAGGAAGAGAGGTTATTATGGCTGTGATGTCCCAACTTGAGCAATTGAAAACGATGACGACAGTTGTCGCGGACACGGGCGATGTGGCGGCGATTAAGCGCCTCGAACCTGTTGACGCGACGACCAACCCGTCCCTCATCCTTAAAGCGGCGCAAATGCCAGAGTATCAGCCGCTTATTCAGGCGGCTTTGGCGAAGGTAACTGCCGTGGATGCCGCCGCGCGCATAGAAGAAGGCATGGATCGTATCGCGGTTGAAATTGGGGCCGAAATTGTGGCTCTCGTTCCTGGTCGCGTGTCCATCGAAGTTGATGCGCGTTTGTCATTTGATACAGATGCAACAGTCACGAAAGCGCGTCATATTGTGGCGTATTTTGCTGAAAAAGGCATCGGTAAAGATCGCCTTTTGATTAAAATTGCGGCAACATGGGAAGGCATCCGTGCGGCAGAGATGCTTGAAAAAGAAGGCATAAACACGAATGTTACGCTGATCTTTAGTTTTGCACAAGCCCGGGCAAGCGCAGAGGCAGGGGCCTTTTTGATTTCCCCGTTTGTGGGGCGTATTCTTGATTGGTACAAGAAAAATGACCCCGATGCGGATCATCGAGGTGTCAATGATCCGGGCGTAAAATCGGTGAGCGCAATTTTTGACTATTTCAAAACCCACGGGTTTAAGACCGTGGTTATGGGCGCGTCATTTCGAGGCGTGGATGAAATTCAAAACCTTGCGGGCTGTGACCGTCTCACGATTAGCCCCGCGCTTTTGGATGAGCTTGCAAACAACCAAGACGAATTGCCGCGTATGTTGACGGATTTGGGATCATCCAAGCACCCAGAACCGGCGTTGACAGAGGCGAAATTTCGCTGGGCGCTCAATGCAGATGCCATGGCAACAGAGAAGCTTGCCGAAGGCATTCGCGGGTTCACGGCGGACCAGTTGAAACTAGAAGCGATCATTTCTGAGATGCTTTGAGGTTCAAATGAGCAAGAAAACGCATACCGTTGTGCCGATTGAAGGCCAGCGTCCTGGAACCTCTGGACTTCGAAAAAAAACACGTATTTTTAGCCAGGCGGGTTATCTTGAAAACTATGTTCAGGCCATCATCGATGGTACTGGCGGGGCCAGTGGAAAACGTTATGTTCTTGGTGGGGATGGCCGATTTTTCAACGCGGAAGCCTGTCAGGTTGTCGTGAAAATGCTGGCGGCAAATGGCGCGCGTGAGGTGATCATCGGGCGAGGTGGATTACTCTCAACCCCTGCTGCGTCGCATTTGATCCGCAAAAATGCAGCAGATGGTGGGTTTATCCTATCTGCAAGCCACAATCCTGGTGGCGAAATGGGGGATTTTGGGCTCAAATTTAATGGTCCAAATGGCGGCCCTGCGACGGAACAGGTGACAGATGCCATTGTTGCGGCTGGGGAAAAGATCGCAAAAATCCATATTTGGGATGCGCCCAAAGTGAGCTTAACGGCGTCTTCGACGCTCGGGCCAATGGCGATCACCATTGTTGACCCCGTAGAAGATTATGCAAAATTGATGAAGTCCCTTTTCGATTTTGACGCTATATCGGCGCTTTTTGCGTCAGGGTTTTCAATGCGTTTTGACGCGATGCATGCGGTGACGGGGCCTTATGCGAAAACCATTTTAGAAGATATGTTGGGCGCTGAAGCAGGCACGGTCTTAAATGGCACACCCTTAATTGATTTTGGCGGCGGGCATCCCGATCCAAATCCCGTCTGGGCCAAGCCCCTTTACGATCTTTTGATGTCGGATGCGGCCCCCGATTTTGCGGCGGCGTCTGATGGGGACGGGGATCGCAATATGATCCTTGGGCGCGGGACCTATGTTTCACCCTCTGATAGCTTGGCGGTGCTTGCGGCGAATGCGCATCATACCCCGGCGTTTTCACGCGGGTTCAAAGGCGTTGCGCGCTCCATGCCGACGTCACGTGCGGTGGACCGCGTTGCACAGAGCCTATCGGTGGAGAGTTTTTCGACCCCGACGGGATGGAAATTTTTTGGCAATTTGCTGGATGCGGGGCGCGTGTCGATTTGTGGTGAAGAAAGTGCAGGCACGGGATCGGATCACGTTCGTGAAAAAGACGGGCTTTGGGCTGTCTTGCTGTGGCTGAATATTCTTGCAGTCCGCAAAAAATCTGTTTCGGACATTCTACACGATCATTGGTCCAAATTTGGCCGTGATTACTATACACGCCACGATTTTGAGACGATTGAAACAGCCAAGGCAGAGAAGCTCATGTCAAATCTGGACGCGGCTTTAGATCAATTGGTGGGGCAGGTTTTTGCAGGGCACACCGTGACCAGCGTCCAAAATTTTGCCTATGACGATCCTGTGGATGGAAGCCGTTCGGAAAATCAAGGGATTATCATCGGGTTATCGAATGATGCGCGTGTGGTGTTTCGTTTGTCAGGCACAGGGACGCAAGGCGCGACCTTGCGTGTTTATATGGAGCGGTTTGATCGCACAGATATAGCGCAGGAGGTACAAGAGGCCCTCGCGACGGTCATTGATGCGGCTTATGATATTGCCAAAATCGAAGAACAAACAGGGCGCAAGAGGCCCGACGTCATCACCTAGGATCAGTCGCGCGTTTCTTTGGGATCAACCCCCCAAAAGGTTGATTTGCGCGCCCAGCCTTCGCCGCCTTTTGCCCGAAGTTTGCACCAATCGATCGTGCATTTTCCGAGGCGGGCAACGACGCCTTCTTCAAGGCGTGCGCTCACGGGGGCGTAATCTTGTGCCTTATCGCGCAGTTCAATCGTGCCATCAGGTACAACCGCCATGCGAACGCCCGAAATAAGCGAATAGTGGATCCAGCCGCCAGCACCTTCGAAATCTTGGATGCGGCGCCAATGGCCGTATTCCGCGATCACTTTCACAGGGAGGTTGGGGCGTTTATAGACCCAATCAATCCGATGCGAGAGCGACGGCCCGCGGCGGACATTTGCCTCTTTGGCCTTGATGGATACAAAACGCGGCATAGGCAGATTGGTCACGGGACCGCGTTCTTTGTCAGCCTGCGCTGGCCCGCATAAAAAAAGGGCGAGGGTGGCTGCGGATATGATTTTTGTTCGTCTGCTCATAGGTCTGGCAATTCATGCCTTATGTTTTTTTGTCGCGGTTTTCAAAGCTCTGCTTGTGCAGGGGGCGGTGATAGGGCAATTTATGTCTAACATGCTCATAAAACACAAGGGAAGGGTTTTAACCATGCCATCTGAACGTCTGACTGTTGTCGTTACGCGACGCCTCCCTGAGGTGGTCGAAGCCCGCATGAAAGAACTCTTTGATGTTAAACTGCGCGAGGACGACACGCCAATGAGCCGAGAAGAGTTGATTGCTGCGATGCAAGACGCGGATATCTTGGTGCCAACGATCACAGATAGCATCACGGCCAATATGCTGGCTGCGGCGGGGGACCGGCTCAAACTTATTGCGAATTTTGGTGCGGGTGTGGATCATATTGACGTGGATACGGCGAGGCGGCGTGGGGTTCTTGTATCCAACACGCCAGGCGTCGTGACCGATGATACGGCGGATATGGTTTTGGCGCTTATCCTTGGGGTGACGCGCCGTATTCCCGAAGGTATTCGCACGATGCAATATGGGGAATGGGATGGGTGGTCCCCCACCGCGTTTCTTGGCGGCCGTATTGCGGGGCGTCGATTGGGGATTTTGGGCATGGGTCGTATTGGCCAAGCCGTTGCAAAGCGCGCCAAAGCCTTTGGTATGGACGTGCATTACCACAACCGAAAGCGGCTCCATCCACAAACCGAAGAGGCGCTCGGGGCGACCTATTGGGATAGCCTCGACCAGATGGTCGCGCGCATGGATATTTTGTCGATCAACTGCCCGCATACGCCATCGACATTTCATTTGATGAATGCGCGTCGTTTGAAATTGATGAAGCCAAGCGCGGTGATCGTGAACACGTCACGTGGTGAGGTCGTGGATGAAAATGCGTTGACGCGAATGCTGCGGGCAAATGAAATTGCAGGGGCTGGGCTTGATGTGTTTGAGCGCGGCGCAGAGGTTAACCCACGCTTGCGTGAATTGCCAAATGTGGTGCTTTTACCGCATATGGGATCCGCCACCGAAGAGGGGCGCGCCGAGATGGGTGAAAAGGTGATTATCAACATCAAAACCTTTGCTGACGGGCACCGTCCACCGGATCAAGTCGTGCCTGCGATGCTGTAAACAAAACTTGGAATTGATGACAAGAAACGACATCCTCAGACGAGGCTGTCGTTTTTTTCTCTTTTTCGGTCGGCTGGACTTCTCATGGGGCGGGAATTTGCGCCACAGTGAACCCAAGTTCAATAAAGGAGAGTCGCAATGAAAACGACTGTTAAAGCGCTCGTTGTGGGCGGCGGTGCTATTGGTACATCGATTGCATATCACTTGGCCAAAGCGGGCTGGGATGATGTGATGTTGATTGAACGTGACGAGTTGACCTCAGGGTCCACATGGCACGCGGCCGGTCTTTTGCCGCTCTTTAATATGTCCTATGCGACAACGCATATTCATAAATATTCTGTTGATTTCTACAAATCTCTTGAGGAAGAAACAGGTCTCAACGCGGGGTTTGCGGTGGTTGGCAATCTACGGATGGCCCAAACCCAAGAGCGTATGGATGAATATATGCTGTATGCGTCCACCGCGGAATCATGCGGTGTGCCATATGAATGGCTCTCTCCTGATGAAATCAAATCGCGCTGGCCGTTGATCAATACTGATGACCTTAAAGGTGCGATTTACCACAACACGGATGGGTATATTAACCCCGCTGATGTGACCCAAGCGATGGCCAAAGGCGCACGCCAACATGGGGCCGTGATTGAACGCAAATGGCAAGCCGACGCATTCCATTGGAATGGCGAAGCTTGGGATGTGACGCTGACCAAGATGGTCGAAAAAGGCGGAAACCTTGTGCCATCTGAGGAACAAATCGTCGTGACTGCGGAACATGTTGTGACCGCCTCTGGCAACCACGCACAGCGCACGGCGCAGATGCTCGGGATTAAAATGCCGGCAATTCCGGTGGAGCACCAATTTATTGTCATGGACCAGGATCCTGCATTGGTGAAATTCCGCGAGGAAGGCAATCCAGAACATCCGGTGATCCGCGACGCTGATGCGCAATCCTATGTGCGCGAAGAACGCGGCGGCTGGATTCTTGGTGTGTATGAGAAAAACGCGCCCGCATGTTTTGAATATGGCGTGCCAGATAGCTTCCGTGCGGATCTTTTCCCGCTCGATTTGGAGCGGATCGAAGACCAATATATGGCGATGATCCACCGCATGCCAACCTGCGAAGAAAGCGGCCTAAAAGACGATTTCAACGGTCCGATTTGTTATACGCCAGACGGCAATCCTCTTGTGGGTCCTGCACCTGGGCTCCATAATATGTGGCTTGCTGAAGGGTTCTCCTTTGGCATTACAGCCGCAGGTGGCACGGGCTATTTCCTTGCTCAAATGATGGTTGATGGCGAAGCAGAAATCGATATGGCGTCCCTAGATCCAAAACGCTATTCGCAAAACTGGATGACCACTGAATTTGCCGCACGCAAAAACGAAGAGTGCTACGACCACGTCTATATTTTGCACCACCCAGACGAAGAGCGTCCAGCGGCCCGTCCATTGCGTACATCACCCGCCTATGATCGCCAAGCCGCGCGCGGTGCGCAATTTGGTTGGGTGAACGGCTGGGAACGTCCAAACTATTTTGGTCCTGTTGATGCACCTGAAAACTTTGATCACGATGCGCGGTCTTTCCGCCGTGGTGGTTGGTGGAAACATGCGGTTGAAGAAGCCAAAGCCATCCGCGAAGGTGTCGGGCTTGTGGATGCGACGGCCTTTACCAAACATGTGGTTAAAGGGCCCGGTGCGACACAATTTTTGGATTGGTTCACGTGTAACAAACTTCCGAAAATCGGCCGTATTAACCTAACCTATGCGCTGACATCTGCGGGCACAACACGTACGGAATACACCATCGTGCGCAATGGCGAAGATAACTATTACCTCGTTTCTGCGGGCGCTTGGACGGAATATGATGCCGATTATTTGCGCAAAGCAGCCGAAAGCAAAATGGATGAATTCGGCTATATTGAAATCCAAGACGTGACAACGCAATGGGGCGTATTTGCTATCGCAGGCCCTAAATCACGCGATGTGTTGAAAGAGGTTATTAAGGATGCAGATCCTGAAACAGCGCTTTCAAACAAACGCTTCCCGTGGCTGTCTGCACGTCAAATCGAATTGGGCATGTGCCCTGTGAATGCGATCCGTGTGGCATATACGGGTGAACTTGGCTGGGAACTTCACCATCCGATTGAAATGCAAAATTACCTCTTCGATCTCTTGGAAAAAGCGGGTGAAAAACACGGGATGAAGCTTGTTGGTGCACGGGCACAAAACTGGCTCCGTCAGGAAAAATCCTACCGTGCGTTTGGAACGGAACTTGGGCGTGATGCCACACCAGCCGAGGCGGATTTGCCACGGTTTATCGATCTCGAAAAAGAGTTCCACGGCAAAGACGCCATGATCGAAAAAGGTGTGCGCTTTAAATGTGTGACGCTTTTGATTGATGGACCTGAGGATGCGGATCCTTGGGGGCGCGAGGTGCTCTATGCGGTGGATGGCACGCGGATCGGGCGTTTGACGTCTGGCGGATATTCCGTTGCGTTCGAAAAATCCATTGGCATGGGCTATGTTCGCCCCGAAGATGCAGTCGAAGGCACAAAGCTTAAGGTCAAAATTCAAGACAAGCTTTGGGATGCGGTTGTCACCTGCGACAGCCCGTATGACCCAACCAATGCAACCATTCGCCAAAATGGCTAAAACAAAAGCCCCGCTGATGCGGGGCTTTTTTATGTGAGGCTTCGGCGGGCCAACCACGTGGCCCAATCGGTGGCAGATCCGTTAAAGAGGTTTAGATCCATTTCCTCGTTGAAGCCTGGAATTTTTCCTGTGCTTGAATATTGCCAAAACCGCCAATTTTGCCCTGGATAGGCTTGTCGGGGTGTTTTGGCAGTGGTGCGCAGCCAAAACTCATGATCCGTGAATTTTCCAATGCCCGTGTCTTTATAAAACCCTGGTGTGGTGTAAATCACGGGGCGCTGGCCGTAATGTTCGGTGATAATGTTTGAAAACCGCCGCGCGAGGTTGCGCACGGTTCGCCCAGAGGGACGTTTGGTGCAGGTGGGGGAAAACGGGTTCCATTCCATATCCAGCACAGGCGGAAGCATCCCTTCTTTTTTGCGGACATTTTTTATGTACCATGCGGCCTGCTTTTCGGGGGATGTGCAGAAATAGTAGAAATGATAGGCGCCGACTGGAACCTTCGCGCGCCGTGCGCCACGAAAATGGGTGCGAAACATCGGATCCTCTAGATCGCCGCCCTCCGTTGCTTTCAACCACGCGAAATTCACGCCATTTTTCTTCGCGGTGCGCCAGTTGGCTTCAGTTTGAAACCGCGCGGCATCGGTGCCGTGAATTTGAAACTTATGCGGCTTAAGTCCCTTAAAATTGACGGGATCCGTATCTTGGAAATTGCGTGGGCCAAAGGCTGCGGCCTGCGCTGCGCCTAGGGGCGTTAGCCCAGATGTGACAATCACCGCAGGGGCTGCCAGAAGCAAGTTGCGGCGGGTTAGCTTGGACAAATTCTTAGCAGACATGGCATCAATTTTCCTGAGTGATTTCTTTTATAATAGCTGCAGTTTCGTCCGGCGCAAATGGCATGTCCTTCACTCTTTTCAAATGAGCGAATTCATGTCACTCCTTGGGCATGAAGTATGATTTTATTATTATTGGCGGCGGGATTGCAGGGATTTCTGCGGCGGCCCGCCTGTCGCATCACGGCCGCGTTTTGTTGCTCGAAATGGAAGCAAGCCTAGCCTATCACACCTCCGCACGTTCGGCGGCGCTTTTCGAAGAAAGCTACGGGCTTCCTGAAACGGTTGAATTGAACCGGGCAAGTCGTGATGACCACATGCATAAAAATGGTGGCGTGCTTTCGGATCGAGGCGTTTTGCTTGTGGCGCGCAGTGATGAGAAAGAAGCGTTTCTCGCGGATAGCGAAAAAATGTATCTGCAACAGATCACGGTTGCCGAGGCGAAGGCGATGGTTCCTGTTCTTGATGAAACGGTTGTTTCATTTGCCAGCCTTCATGAAAGCGCATGGGACATCGATACGGATTTGTTGATGCAAAATGAGCTGCGTGAAATGCGCCAAAATGGCGGTGAGGCAAAGACCAAAGCCCCCGTCACGGCGATTGCCCGCACGGCCTCTGGCTGGGATGTGACAACACCGCTTGGGGTATTCCAAGGCTCTAAAATTGTGAACGCGGCTGGGGCTTGGGTGGATCATATCGCGGGGCTTGCGGGGGTGGACCCGATCGGCATTCGTCCGTTGCGCCGTTCTGTGGCACGGGTTCCGGCCCCTGATGGCCTTGATGTAAGCACGTGGCCGATGCTCTTTGGGGCGGATGAATCCTGGTATTGCAAACCCGATGCGGGTGCATTGATTGTGTCGCCTGCAGAAGAGGAACTGATGCCGCCTATGGATGCGTGGCCAGAAGATATGGTGCTGGCAGAAGGGATCGCACGCTTTGAAGCGGTGACAACAATTGAGGTTACGCGCATGCTATCTAGTTGGGCAGGATTGCGAAGCTTTGCCCCAGATAAACGCCTCGTGTTGGGGCCTGATCCGGCTGAGCCTGATTTCATTTGGTGTGCGGGGCAAGGGGGCTATGGGTTTCAATCTAGCCCTGCCGCAAGTCGCCTTTTATGTGATCTCACGATTGGGAATGCTTCTGAGTTTTCGGAAAAAACCGTGGCGGCGATGCGGCCGGATCGTTTGCGAAAATAAACATTCTAAAGTTGATATGTGTCAAGGTGAACTGCGGCGCCACTCCCCATGACAGACAGAGAAAAAAGGAAAATGAGATGAACTGGAAAGAGTATATGTCTGGTATGAAAAATGCCATTCGCGGCCTCAATAAGGCGCACCCTGAAATCACCAAAGCGTTTGGCGGCCTCTCTGCTGTGGCCAAAGATGGCAAGGTGCTTGATGTTAAAACGCTTGAGTTTGTGGCCCTTGGCATTGCGATCGCGGACCGTTGCGAAGCGTGCATCGGTTTTCATGTTGAGGCGCTGGCCAAAGCGGGCGGCACGCGTGACGAATTGAACGACGTTCTGGCTATGGCCATTCAGATGGGCGGTGGGCCCTCTGTGATGTATGCGTCCAAGGCGCTTGATGCGTGGGACCAGTTGGTCGCGGATAAATAAAAAGAGTGAGGGGGAAAACCAGTGGCTTTCTCCCTGCTGTAATTTGAAATGGGCCATGTCATACTCTTCTTAACGTTAGGGTTAGTTTTAGGAGAATCACATGTCCCTTTTGAATTTGTTGAAGCAGGCCCAAGGCGGCCAAGGTCTTGGTCAACTGGCAGGTCAGCTTGGGCTTGATGAAGCCAAAACATCACAATTAACAGAATTGCTTGCGCCTGCAATCGGGTCGGCCGCGAAACAGCGTGCACAGACGGGTGGGCTTCAGGATCTTTTGGGGTCACTTCAAGGTGAAGCCCAAGGCGAAATGTTTGACAATGTTGCACAAGCCACGGCCCCGCAAGGCCAAGCACAGGGGATGGATTTTCTTAAAAATCTCCTTGGGTCAGAAGAAGCAACACAAGGCGTGGCACAAGAAGCCGCCGCACAAACTGGCATCGATTTTGGGGATGTGATGAAACTCCTTCCAGCACTTGGCGCGATGGCCCAAGGCGGTCTGCAAAAGAACCTTCCAGATAGTTCAATCGGGGATATGCTTGGTGGTCTTTCTGCGGGTGGACAGCAATCTGGTGGTGGCCTCATGGGCATGATCGGCGGCCTTTTGGGTGGTGCGAAAAATACAAACCAAAGCGGTGGTTTGGATCTTTCAATGTTGACCAACTTGTTGGATGCAGATGGCGATGGCTCTGCGTTGGACGATGTGATTGGTAAATTTATGAAATAAGGGTTCCCAATCCTGATCGAAAGGCCTCGCGAATTGCGGGGCCTTTTTTATGGTCGGTGCCATTTATTGAGATCGCGCAAAGACAGGTGGGGAAACTTGTGAGATAGTCGCTAATATGATGAGGAGCGCAATATGAAGAAATATATATCAGCTTTGGCCGTATCAGCGGCGATTTTTACAGCGGCGGATGCGGAGGCCAGACAATGGATGCGTGTTGTTGGGGTCGCAGAAAATGATGTGTTGAACATTCGCGCGGAGCCTATGGCGCGTTCGGCTGATATTGGCGATCTTCTTGCGCAATCTGAGGTTGAGATATTAGGCTTTGATCCAACGGGTGATTGGGCGATTTTGATGCATGAAGGTCGCCCTGCTTATGTGGCCGCGCGTTTTTTGGAGCTGTCGATTGCAGATAAGATCGGTCACCCAATTGATGTGGATGCGATGACGTATCGCGTCAAAGATGTGGCCGCTGATGATATGTTGTGGGTCCGAGCGGAACCAAATGCACAAGCCGTGCCTCTTGATGGGCTTATGTCAGGGGATTTTGTGACCGTGTGGGACATGCGCCCCAATGGCTGGGCTGAACTGTCCGCAAGAGAAGGTGTTGGATATGCCTCTGCGCGGTATTTGGAACAGGCGGTGCTTCCTAAAACGGCGGAGGGGCTTCCGCTTGGGTTGTCTTGTTTTGGGACCGAGCCATTTTGGGGATTTGAAATTCGCCACGATGGCAGTCTGTTCTTTGAGCGCGTGGATGATACCGCGGTCTTGGACGACGTTCAGCGCGTAGGCTCAGGTGTGGCCGGCTATCCGTATAGACTTCAGGGAGCGGATATATCCGCAGTTCTGAATTCAGAAATTTGTAGCGATGGCATGTCGGATCGTCTGTATCCGTGGCGGGTGGATGTATCCGTTGCAGACCGGGGGACGTTTCGCGGCTGTTGCCGGATTCAAAACAAGCGAAACTAAAAAAGGCCCCGCAGAAGCGGGGCCTAATGCATGGGTCAGATGTGTGACTTAGCTTTCAGGAATTTCGCCTGTGATACCTTCTACATAGAAGTTCATGCCAGCCAATGTGCCATCATCCGCAGTTTCACCCTCTGCGAGCCAATCAGAACCGTCTTGTTTCTTAATTGGGCCAGTGAAGGCGTGGTATGTGCCAGCTGCGATATCATCCGCGATCTTTTGGGCTTCGGCTTGGACGTCAGCTGGGATTTTGTCGGAAAATTCACCGATGCCAACCATGCCATCTTTGATGCCATCCCATGTGCTTTCGGATTTCCAAGTGCCGTCCATGACTGCTTTTACACGTTCAATGTAATATGGGCTCCAGTTGTCGATGATAGAAGAGAGGCGCGCGTTTGGACCAAACTGCTTCATGTCGGAGGCTTGGCCAAATGCAAGGATGCCTTTTTCTTCAGCAATGGTCATTGCCGCAGGGGAATCGGTGTGCTGCATCAACACGTCAACGCCTTGCTCAACAAGAGCGTTTGCAGCGTCTGCTTCTTTTGCAGGGTCAAACCATGTGTAAACCCAAACCACTTTGAATTCGACGTCTGGGTTGGCTTTCTTCGCGTGAAGATAAGAAGAGTTGATGCCACGGATGACTTCTGGAATTGGGAACGAAGCGATGTACCCAATTTTATTGGATTTTGTCATCTTACCCGCGATGTGCCCGATAACGGCGCGACCTTCGTAAAAACGTGCGGAGTAGTTAGAAACGTTTTCCGCTGTTTTATAGCCTGTGGCATGTTCAAATTTTACATTTGGGAATTTGGACGCCACGTTAAGGGTTGGGTCCATGTAGCCAAATGATGTTGTGAAGATGAGGTCATGGCCAGAAAGGGCCATTTGCGTCATCACACGCTCGGCGTCGGCGCCTTCAGGTACGGCTTCCACATAGGATGTTTCCACTTTGTCGCCAAAGGCTTCTTCAACCGCAAGACGGCCTTCGTTATGCTCGTAGGACCAGCCAAAATCGCCGATTGGGCCAACGTAAATGAACCCAACTTTGGTTTTGTCTTCGGCGGTGGCTGCACCGGCCATGCCAAGTGCGAGCGCACCTGCCATAAGTGTTTTAAGAGCTTTCATCTGATTTATCCTCACTGATGACTTCTGTATTTAATCTTTTAAGCGCCGCAAAATCGGCTTTCACCGGTTTGTGCTTTGCTTTGCGTTTCGTTTTTTTGAGCGCCTTAATCGTTGTCTGTTCTTCTAAAAGAGCTGCGGTCACAATCGCGGACGGCACCGCAACAACCCCAAGCCCAATGAAAAGAACGACAGTCGTAAAAATACGCCCCCCAGTTGTGATAGGTACCATATCGCCATATCCCACGGTTGTGAAGGAGGCGACAGCCCACCACATGCTTTCGGGGATGGAGGTGAAGACATCGGGCTGGACTTCATGTTCGAAAAGATAAATTCCAACCGAACTGATATAAAGCATAAGCCCCGAAAAAACCCCAAAAACAAGGAGTTCGGCGCGCACTTCCTCAAGGGCATGGAACAATCGATCAAGCGCTTGTGACGTGCGAAAAAGTTTAAGCAAACGCACAAGCCGGATCAAACGGAGGGACCGAACGACCTGCCATTGCGGTTGAATGAGGGTAAGCGCGGGCAAACAAGCCAGCAAATCAACCATCCCCCAGAAGCTAAATATATAGCGGACCGGATGTTGGGAGCATAAGATTCGCAACACGTATTCCAGTAAAAACACCAGAACGATAAAAATCTCTAGATAATGGAGAAGTTGTGGCCATGGGGCCTTTAGGCCTGGAACCGTTTCGAGGGAAATTGCCACCGCCGAAATTAAGATCAATCCATTGATTGAAAACGCAACGCCTTTGCCAAAACGGCTGTGATTGCCGTCTAGGATTTCAATGATATCGTGGCGTATTGTGCGTATGGACATCGGCGGTGGGTTACTTCCTAATTGCTCGCGTGGAACACTTTTCCAAGTGCCGCAGGCGCGTTGAGGGCATTTCGTGTCTTATTGGATGACATGAACACCAATACGATGATCGTAATAACATAAGGTGACATTGACAGATATTCCGCAGGGATCGCAAGGCCTGCGATCTGTAAGTTGAGCTGCAAGACTGTGATTCCGCCAAAAAGATAGGCCCCGATCAAAATCCGAAGAGGTTTCCAGCTGGCAAAGACAACAATCGCCAACGCAATCCAACCTGCACCTGCCGTCATCCCTTCGGTCCATTGCGGCACGCGAATAAGGCTAAGGTAGGCCCCGCCAAGCCCGGCGCAAGCGCCGCCAAAAGCAATTGCCATCAGACGGATGCGTACGACTTTATAGCCAAGCGCGTGGGCGGCGTCATGGCTTTCGCCGACCGCACGAATAATAAGCCCGATACGGCTTTTCTTTAATACCCACCATGTGGCAATGGTGAGGGCCACGGCCACATAAACCATCAGATCATGGGAAAAGAGGATCGGGCCAACCACAGGCAAATCCGACACTCCCGCAATATCAAGGCGCGGGGATGAGGGGGGTTTAATGCCTGAATAGCTTTGACCGATCAGCGCTGATATCCCTAACCCAAATAGCGTGAGCGCAAGCCCAGTGGCCACTTGGTTTGACAATAATACTTGGGTCATAAACCCAAAGAGAAGGGACAAAAGCATGCCGCCAAACGCGGCTGCGATGAGGCCAACAAAGGGGTTTTGCGTTTCAACCGCAATGGCAAAGCCGCAAATGGCACCCGTGATCATCATGCCTTCGACGCCAAGGTTTAAAACACCTGCTTTTTCGACCACCAATTCGCCAATCGCCGCAAGCAAAATTGGGGTGGACGCGACGATGATAGACGCGATGAGCACAACGGGGTTCAGTGTTGAAAGATCCATTATTTTACCTCCGTTGAGTTAAAGCGTATGCGGAAATTTGACAGCACGTCAAAGGCCAGCAAGAAGAAAAGCAACATGCCTTGGAAAAGCTTAATCGCTGAGGCAGGAACCCCAAGCGTAAATTGTGCAAGTTCCCCGCCGATATAGGTGAGGGCCATCAAAAGCCCTGCGAGCAAAATACCAAACGGGTTGAGCCGCCCTAAGAAGGCAACGATAATTGCGGTAAATCCATAACCGACGTTAAAATCGATGCTGATTTTCCCGGCAGGTCCCGTGACTTCAAAAAGCCCAGCAAGCCCCGCAAGCGCCCCAGAAATCCCCATGGCGATCAAAGTCAGCCGCGTTGGGTTCACACCTGCAAAGCGTGCCGCCCGCGGTGATTGCCCTGTGAGGCGAATTTGAAAGCCAAAGATATGGCGTGACAAAAGGATATAGAAAAACACCACAGCAAAAAGCGCAGTTAACACGCCCAAATGCATGCCGGTGCCTGCGAATAACTCAGGGTTGGAAGCCGCTTCATAATGTTGAAAATTCCGCGAGCCAGGGAACCCACCGCCTTCTGGATTGCGCAGCAGCCCAACCGACATGGAGGCGAGGAAATATTCAGCAACATAGACCAAAAGAAGCGAAACGAGGATTTCATTTGTATTAAAATGGGTCTTTAAAACCGCAGGAATCATGGCCCATGCCCACCCGCCGAACGCGCCAGACAGCACCATTAACGGCATGATATACCACGCATCGGATGGATAAAATGCAAGCCCAACACCAGCACCAACGATTGCACCCATGATATACTGGCCTTCTGCGCCAATATTCCAAATCCCTGCACGAAACCCCATAGAAAGGCCAAGTGCGATGAGGATCAAAGGCGCAGCTTTCACCAGAAGTTGTGGGCGAGAATAGCTCGCGAATTGTTCGTGGAAAATCGGGTCCCAAAAAATGGTACGAATGGCCTCAAGCGGGTCCTTTCCAAGGAACCAAAACAAAATCCCCCCCGCAATCATTGTTGCAATCACAGCCACAACAGGTGTGAGCGCGATCCAAAATTTGGAGGGTTGAGGGCGTTTTTCTAATCTAAGCATTGGCGGCCTCCTGCGTCATTGGATCGAGGTCATGGGCTCCGCCCATCATGAGACCAATTTCATCAATTGTGAGCCCTTGCGTCGGGCGCGGCGGCGTTAACCGTCCTTCGTTCAGTGCAGAAAAGCTATCTGAGATTTCCATCAATTCATCGAGGTCCTGACTGATGACAATAACAGCCGCCCCATTTTGCGCGAGGTCCATTAAGGCTTGACGAATGGCCGCGGCAGCGGATGCATCAACCCCCCATGTTGGTTGGTTCACCACCAGCACATCGGGACGTTGTAAAATTTCGCGCCCTACAACAAATTTTTGCAGATTGCCTCCTGATAAGGACCGCGCAGCATTGTGAGACCCAGGCGTACGCACGTCAAAATTATCAATGACTTTTTCGGCAAACTCGCGGATCAAAGACCATTTTAAAAACCCGTTTGATGTGAGGTTTTCACGAATGGCCCCCGTCAAAAGCGCGTTTTCAACGAGGCTCATATCCGGTGCTGCGGCATGGCCGAGGCGCTCTTCTGGGGCCGCCAGTACGGCCAATTTTCGCCGTGCGTTTGGCCCAAGGCGGCTGATTGGTTCACCATTGAGTAATACCGCCCCACCATCGGGCTGGCTTTCACCTGATAGGGCCGCAAGAAGTTCATCTTGGCCATTCCCAGCAACGCCGCCGATGCCTAGGATTTCGCCTTTGCGCACGGTGAGGTTCACATCGCGAAGGGGGGTGCCAAAGGGATTTGATGACTTCATTGAAATGGATTGGAGTTCTATGACGTCATCCCCAAAATCGCGCGCGTCCCGTTCTGGCACATGGAGGGTTTCACCAACCATCATTTCCGCCATTTCACGCACGGAGACCTCTTTGGGGATGCATTCGCCAACAACTTTGCCAAGACGCAGCACGGTCGCGCTATCACAAAGGGATCGAATTTCTTCGAGCTTATGCGAAATATAAAGGATTGCCGTGCCTTCGTCTGACAGCTTGCGAAGGGTTTTAAATAAGATGTCGACCTCTTGCGGGGTGAGCACGCTTGTGGGCTCATCCATGATAAGAAGTTTGGGGTCTTGCAGTAAACAGCGAATGATTTCAACGCGTTGCCGCTCCCCTGCGGAAAGATCCCCCACCAGTCGATGCGGTACCAGCGGGAGGCCATAGTTTTGCGACACTTCGGTGATGCGGCGCGATAATTCGTGGAGCTTCGGTGGGTTTTCCATGCCAAGGGCGATGTTTTCAGCCACGCTGAGGGCTTCAAAAAGGGAAAAGTGTTGAAAAACCATGGCAACGCCTGTTGCGCGCGCGGCCCGAGGCTCTGAGGGTTCAAAGGGCTGGCCTTGAAACTGCATGGAACCGCTATCTGGGCGGACAAGGCCGTAGATCATTTTGACCAGCGTGGATTTCCCTGCACCGTTTTCGCCCAAAAGCGCATGCACTTCACCAGGGGCGATTTTGAAACTCACGGTGTCATTGGCAACGACGCCTGGATAGGCTTTGGTCACGCCATTTATTTCTATCAGGGCGGGCGGTGTCTCTGAGGTGGTTTGGGTCAAGAGGCAAGGTCCTTTCCTGAGTGGGTTGCGAGATAAGGGCGCACGGAATCTCTACTGGCGTTTAATAGCGCGATTGATACCGCCAGAGCAATGGCCTGTGGGTGTTTCCCGAGGCTTTGATCCCCATATGGACAGGCGATGCGCGCAATATCGGATTGCCCATGGCCAAGGGTCAAAAGCCGTTTTGTAAAACGGGCCCATTTTGTGCGCGACCCGATGAGGCCGGCGTGAGAAAACCCATGGGACAAAACCGCGTGACACAGGTCAAAATCCAAAGCATGTGAATAGGTTGCAATGACATGGGATGCATTTTTTGGAGCATATGGCACAAGCTGTGACGGATCGGAATGTGCGGTGGTTTGGATATGCTCGGGCGTGTTTTTAGGAAACCGTGTGAGGTCAAAATCAACCCAAGTGACCGCCATGTCCGGAAGGCCCGCAACCATCGGGGCAAGGGCGCGACCGATATGGCCTGCGCCGTAAATCCAGACGGGGTGTTTTGGCGCGGATACAGGTTCTGCGATCCAGCCGTCTGCGTAGCTTATGCGGTGTGCAGGGCGTTGCGTTGGTGCGCGGGCCGCTGTGCCCGTAATGTGCCGGATAAAGAGCCCCTCTTTGGGGGCCGTTTTGATCGTTTCTCGGTCAAAATATTCGTAAACCAATTCAATGGACCCGCCACAGCATTGCCCCAAATTGGGGCCAAGCGCATGGGTGATTGCGGTGTTGTCTTGTCCGCTTTTGAGCATCTCACGCGCGGTTTTTGCCGCGAGAAACTCAAGAGCCCCGCCGCCGATGCTTCCGTCTTGGCCTGTGTCTTGGCCAGCCTCCCATACATAAAGCGCAGCCCCCACATCACGGGGCGAAGAGCCCTCAACACGGGTGATGACCACGCGGATGAGCGCGCCATGAGCCGAAAGAAGGCTGGATATGGTCAGATGATCAAAGCTCATGATAGATCATCGCAGGCGTTGAAGACCCGCTCGGCCGTGGCAGGCGCATTCAGGTCAGGATAGGAGGACCCGCAATTCGATACCGCGTCTGAGAGGGCAAAAAAGGCGCTCATCCCGAGGTTGAAAGGCGGCTCACCCACCGCTTTTGATCGATAGACCGTGTCGACAGGGTTGGCATTATCATAAAGCGCCACGTTGAAGATATCGGGGCGATCCGAACAGGCGGGAATTTTATAAGTCGACGGCGCGTGGGTTTTAAGCGCGCCTTTGTCGTCCCAGATGAGCTCTTCTGTTGTGAGCCAGCCAGCACCTTGCACATAGGCCCCTTCGATTTGGCCAATGTCGAGCGCAGGATTGAGGCTCCGACCCGCGTCATGCAAAATATCCGTGCGCAAAATGCGATTTTCCCCCGTAAGCGTGTCGATGACAACTTCGGTGATTGCAGCGCCGTAAGCGAAATAATAAAACGGCCGGCCGCGGCCTTTTAGGCGATCCCACGTGATGTCGGGTGTTTTGTAAAACCCCGTGGCAGAGAGGCTCACACGGTTTTCATAGGCCGCTTTGATCGCAGCCTCAAACGGCATTTTTTGCGCGCCGATATGGACGCTGTCACCTTGAAATCTGATTTCATCATCTGCCACAGCTTGGGTGTTCGCCAAAAATGCGGTGATCCGATCCTTGAGGGTCTCACAGGCGATTTTCACGGCCATGCCATTCAAATCTGCGCCAGACGACGCCGCCGTCGCGGAGGTGTTTGGCACCTTATCCGTGTCCGCCGCCGTAATGCGAATGCGGTGCATGGGAACTTGAAACACCTCTGCTGCCACTTGGGCGAGCTTTTGATAAAGCCCTTGTCCCATCTCGGCCCCGCCATGGTTGAGGTGTATAGACCCGTCTTGGTAAATATGCACCAATGCCCCCGCCTGATTGAGGTGGGTGAGGGTAAAGCTGATGCCAAATTTCACAGGCGTAAGGGAAATACCGCGCTTTAAAATCGGGTTTTTGGCATTCCAGTCCGCGATGTCTCGGCGACGCTTTTTATAGTCCGCGTCTTTCACCAATTGGGCGGAAAGATCGTCAATGACGCTATCGCTGATGTCCATGTGATAGGGGGTTGTATCACCGTTTTTATAGAAATTTATGCGGCGGATGTCATAAGGATCACGATCCAAATGGTGGGCAATGTGATCCATCACGCGCTCAATGCCCAAAATGCCTTGGGGCCCCCCAAATCCGCGATAAGCTGTGGCCGATTGCGTGTTGGTTTTGAGGCGGTGGGATGTGATCCGCGCATGGGGCAGGTTATAAGCATTATCAGCGTGCAACATGGCGCGGTCCGCCACAGGTATTGATAAATCCTGCGCCCAGCCACAGCGGCAATATTGTGTGAAATCAACGGCTTCTATTTTTCCATCCGCATCAAAGGCCACATCGTAGTCAATGCGAAAATCGTGGCGTTTCCCTGTGATGATCATGTCATCATCGCGGTCATACCGCATTTTTGCCGGACGGTTACGACGTAAGGCTGCGATCGCAGTGGCGACAGCAAGCGCGTTGCCTTGGCTTTCCTTGCCGCCAAATCCCCCCCCCATGCGGCGCATTTCAACGCGCACAGCATGCATGGGTTTACCAATGGCATCCGCAACTTTGTGCTGAATTTCGGTGGGATGTTGGGTTGAGGATTGTACGAAGACATCGCCGTTTTCTTGTGGGGATGAAAGCGCGGCTTGCCCTTCGAGATAAAAATGCTCCTGCCCGCCGATGTCGATTTGACCTTTTAGACGGTGCGTGGCCTTTTGGAGGATCGCGACCGCGTCCCCTTTTTCATAGACACGTGGGGCGTCCTCAAACCGGCTGTCTACAGCCAATGCGTCTTCAAGAGTAAGGATTGGCGCGTCTTCGTCATAGGTGATTTTGGCCAGCCGTGC
>JBMYYE010000039.1:0-20107 GCA_049609065.1 Halocynthiibacter sp.
GATTATTTTGCGCTTTTACGTTTCCTTGTTCTGCTGCTTTGAGGTACCACTGCACAGCTTTCGCATGATCTTGCTTAACTCCTGTGCCGGTTTTATACATCACACCCAGATTATTTTGCGCATCTGCGTCGCCTTGTTCTGCTGCTTTGAGAACCCACTGCACAGCTTTCGCGTGATCCTGCTCAACCCCTGTGCCGGTTTCATACGCCACACCCAGATTATATTGCGCATCTGCGACGCCCTGTTCTGCCGCTTTGAGAACCCACTGCACAGCTTTCGCGTGATCCTGCTCAACCCCTGTGCCGTTATAAAACATCACACCCAGATTGTATTGCGCGCTTGCGTAACCTTGTTCTGCTGCTTTGAGGTACCACTGCATGGCTTTCGCGTGATCCTGCTCAACTCCTGTGCCGTTATCATACATCACACCCAGATTGAATTGCGCGCTTGCGTGGCCTTGTTCTGCTGCTTTGAGGTACCACTGCACAGCTTTCGCGTGATCCTGCTCAACCCCAGTGCCGGTTTTATACATCACACCCAGATTATTTTGCGCGCTTGCGTCGCCTTGTTTGGCCAATGACCAGGTTTTTTCCAGCATATCAGCGGAATTGGTACTTCGTGATGTGGTTTTAACCGTTAGAATTGTAAGTGACACAACTAAAAATAAAAATACGACTTTTAATACATACATTTGAATGCTTTCGGAAGTTATTGAGAGGGCGGAAATTTTTAACTCTCTTCGGGACTAGTCACATATGTCATATGTCTAGTTGATAATTTTCTAGTTTTAAAGTTTCAACATTTCTTTACCATGCTGGCTATTCCGATGTTAGAGACAACCTATTATGTCTCCCTAAACGCTTTAGTGAAAAATCAGTTAACGGTTTGCTCAAGTAACTCCATGGTGAGCGTTCTCCAGTCTTGAGGAAGGCTTCAACTGGCATTCCAGGTAATAGAGGTTGGTCACCCAAATGTATAAGATCTTTGTTATTGGGCAAGAGTTCCACCCGATAATAGCTTGCCCCTGTTGCCTCATCAATTACAATATCGGCAGAAACAATTGAGACCAAACCAAGAAAGACGCCCCAAAGGACGCCTTTTTAATTTTCATCTATCCGTTGCCTTAACTAAAACGGTAACCGTTGCGACGCAAACACCGTTTGCCATACATCACGCGACGTCCTTTATCCGTCCAAATACGGAAACGGCATTTCTTTGGGAGCTCCACCCAAGGTGCGCGGCGCTCCATACACGGGGTGCGGACCCCACGGCGAATCCCATTTGGCGTTTCAAAGCGACGCAAACACCGCGCAGGGATCACAAAACGATTGCGACGCGGTTTGCGCTTGGCTTTCGGTTTTGGCCGCGGTTTCGCGACGACAGGTGGATCATCCTTTTTCGCAATTTCACTAATTGCGTAAATCGCAAGCGCACCAAAGATCAGGGCCCCTATTGCGTCTTGGTTTGATTTACGCCCCCCCGCCTGCGCAAATGTGGGACTAAGGCTTGTCACTGCAATCACAGCCGCCATGAGCGTTCTAAGACCTGATTTAAACATGTGTGTTTCCTTTCAAATTCCCGAAAATGTATCGGTGTAAAGGAAAGATCGCGCCATTCTCAACGTTGCTCAATATCATCGAAATGACATTGGATAACTGCCGCTAATTTTAACTCTGATATTGAATAACACCCACGTTTACCCCTTAATCACACCCATGAAACATTTTATTATATCTCTCATGCTTTTGACTATTTCACTCGCAGCCCCAGCACATGCGGGGTGCTACGTGGATTACAAAGCCAAAAAAGACGATCCGCTAAAACTCCATTATGGGGTAATGGAGCTTTCCAATGGTTGTGATATCGCGCAAAATAAGAAAGACATCCAAGATCGGCTCAAGAATGCGGGCTGGACATTGCTGACTGTTTTGTCAAACTTCAACGATGATGACCTAGAAGGAAAGAAAGCGAATGCAGGACTTTACTTCCTCCGTTTCTAAAGCACGTCAATCGGGGAATCGCGTCGTTATATTTGGCGTTGCTGCGATCATTTTGATCTTAGCGCTGGCGGCCTTTTTCTTATTTTGGACATTGCCCGACGGCAACGCGTTCAATGCCCGTGTCGAACAGATTTTTGTTGAAAACTCTGCCCTCACTTCAGATGGAGAAATCAAGCTTTTGGAAATTTTGGCGCTCTCTGGCACCGCCTTTTCCGAAACACTTGTTTCTTACCGCATGGTGATTTTTGTGTTGCTGATATTTTCAGCCGCACTTTTGATCGCAGCGCTGTTATTTTTGCTCAACATCTTGGCGTTGGGGCGTCGGATGTCCTTGATTGAAAAAAACGGGATTGAGGTCACATCCCTTTTGATTAGCCGCGACGACAACACCGTGCTTTTGAACAACATGGAATTCAAACTCACCCCAGCCGCGATGGAAGCCCTTTCAGTCCTCGCAGAAGCACGCCTTGATGATGACATCCTCACCGGGTCCGAAATCGAAGCCATGATCACGGGCCGTTCCCCCATTGATTGTGAAGAAGCCGCAGGCGCGACCCGCATCAAACGCCTACGCGATTCGTTGGGCAATCAGATGGTGTCATCGCTTCTGGTGAAAAACATTGCCCGCAAAGGTTACAGCCTCGCCATCACAAAAGATGTCATCCGAATTTTGTAAATTAACCTTCCGTTTAGGAATATCTGTAAAATTTTCTCTATGACTATTCACAGATCTTTCTCGGATGTCCCGTTGCCGCTTTTCACGCGGCACACGCATGAGGTGCCTGTCACCACAAGCAACACTGCGACGCCGTCATACCTTAAAGATCACCGAAAGCGGCTTAGGACACGGTTTGAAGACGGCGGGGCCGAAGCCGTCCCCGATTATGAGCTCCTTGAACTTGTCTTGTTTCGGGCCATCCCGCGTAAAGACGTTAAACCCATTGCGCATGCGCTCATGGCGACGTTTGGGGATTTCAACCGTGTAATCACCGCCCCTGACGCCCGACTCCTTGAAATCGACGGGGTGGGTCCGTCCGTTGTGACCGACCTGAAAATCATCGCCGCCTCTGCCCAGCGCATGGCGCGCGCAAAAGTCATGGACCAACACGTAATTTCAAGCTGGGATGCCGTGCTCGATTATTGCCACACAACCATGGCGCACAGCGAAACAGAGCAATTCCATATCTTATTCTTGGATCGCAAAAATAGGCTCATCGCTGATGAAGCACAGGCCAAAGGCACCGTTGATCACGTCCCGGTGTACCCACGCGAAGTTGTCAAACGTGCGCTCGAACTAAACGCGTCCTCCCTCATCTTGGTGCACAATCATCCTTCTGGCGATCCAACACCATCAGAGGCCGACATTACCATGACCGCACAAATTCAAGACGCCGCAGAAGCGCTCTCGATCACGCTCCACGATCATATCATTATCGGGCGCGAACGCGAACTTAGCTTCCGCCAAAATGGGTATCTTTAGGAAAATGTGGCTCTAATAAAGGATTATCGACGCAATTCTGCGCCGTAATCAAGGTCCTGCCAATTGGCGCGAAACAACCATTCCGCTTCTGGCTGACGTTCTGCGATCTCATCTGAGATTTCCACCTCATCAAATCCCGATCGCCGTGCCATTGCATATTGATCCGATAAAACATGCCCCGATGCCCGAAGGCGCCCTTCGAACCCTAAAAGTCGCAAACGCCGCGCCAGTGTAAACCCGCGCCCATCCGCAGCGCTTGGGATATTGATCTGAATAAACTCTGGTTTGGCCCCCGCAAGTGTCGCCAATTCCCCCGCATCAAACTCCGTCGTTATTTCGACACTGGCATCTTCTTTGGTCGTTGCCTCAAACGGGACAATATCTGTTGGCCAATTTGCAGTGCGAAACCCTGTATCCGTTACGATGATGCTCATGTCGTTTTCCTCTATTGTGGCACTCATAGGCACCATACGGCCATTTTCAAAATGAATGCCGCATTCTGTTTTTTCCTGACCACGCCAGCGCCCAGCCCGCGGATCTTCGCCTGCTTTCACCTGCGTTGTGCACACCGCACAGCCAATCGACGGATACCCCGCCGCCACCAAAGGATGGCGCGGTAGATCATGGGCTTCGATATAGGTTTTGAGCCGATCTGTCCCCCACTCTTTCATGGGGTTTATTTTTAGTTTTCCGTCCGACACTTCAAAAAACGGTAACTCCGCACGGTCTTTATTTTGGTGCCGTTTTCGCCCTGTAATCCACCCATCATAGGGCTTCAATGCCGCTTGAAGCGGTTTGGTTTTACGTAAATCACAGCACGCATCTGTATCCAACTTATGCAAGCTATTTAGCGGGTCTTTTGCGGCGATTTGATCCGCATCTGGTACGATGACCTGCACATTCGACAACCCCAAATCCATTGCAAGAGTGCGCTGATAGTCGAGCGTCTCAGGAAACAACATCTCCGTATTTAAGAACAGCACTGGGGCGGATGCTTTGAACAAAGACACCTGATGCAACAGCACCACGGATTCGGCCCCAAACGATGATACCAAAGCCATTTCACCAAACCGCTGTGCCACAAAAACATCATGTAATAACACGTTGAGTGGCTGCGCCTCATAATATTGGTTGAGGGCCGCTATATCCGCCCAATCATAGTTATGCGGCATCTTTTTTCTCCCCATAGAGGGCCTCTTTGAAAGGTGCTGCACCAAGACGTTTGTAGACATCAAGGAAGGTTTCATCCCGCCCCTCGCGTATATCCATATACCGCAAAACGATACGTTCAATTGCCGGTAAAATCGCATCATATGCAAAGCCAGGCCCCGCGCGTTGACCGATGACCGTATCTTCCGTTCCGTCCCCACCAAGGGTGATTTGGTAGTTTTCCACGCCAGCACGATCCAACCCCAAAATGCCGATATGTCCGACATGATGATGACCACATGCATTGATGCAGCCGGAGATTTTAATCTTCAGCGGACCGATGTCGTGCTCAAGCTTAAGCGCATCAAAATGTGTTGCAATTTCTTGCGCAACAGGGATCGAACGCGCCGTTGCAAGCGCACAGTAATCCATACCCGGACAGGCGATAATATCACTTATTAGACCCACATTTGCGGTCCCTAAGCCTTCTTTTTTCAATGCATCATACACCGCAAAAAGATCCGCCTTGTGCACATGGGGTAAGATGACATTTTGCTCATGGCTGATGCGGATTTCATCATAACCATATCGCTTTGCCACGCGGGCAATCATACGCATTTGGTCCGATGTGGCGTCCCCAGGCGTCTGACCATGCGCTTTGAGGGAAATTGTCACAATCGCATGATCCAAATCTTTGTGCGGATGCAAATTTGTGTCCGCCCAAGATTTAAAAGATGGGTTTTCCGCTTTGGCATCTTCGAAATTTTCAATGGATTTTTGTGCCAAGTTCGGCGTTTTAAAATGCGCTTCGATCTCTCGGAGCATCTCTTGGTCTCGCCCTTTAAAAAGCGGTTTTCGGAATGCAAATTCTTCCTCAACAAGAGCGCGGATTTTATCCACTCCGTTTTCCATAACGGTAATTTTAATGCGCGCTTTATATTTATTATCACGCCGCCCAAGGAGATTATAAACACTCACTATAGATTCGAGATACGCGATGAGATCCGCTTTGGCCACAAACGGCGCAAGCGTTTTTCCAATAACCGGCGTCCGCCCAAGCCCGCCGCCTACGATCACCTCATACCCGATTTCACCCGCATCATTTTTACGTGCCACCAGCCCGATATCATGGGCACGCACCACAGCACGATCATTTGGCGAACCCGTTACTGCGACTTTAAACTTGCGCGGCAATCCTTGAAACTCGGGATGATCCGTTGACCACTGGCGGATCAATTCCGCAACGGGACGTGGGTCTTCGATTTCGTCTGCCGCAGCCCCCGCAAAGTGATCAGCCGTGACGTTACGGATCGTGTTTCCTGATGTTTGGATCGCATGCATATCGACCTCTGCCAATGCTTCAAGCATATCGGGAACGTCACGCAGCTTTGGCCAATTGTACTGAATGTTTTGCCGCGTTGTGAAGTGGCCATAGCCCTTATCCCAACGATCCGCGATTTCTGCCAATTTGACCATGCGCGCGCTGTTGAGGCTCCCATACGGGATCGCCACACGCAACATATAGGCATGCAACTGTAGATAGAGACCATTCATCAAGCGAAACGGTTTAAATTCATCTTCGGTCAAAGACCCAGAAATGCGGCGTTCGACTTGTGCGCGAAATTGAGCATTGCGTTCCGCGATAAAGCGACTGTCAAATTCGGAATACTGATACATGGGATATCCTATCTAGGCGCGCAACTGCGCATGTTTTCCGTGGTGATAATTTGTGGGACCTTGGGCCCGAAACCGTTCCCGAAAATGAACGGCACGTGCGCCATTTTCTGATTTGATGACATCAATGGGATAAACACCAACCATGTCACGGGATGACGAATTTGCCTTTAATAGAGCCGCATTTTGATCTTCTTCGGTCAAAAAGACGGCTGCATCATGCAGGTGTTCAACCCAGATACCCGTAGCGCCAAAATACATCACTTCCCCAGAAAGGAGGTCATTTGCTGTGATCACTTTCGGTTTGTTTTCGTTGGTCATCTTGCCACCTCTTCAATGGTATAATTTGGAAAAAGCTCCGCACGCATGAAACAGTCATCAAGCCTGGAAATACCGCGAATCCATGACGTCGAAAGGCCATCATCCTCTGCGGCCTTGCGAAGGTCAAAGAACGCCGCATGATCGATAACATCCCCAAGCGCGATGCGGGCGATCGTTTGGCCTGAACGTGCCGCATTCAAGGCCCGCTGATTGGCAAACCGTTGATCGAAAACCCCATGGTCGGATACGGTTATGAATTCCGCCTCACGTCGCGCGAGCTCTAGTATCTCTTGTGGGACATCTGCGTTTGCGACCACAATATCCGCATCATGCAGGGCCTTTCGCGCCGCCAATGTCATATCATCTGGCTGCCCTGAACCCAGACCGATAAAGCTGATCTTTCCGTCTGGGGCGCTATTTGCGCTATGGGCTTTTAAGAGGGCTTCAAGCGCCTGTTCCACCGCGGTTTTGCCCCCTGATCTAAACGCTTTCGGACCGACCGTGTTGTAAAATTCCGCCCAGAATGCCCGACGCGGCGCACCATATGGCACAGCTTTCGCCGCGAGGCGGTATCCACGTGCGATTTCAACAAGAGGCCCCAAATCCGTTGATAGGCTTTCTTCGAGATCCGCTTTTATATTGCGCGCAAGCACAGGTGCCGCGCCTTCGGTTGCGATGGCAACTGTCACAGGGGCGCGGTCCACAATGGCCGGTGTGATGAAGTCGCTGTCGCGCAAGTTGTCGACGATGTTCACCAAAAGGCCCGCATTTTTTGCCCAGCCTGCGACCTCACTATCTTCCACGTGATTTTCATTTGCCGCATAGAAAAGCGCCACAGAGCGCAGCTCAAACGTCTGGAAATCCGCTTCGACTAGGGGCCGCGCAACAAGGCGCAATCGTCCCTCACCGGCCCATGCTTGAATTTCCGGACTTGGCTGCGCACCATAAACCATGATCGAAAGCTCCGTCTTGAGAAGAAGGCGGAGCTTCGCAACAGCGGCAAAGCCAGCCCCTGATACGAGCGCATGTTGGGTTTGTGTGTTTAAAAATACGGGATAATGTCGCATTGAGGCCTCTCTATCTGCCCTCAATATAGAATATTATTCCTCTAGATTACATATGCAGCGCTAAAAATGGGAAATTGTACTGTGTTTTCTGACACAGCAAAATGCCTGTCAAGAATATCCCCCTTATTTGGAGCAACGTCACCAGCGCAGCCACATATGCAAAACTCCTGATGTTACCGCGGCATAAAAAAACGGCCAGTAGCGTGTGCTACTGGCCGCGAATCATTGGGGATTAATACGTTTTAAACGCGCCCGTGGCAGTGCTTAAACTTCTTGCCCGACCCACAGGGGCAAAGATCATTACGACCAGGGTTGCCCCATGTTTCGGGCTTAGTTTCATCAAAACCACCATCGGTCTGTTCCAGCGCATTTTCAGCGGCATCCACTGCGCCAAGCACCTCTTCTTGCTCAGCCATGTATTCCGCCATCATGCGCGCTTGTTCTTCTTCGGTCATTTGACGAACGAGAGACAATTGCCGCACCGCATCCGTACGCAATCCATCGAGCAACATTTCAAACATCTGAAACGCCTCTGATTTATATTCGTTGAGGGGATCACGTTGTGCATAGCTACGGAAGCCAACCACAGAACGAAGATGTTCAAGCGTCACCAGATGTTCACGCCATTTGGCGTCAATGCTCTGCAAAAGGATTTGCTTTTCGACATTGCGCATGGTGTCCGCGCCAAAGGCTTCTTCTTTTTCGGCCATAAACGCGTCATGCGCGTCATAGAGACGGTCGCGGATCACATCGTCATCCACACCTTCTTCGGCCATCCAATCTTTCACCGGTACATCGAGAGACAGGCTTTCAATCAAACCCGCCTGAAGCCCATCCCCATCCCATTGATCGGCATACGACCGTTCTGGAATAAATTGGTCAACCACGTCATCCACCACTTGGTGGCGCATGTCTTGGATGGTTTCGGAAATGTCCTCTGCTTCCATAATTTCACGACGTTGAGAGAAGATCATCTTACGTTGGTCATTCATCACATCATCAAATTTGAGGATCTGTTTACGGATATCAAAGTTGCGGCCTTCGACTTTTGCCTGAGCCCGTTCGAGCGATTTATTCACCCACGGATGTACGATTGCTTCGCCTTCTTTCATGCCAAGCGATGATAGAACCTTTTCAAGACGCTCAGAGCCAAAGATCCGCATAAGATCGTCTTCCAAAGACAAGAAAAATGCAGAACGCCCCGGATCACCCTGACGGCCAGAACGACCACGAAGCTGATTATCAATGCGGCGGCTTTCATGGCGCTCGGTCGCCAAAACAAATAGGCCGCCCGCCTCAAGTACCTTGGCTTTTTCGTCCGCAACTTTCGCTGTCATTTCCTCGCGGAGCGCCTCTGGGTCCGCCTCAGGGTTTTCAGCAAGCGCCTCTTGTACGTGCATTTCCACGTTGCCACCGAGCTGAATATCTGTCCCGCGGCCCGCCATGTTTGTTGCGATGGTCACCGCACCCAAACGACCTGCATCGGCAACGATTTGGGCCTCTTTTTCATGCTGACGTGCATTCAAAACGCTATGCTTTACACCGGCTTGATCGAGGAGCTGCGATAGGAATTCGGATTTTTCAATCGAAGTGGTCCCAACGAGGATCGGCTGACCCTTCTCATGGGCTTCTTTAATCGTTTCAACGATTGCGTTGAATTTTTCAGCCGCCGTTCGATAGACCGCATCGTGGTCATCCACACGTGCGATCGGACGGTTGGTTGGAATTTCCACAACGCCAAGTTTATAGATTTCGTCAAACTCATCCGCTTCTGTCAACGCCGTGCCAGTCATACCCGCAAGCTTGCCATAAAGACGGAAGAAGTTTTGGAATGTCACGGACGCAACTGTCACGTTTTCGGGCTGAATTTCACAGCCTTCTTTGGCTTCAATCGCTTGGTGGAGACCATCGGACAAACGACGTCCCGCCATCATGCGGCCGGTAAATTCATCCACAAGAACAACTTCGTTGTTGCGCACCATGTAGTCTTTGTCCCGCACGAATATTTTATGCGCGCGCAACCCTTGGTTCATGTGGTGCACCAAAGTTGTGCTTTCTGGATCATAGAGTGTCTGACCCTCTGGGAGCAATCCAAGCTCAACCAACCGCGTTTCAAGGAACTCGTTCCCAGCATCATTAAATGTTACATTGCGGGTCTTTTCGTCTAGCTCATAGAAATCCTCTTGGATTTCAGGAATGATTTTATCAATCGTCACATAGAGATCGGTGCGATCTTCGGCGGGGCCAGAAATAATCAACGGCGTCCGCGCCTCATCGATGAGGATCGAATCGACCTCATCCACAATCACAAAATTATGGCCGCGCTGGAAAATTTCCGACATATCGGACCGCATATTGTCGCGTAGATAGTCAAACGCCAATTCGTTATTCGTGGCATATGTCACATCTGCTTGGTAGGCCGCGTGCTTTTCCTCAGCCGGCTGTTGCGGGTAAATGACACCCGTCGTCATGCCAAGGGCGGTGAACACTTTGCTCATCCATTCCGCATCACGCGTCGCGAGGTAATCATTCACCGTCACAACATGCACACCCTTACCAGAAAGCGCATTCAAATAGGACGGCAAGGTCGCAACAAGCGTTTTACCCTCCCCTGTTTTCATCTCAGAAATATTTCCACGGTGAAGGAAAATCCCCCCCATGAGCTGTGTATCAAAGGCCCGAAGCCCCAAAGCACGTTTTGCCGCCTCACGGCAGTTTGCAAAGGCTTCTGGCAGCAACGCGTCTAGGCTTTCGCCATTTTCCACGCGCGCTTTAAATTCTTGTGTTTTTTCAATGAGGCCTTCATCGGAAAGCTTTTCGAACTCTGGCTCAAGCGCGTTGATCTTTGCGATGATCGGACGAACCGCTTTGACTTTTCGATCATTGGCTGACCCAAAAACCTTTTTTGCAACAGAACCTAAACCTAGCATTTTCGCCCCATATCCGCTCATTGCGGTCAAATAGATGTTATGATGCCTTGCCGAGCACCCCAGAGAGACCTAGATACCTTAAGCAACGGCCCAAAATCGATGTAAGGGGCCACACACATGGTGTCAATGTTTCGGCCCCCATTCGGGTCAAATGACCGTAAAAAAGAGGAACTAAAAGTGAAACCCATTTCCCGCCTACTCGCCACAGCCTGTGTTGGCCTCGCATTTGCATTTCCAACCTACGCCGAAGATCTAAGCGCAGACACGGTCCTGGCGACCGTGAATGGCACTGATATCACGCTTGGGCATATGATCATCACCCGCGAACAATTGCCGGCGCAATATCGCCAACTCCCCGCGGAGGTGCTTTATGACGGGATTATGGAACAGCTCATTAACCAAGTTGTTTTGTCCCAAAACGCAGGCGACACGATTTCAAAACGCTCAATGCTGACCCTGGAATTGGACCGCCGTGCGCTTCAAGCTGATGAAGCCCTAAAAGGGATCGCCGACGGAGCGACCACAGACGAAGCGATCAAAGCCGCCTATGAAGCGCGGTTTAAAAATGCCGAAAAGCAACCTGAATACAAAGCGCGCCATATCCTCCTCGAAAGCGAAGATGATGCAAAAGCTGTGATCGCGCTTTTGAATGAAGGTGGTGATTTTATTGAATTGGCCAAAGAAAAATCCACGGGCCCTTCTGGGCCATCTGGCGGGGATCTCGGTTGGTTCCAAAAAGGTGCGATGGTTGATGTGTTTTTTGATGCCGTCGTGACCCTTGAAGAAGGCGGCATTTCAGCCCCTGTCAAATCTCAATTCGGCTGGCATGTTATTAAGCTTGATGAAAAACGCCTCGCAGATACGCCAACTCTCGAAGAGATGCGCGGTGAGCTCTCCAATGAAATCCAAAGTGATGCTGTGCAAAAAGCCATTGAAAAACTCAATGAATCGGCAGATATCACCAAAATCGATAAAGCAGATCTTGATGTTACAAAGCTTTTTGACACATCCTTGATCGGAAAATAAACGCGGAGTACCCCATGGGCAAGAAGGCTAAGATCAAGAAACTGAAAGCAAAAATAGCGCAGTTGGAACAAACACTGGCTCCCAATCCATCGGGCCCTATGATCTCACCTCTTGCCCCAAAGGGCGGATTTCCTGACCTCCCTGTAATTGACGGGGTGGAATTTGCGACATCTGAAACAGGCATAAAATACAAAAACCGCCCCGATGTGATGTTGGCGAAAATTTGTGCTGGTGCCTCCATTGCGGGCGCATTTACGCGCTCATCCACACGCTCAGCCCCCGTTTTGGATTGCCAAGAGAAGCTCCAAAATGTCGCGCACCTCGCGGATGAAGCCGCGATTTTCGTGAATGCAGGGAACGCCAACGCCTTCACGGGCCGCCACGGGGACAGCTCCGTTAAAGCTATTTCTAAGGCCGTTGCAGACACAACAGGTGTTCCAGAGGCACGTGTTTTCACATCCTCAACAGGCGTCATTGGACAAGTCCTCCCTGAAGAGAAAATCATCGCGCATATAGACGAAATGGCTGCAAACCTTGCGCCAAACACCATCGAAGACGCGGCCACAGCCATCAAAACAACTGATACATTCCCCAAAGGCGCAAGTGCCCATATCGACAATGACGCAGGTTCAATTTCTATTGCAGGGATTGCAAAAGGCTCTGGAATGATCGCGCCTGATATGGCGACGATGTTGGTCTACATCTTCACAGATGCCAAAATTTCGCCAACACTTTTACAAGAGGTCGTTTCCGCAAAAACGGATCAGAGCTTCAACGCAATCACCGTCGACAGCGATACATCTACCTCAGATAGTCTCATCGTGGCGGCAACAGGAAAAACCACAGCGCCTGAAATCACAACACTGGATGATAAGCTCGGACTTGCCTTCGCTCAGGCCCTTGGGGACGTGATGCGCGATCTTGCCCATCAAGTTGTCCGCGACGGCGAAGGCGCCACAAAATTCATCGAAGTCGCCGTTACCGGGGCGCAAAATAAGGATGACGCCCGCAAAGTGGCGCTGTCGATTGCCAATTCACCTTTGGTGAAAACCGCCGCCGCAGGCGAAGACCCCAACTGGGGTCGTGTGGTGATGGCCGTCGGAAAATCAGGCGCAAAGGCAGATCGTGATCTTCTTTCTATCTCCTTTGGAGACATCCTTGTTGCTGAAAAGGGCTGGGTTAGTGACCGCTATTCCGAAGAAAAAGGGGCGGCCTATATGAAAAATGATGACCTTATCATCCAAGTGGACCTTGGATTGGGGGAGGGTGCCGATACGGTCTGGACCTGTGATTTGACGCATCAATATATCACCATCAACGCGGATTACCGATCATGAAAACTGTCCTCGTCTCGGCTGTTGCTCTCATTGATGCAGATGGGCGGATTTTGCTCGCACAGCGGCCCGAAGGCAAATCCATGGCCGGGCTTTGGGAATTCCCTGGAGGCAAAATTGAGGACGGTGAAACACCCGAAGTTGCTCTTATACGTGAACTCGAAGAAGAGCTTGGGATCAACACATGGGAAAGCTGCCTTGCGCCTTTGACATTCGCGTCCCATAGCTATGATGACTTTCACCTATTGATGCCCCTTTTCGTATGTCGGAAATGGGAAGGTCAGCTTACCCCGCGAGAAGGCCAGACCCTAAAATGGGTGCGCGTTGCGAATCTCCGTGACTATCCAATGCCTGAAGCAGACATTCCTCTGATTTCACACCTGCGCGATCTCCTCTAAACCTACACTGGAGTACTTGTCTAAAAGTCAGTATTCAGATATGCTTAGGTCAAATTAAACATTTCTTAACGTCCTCCTGCCGAAATACTGGCGTTAAGAATTGTTTCAATTTGACTGGGGGAAAAATGAAATTACGTACAATTATACTGGGGAGCTGTGTCTCCGTCCAAGGCCTGTTTATCAAAAACCTACGCGGTGGAAAAATTGCTGTGCGCGTTGATGGAAAGATCTTTGAAGGTCTACCTATTTGATAACACGTCGTTACTTTGAGTTTTAAAAACTCACTGCACAAAATAAAAAAGCGGGTCCGAAGACCCGCTTTTCTTTTTTCAGGTTGCCCTAAAAAATATTAGTCAGCAGCAGCGGCGATAAGGCCGATTACTACGAGAGCAGCAATAACTGCGCCTGCAGAAACAGAAGAACCTGATTCTTCAACCATTACTGGTGCAGCTTCTACAGTTGCGTCAGAGTAAGAACCTGCAGATGCTGCAGATGCTGCGAATACGCCAGCGGCGATAAGTGCGAATGTTTTACGCATAATATTAGTTCCTTAAACTTAGTGAACGTTCACGTTGCTTTGTATTTCATGAGTACCCTGTAAAATCAAAGGAAATCGACCTTTTCCCTAAAACTGTGGCTTTTTAACAATAATCACCCCCATCATAAGCAATATTCAGCCGTTTTTAGCCCATATTAGGCTGGATTAACGTCTTTTTCAGGGTCCCGTGCATAGATATCCTCATATCGCACGATGTCATCTTCCCCTAAGTAGCCACCTGTTTGAACCTCAATAAGGTGCAAATCAACTTTTCCCGTGTTTTCTAATCTGTGTTTTGCCCCCAATGGGATATAGACAGATTGATTCTCTGGTATCAGCTGCTTTCGATCGTCAATTGTCACCGTTGCCGTTCCTGCGACAACCACCCAATGCTCTGCTCGATGAACATGGCTTTGTAAGGAGAGGGCACCATTTGGATACACCACAATCCGTTTCACCTGAAAACGGTCGCCTTCAGACAGTGTTTCGAACCACCCCCAAGGCCGGTGATCGCGTTTTGAATGTGTGGCTTGTAAAATACCTCGGTCCTTGAGGTCCGCAAGAACAGGCTTCATTTCGTTTAGCTTGTCACGATGCGCCACCATAACGGCATCTTTGGTCGCCACGGCCACCACATCCGCAAGACCAATACCAACGAGATGCATATCTGGATCCTCAGATCTAAATATACTGTCGCGGCACTCATAGGTGCTTACCCCTGCGGTTGTTGCAACGCCCTTTTCGTCACAATCGCTTTCGGCGCGTATCGCTTCCCAGCCACCCAAATCCGACCAATGCCCTTCAAAAGGGATCACCACGGTATTGGTCGCCTTTTCCATAATCGCAAAATCAATGGAGTTGGCGACAATCGGATCCCACGCCTCCACGGAAAGTCGTAAGAAACCCAAATCATGATGAGCATGCGCCAGAGCCATGCGCACTGATGCAAGTGTTACAGGGTCATGTGTGGAAAACGCCGCGACAATCGTTGCCGCTGTTGCCATGAAAAGCCCCGAATTCCAAAGGTAACCCCCTTTTGCGATCATCTCTTTTGCGCGCTCTTGGTCGGGTTTTTCACAAAATGCCTTGACCTTAAAAGCAGGCGAAAGGGCGGCATCCCCCAACTCAAGATATCCGTAACCCGTTTCAGGCGCGGTCGGCACAATGCCAAATGTCACAATGGATCCCGCTTTCGCTAAGGCTTCACCTTGTTGAACCGTTTTTTGAAACGCGCCGCCATCTGGAATGAAATGATCCGTGGGCGTGACAAGCATCACCTGATCTGGATCTTGTGCTTCTAAATAAAGCGCCGCAGCAAGAATGGCAGGTGCCGTATCACGGATCGCAGGCTCAATTAAAACCGCATTTGGGTCGATACACACTTCGTTTAACTGCTGTGTTGCGATAAAGCGAAAATCAGAGCCCGTTACAACAATTGGGGCGCCAAACCCATGCCCATGGACGCGCTTTGCGGCGGACTGAAATAGGCTTTGTTCTTCAAAAATACGCGAGAATTGCTTTGGGTAGGACGCCCGTGACAACGGCCAAAGCCGCGTCCCTGTTCCCCCACATAATAGAATTGGCGTTATCATTTGGGCTCCTTTCTTGGCCGAATGGCCTCAATCATCGCCTACCTTCAAGCGCAAAATTTGAGGACAGGTTGTTGCCTGCGTGCGACGCCTTTTCTGCATGGTGGTCTTTTTTACTTAATGATCTATTAATTTCAATCTCTACCATGTTTTTTTAGGTATTCCTATGTTAAGCCAGCGCACAAAGGATTAAGATCAAAATGACACGAAAAATACTCTTAACTGGTGGTGCGGGATATATCGGATCACACACATATGTAGCCCTTGTTGAGGCGGGTTATCATGTTGTTGTTATTGATGATTTTTCAAACTCAAAACGAAGCGTAATCCAGCGTCTTGAGACAATATCAGGCACCAATGTCACCCTATACGAAGGAAGCGTTCTTGATCGCGATCTCCTCAACACGATCTTCACACAAGAGAAAATCGATGCCGTCATCCACTTTGCCGCACGAAAAGCTGTAGGTGAAAGCACTGAGATCCCGCTCGACTATTTCACAACGAATATCGGCGGGTTGCTCACCGTTCTTAATGTAATGCGCGATCATGATGTACACCGCTTGGTGTTTTCCTCATCTGCCACGGTTTACGGTGAGCCAGACATCGCCCCAACCCCCGAAGAGGCCGAACGCCGGTTTGAAAACCCCTACGGATATACCAAAGTATCAGGCGAGCATATTTTAGAACAGCTGACCGCCGCCGATGCCTGCTGGAAATTTGGCATTTTACGCTATTTCAACCCCGCAGGCGCACATCCATCGAGCCTCATCGGCGAGGATCCAGAAGGCATTCCCGACAACCTCATGCCGTATATCGCTAAAGTCGCGACGGGTGAGTTGGACCGTTTGGGTGTTTTTGGCGACGATTATGATACGCCTGATGGCACTGGTGTCCGCGATTACATCCACGTTTGTGATTTGGCCAATGCACATGTGCTATCGCTGAATGCGCTGTTTCAAAATGAAACGGGGCACCTTGCCAATATCGGGACGGGGCGTGGATACTCTGTCTTGGAACTTCTCGCCGCCTATAGTGCGGCTGTTGGCCGTGATTTGCCTTATGATATTTTGCCGCGCCGTTCAGGCGACGTGCCTATTTATTTGGCAAAAGCAGATCATGCAAAATCCCTATTGGGGTTTGAGGCGCAGTATTCACTCAACGATATGTGTCAGACCAGCTGGAATTGGATCAAAAAGTAACTCAAATCCGCTTATTTGTGACTTTATCCCCACGCCTTTGCGACTTGCTGCCAATTTTTGAAAAAGCCCATGCTCCCTATAAAAAAATCTGCTATATTGGGCTTAGCTGCAAATTAGTGTGGCCAATGAAGGCATGAGCATCATAACGTAAGACTATAGGTTGTCGAACCGGACATAAATGTCCAAAGATACGGTATGAAACGATGCCTGTGGAGGGAAAATGCCCACGTATAGTGTAACGGCATATCAATGGGCTGGATTTACGACCTATAATAGCCCATTCTCGGCCGTTATCTTTGATGACGACGCCGAATTAGATTGGTTTGGCGGCGATCCAGGTCTCGACGAAACCATGACCTTTGGTGGAACCACATATACAGTCAGTGGCGGCGGGACGCTTGGCGTAAATTTTCTTGATAATGATGGTGGTGGTGGGACCGTTACAGCGGATTTCACCTTCGTAAGCTTAGTAGGCTATGGTTGGGTATTCTTTCCGCCACCAGGCGTACCTTTCACCCCAGGCGACACCATTACAGGCTGGAGCACAGGGAGTTGGAGCCAAACAGGGAATGTCCCGTGGACGACAATCACCTGTTTTACGGCAGGATCGCGCATTCGCACAAAAACAGGCACACGGCCCATTGAAACGGTATGTGTCGGTGATCTTATCCACACCCATGACCACGGGTTACAGTCCGTCCGCTGGATTGGGCGGCGGGATTTATCGCCACAGGACCTACTACTCAACCCTAAGTTTCGACCAATCTGTTTTCCCAAAGGCTGTATAAGGCCAAACACACCCAACCGGGATACATTGGTTTCGCCACAACATCGGGTTTTATTCAGTGACTGGCGCGCCGAACTTTTCTTTGGCGAAGACGCAATCCTCGCGCCCGCTCATGCCTTAGCACAAGTTGGCATCGCACAGGTGGTGACCGATGATGCCCCTGTGTCCTACATCCACATACTCTTTAATTCACACGAAATTGTAACCGTAGACGGTATGGAAAGCGAAAGCTTCCACCCAGGTCCCATGGCCATAGATGCCCTGGATGAAGCCTGTCGGAATGAATTATTTGCACTGTTTCCTGAGCTGGAAACCGATACTGCACTCTATGGACCAAGCGCCAAACCGTCGCTTAAAGCTTATGAAACCTCCGTCTTTAGCGAATTCCCCTTTGCATAGAAAATAGCGGTGGGCTATGCCAACGCCATGACATTGCTTGAGATATACACCGCCAAAGTGGCCCGTGGCGAAATCCACTCTGATCCCGCCCAAGAAATGGTGCTGCCGTTTCTCGAAGACATCCGCGTTCACCTTGAAACGACCCGCGCCAAGAAACGCGGCATTTTAGGGAGCCTTTTTCACAAACCCGAAGAAGCGCCAATGGGGCTTTACCTCTGGGGTGGGGTGGGGCGTGGAAAATCCATGCTGATGGATTTTTTCGTAGAAAACCTCAATATCACAGAAAAACGCCGCGTTCATTTTCATGCGTTTATGCAAGATGTGCACACCGCCATGCATGAGGTCCGAAAGACAGGTGTTGATGACGCGATTACACCTGTGGCCAATGACATCGCCGCCAGTGTGCGGCTGTTGGCGTTTGACGAAATGCAAATCACAGACATCACCGACGCGATGATTGTTGGTCGCCTGTTTGAGAAACTTTTTGAAGCGGGCGTTGTCATCGTAACAACATCAAATCGTGATCCATCGGACCTTTATAAAAATGGGCTCAACCGCCAATTGTTCACACCGTTCATCGCGTTGATTAAAAAAGAACTCGCCGTGCATGAACTGATTTCGCCCACGGATTACCGTCAAAACCGACTGGCTGGAAACCCTGTTTATTTCACACCCATCAGTTCAGAAACGCGCGCGCAGATGGATCAGGTCTGGCGTGATTTTACAGGCGGCGGTGAAACGCCCCCTCTACACCTCACCGTAAAATCACGCGAGGTAACGCTGCCTGCTTTTCGAAATGGGATCGCGCGTGCGGGATTTTTCGATCTCTGCAGCAAAGCTTTGGGCCCTGCGGATTACCTTGCCATTGCCCAAACAGTGCGCGTGCTTTTCCTAAGCGATATTCCACGTCTTGGGCGCAACAATTTCAATGAAGCAAAACGGTTCGTAACCTTGGTTGACGCGCTTTATGAAAACAAAGTGCGCCTCATTGCATCCGCCGCCGCAGAGCCAGAAATGCTCTATGTCGAAGGGGACGGCGTGTTTGAATTTGAGCGCACAGCATCACGGCTTCGAGAAATGCAAAGCGTGGATTGGGCTGAGGATACTTAATCCATCGACGCCAGTGCATGACGGCGAAACGCCTTTTTCAACATATCAAGTTCTTCGCGCAAAAGCTGCACTTCGGCGCGGATGTCTTCCTCGAGAGGTTTACCCGCAAGGATCGTAAACGTTTCAACGACGGTATCCATATCATTCACATAGACACGAAACACCTGAACGCCGTCGGAGATAGCTTCGACAGGGATGCCCGCAGACACCCGCCACGCGTTTTTTTCTAAACTGTGGTTTTCAACGGTGATATCTTCGAGCGGCTGTTCTAAATGTGTAACCAATAAATCAGGCGTCTCAACAGGGGCGGACGCATGCATAACGGCCCGCCACCGGCCAGATGTGATTTGAACGTCTGTAAAGAAATATTGAGCCATAGGGTTTCCTTAAAACGCCGCGCGCGGGCGGCGTACAAAATAAAGATCGTGTATCATCACTTGATTCATATCTGGCGCATCAAAGATCAAATCCAACCACATACCTTCGAGCCGCTTATCGTTGATTTTGGTATATGAAAGATCAAATTCAACATATGTCTCACCGTCTTCAACCGAAAACTCACGCACGACCTGTTCAACATTGGGGCCATGTTTGATGTTGAGCCGCGCACAAATATCAAGCGGCCTTTCATAATCGTAATTAAGGTTAACGCCGATAATATTGTCTTTAGAAAGACCCGTCACCGCCTCTTGTGGCAGGTCAATGGCAACGGACAAAAAGCTCCCGTCAAACTTGAAAACCTCAACCTTAAGTCCATAAGGCGCGAGGTCCTCTTCACGGGCATTGCGCATTTGGCGATATGTAATTTCGCTCACATCGCAATCGTGAAAAAGCGTTGCGTTCTCTGTGATGATCGCCTGTTTTGGGGCCGATGAACGCCCCACAGGTGTCACAGCCTGTCGCCAGAGTGCAGGCCGGTGCGCCCAATCACATTGCGGCGGACGTGGGATGGCATTTGATCCCTCAAGCGGTAGCGCCAAACGGTTATCCGCGACGCCAATGAAATGCGTAACTTGGCGTTCCAACAATTTTGCAAAAGTACGGATCTGGCGCAAACTCTGCAACGGCATCGACGTGGCGCGCTGCGCGTAGCGCTGCCACCGTTG